>DASPUN010000030.1:0-6901 GCA_035622875.1 Candidatus Acidiferrales bacterium
TCGGTGACGAATCCCTGCGACATGGGCCGCTCGATCGAGCTGACCTCGCTTGCGCACCGAAAACACTACCGCGCGCAGGAGGGCCTGGAGTCCTGGCTGCGCCTGCGTTTTGACGCCATTCCGGTTTCGAAGACCCGTTACAACCGTATGTCTGCGCCGGCACAACGGGCGATCGTGAAGTCGATTCAGGCCATCATGTCGCCGCTGCCGCTGAAGAAGGCGCCGCTGGCCAAGACGGAACGCAATCTGGAGCGGCTGGAAAAGCTCATCGAACTGTTCGAGCCGTTCATCCTGCTGAATGAGCACGATTTCGCGGCCGACAATATTCAGAAGCTCTCCCACGCGCTCGTCCCCGAGGAGCGCGACGATTTCGGCTACGATACGCGCTCGCTGGACTGGTGGGAGTACTGGATCAACATTCACATCCCGGCTCTACGCCGCTGGACCTATCCGCTGATTGAAGGCCGACCGCTGGAAGCGCGCGCTCCCCGCAGCTTCCAGCTCGCGCCCGCCAACGGAGACGCCGTGAAAACCGGGACCAATGGAGCGACGTGGCGATATTCCTGACCGGGTCGACCGGATACATTGGCGCGCACGTTGCCGCCAACCTGCTGGAAGGATATGGCGCAGCCCTGAATGTGCTGGTGCGCGCGCGCGATCGGCAGGAAGCGCAGCTGCGCCTGTGGCGTGCGCTGCAGATGCATCTGCCGTTTCCGCGCTTCTATGAGTTTTTGCAGACCAAGGTCCGGGTCTTCTGCGGCGATCTGACCGCGCCCGGCTTTGGCTTGAACCGCGATGAATATGACCGCCTGGTGCACACCACCGATTCCGTGATTCACTGCGCCGCGTCGCTGAACCGCAAGTCGGAGAAGAGTTGCCTGAATGTGAATCTCCGCGGCACGCTCGAAGTGCTCACGCTGGCCCGGCATGCCGAGCACTACCATGGCCTGCGCCGTTTCAGCGAAGTCAGCACCGTGGCAGTTGCCGGCAAGCGCAGCAACGAAGTCGTGACTGAAGACCGCTCGATCGAGTGGGACCGCTCTGATTACGACCCTTACGCGCGTACCAAGAAATTCTGCGAGCACATGACACGGGTACTGCTGCCGGACACGCCGAAGACTATCTTCCGCCCAAGCATCGTGCTCGGCGACAGCCGCCACGCCGAGACCACCCAGTTCGACATGGTCAAGGCGTTCGTTTTTCTCGCAGGCCTTCCCGCGCTGCCATTTCGTCCCACTGACAAGGTCGACATCGTGAACGTGGATTTCGTCGCCGACGCCATCGCGATGCTGCATCAGAAAGACCAGCCGCGCTACGACACGTATCATCTGTCCTCTGGGACGGGCTCGCAGACGTTCCGCGAACTGACCACAGCTTTAGCTGCCGCTCAGAAGAAACGCCCGCCCGTATTTCTGCCGTTTACCGAGAGGCCATTCAGCGGTTCGGTGAACTTTCTCTCCAATCGCAAAGGGTCGCTCGGCTACGGCGCCTCGCTCATGAAGGTATTCATGCCCTATCTCGTGTGGAACACGGTATTCGACAACACGCGCGTGACCTCTGAACTGGGGCGCAAGCCGGTTCCGTTTTCGCAATACAGCTTTCCCTTGCTGCAGTTCAGCCGCGATAATCAGTTCGAGTACCACTACCTGCCGTGGCCCGCGGCTGCAGGAGGTACCGCCGCATGATGGACTTCATTCTGGAAACGTGGGTCAGCGCCAACATCGAGCGAGCGAAAGTCCGATGGATGCTGGGAGCAGGTAAGCCCTGGCAGCCGGGCGAGAAGCTGAAACTGTTCTTCGCCGGCTACAACGGCACGCGCAACATGGGGTCGGACGTTCGTGTCGAGGAAATGCTGCGCCAGATACGCCACATCCTGGGCGCTGAGCGCGTCGATTTCACCGCGATGACCTTCGATTTTGAGCGCTCCAAAGGCTATTTCGACGGCACAGCTCCGGTTCGCCTGCCCGACATTTTTCCGCCGTTCCTCTACGACGAAGTGCCGAAGCACCACGGCGTCATCGCCTGCGAAGGGTCGATGTTCAAGAGCAAGTTCGCCAACGCGCTCACCACGATGATGATCGGCTCCCTCGGCATCGCCGCAGCGCAGAACAAGCTCTCCGTTGGCTACGGTGGAGAGGCCGGGAACATGGATCCGCTGCTTGCGAAAATGTGCGGCCGCTACTGCAAGAATTCCCTGATCATCACGCGCAACGAAGAATCGCGCACTCTGCTGCGCGATCTGGGCGTTCCCACAGAACTCGGAACCGACACGGCCTGGACCTTTGAACCGCGTCCGCCAGAATATGCGCAAAGCGTGTTGCGCCAGATCGGTTGGGACGGCAAGGCGCCAATCCTTGTGGTGTGCCCGATCAATCCGTTCGAGTGGCCCGTAAAGGCGTCGATCGCCAAGGCAACATTGCACACTCTGACCGGCGCCTACAAAAAGACTCACTATCGCGGACCCTACTTCCACAACTCCGGTCCTGCGGCTGATCTTGCCTACGAGCACTACCTGACCTCGATTGCCAACGCGGTCGATGCATTCCGCAGGAAGCGGAATGTGTTCGTGATCCTTGCCGCCACCGAGCGCCTCGACGCGCGACCGGCGAATCGCATTTCCGAGAAACTGGGCGGCGTGCCGGTTCTCACCTCCGACCAATACAACATGTACGAACTGGTGAGCATCCTGCGCGCCTGCCACATGATGGCTTCCTCGCGCTACCACGGCATTGTGACCTGCATGCCGGCGCTCGTGCCTTCAGCCGGCATCACCATGGACGAACGCATCCGTAACCTCATGCGCGAGCGCGACCACCATGACCTGCTCATGAACGTGGATGATCCCGATCTCGAGCCGCGTTTGCTAGCGGCGCTTGAGACTCTGGCGATAGAGGGCGATCGCATCGCAGACGGAATCGCCAGAACGGTGGTCAGGAATCTGAAGGTGATGGCCCGTATGGGCGTGTTCTTTGAAGAAGAAGTTCAGCGGCGCTTTCCCGAATTTCCCACGCGGCGCGGGGAATGGAGTTGGGAGGACTACCTGCCGCCCATGAACGGCACGCTGCGCCAGCTGGTGGCAGCGTATAGCTGAGCGCACTTCGGCGCAAACATTCATGCCATTTGTCGGAGACATATTCTCGCAACTCAAGCAGACTCCGGACAGTCCAGTGCTGCAGGAGATGCGCGACGGCCGGATCGCGGCCGTGACCGGCGCCGAGTTTCTCGAACTGATCCGCAAAGCGCGCACGTTTCTCGCGTCCAAGGGACTCCAGAAGGGCGATCGCTGCGGCCTGCTCGCAGCGAACAGCATCCGCTGGGTGGCGCTGGACCTGGCTGCCATGGCTGAAGGTCTGATCGTTGTTCCTTTGTATTTTCGTCAGGCCCCGGCCGAATTGGTCGGACTGATGAAGGACAGCGCGCCCTCGCTGGTGTGCTGTGGCGACGCGTCGCTACGCAACGGAATTGTTGAAGCCTGGCCGGATGCGCCACTGCACTTCCTCTTCGACGAGATCTTCGTGGGGGTCGAGGGCGTCTCACTCGATCGGCCCCAGGTGCGCGACGAAGATCCGGTCACCATCATCTACACGTCGGGCACATCGGGTGAGGCTAAGGGCGTGGTGCTGACCGCGGCCAACGTTGGCTTCATGCTGGGCTGCACTTCAGCGCGGCTCGATCAGCTTATGGGCGGGCGAACCGGTCAAGACCGCGTCTTCCACTATCTGCCCTTCAGTTTTTGCGCGTCGTGGATCGCCGTCTTGACGTTCATGCTGCGAGGCAGCCTGGTGACGTTGAACACCGATCTGACGAAAATTCCCAGTGACATGCCTGCGGCGGCGCCGCACTATTTTCTGAACGTCCCACAGTTGCTCGAACGCATGCGCCGCGCGGTCGACGAGCAGTTGGGGAGCAAAGGTGGGATCGCGCTCACGATCTATGCTCGCGCCAAAACCGCTTGGGCGCGGCAAAATGAAAAACAGTCGCAGGCCGCCGATGCCCTCTGGCTTTGGCTCGCGAACGCGTTGGTTTTTCCCACGATCCGCAAGAAGATGGTCGGCGAGAACCTGAAGGCGCTGATTTGCGGCTCGGCTCCGCTCCCGCCCGAGACGCAGGACTACTTCCGCATGCTCGGCATCCCGGTGTTGCAGGTCTACGGCCTTACGGAAACGACCGGCATCTGCACCATGGACGATCCGGCCCATCCTGTGCCCGGCCGCGTGGGGCCGGCGATTCCGGGCATCGAAATGCGGCTCGGGCAAAACGAGGAAATTGTGGTGCGCGGGCCCAACGTTTTTCCCGGATACTGGAACCGTCCGCAACAAACGGCAGAAGTGCTTCGCGACGGATGGTTTCATACCGGAGATCAGGGCGAAATGGACGCGACCGGCAACTGGCGCATCGTCGGGCGGATCAAAAATCTGATCGTGCTGGGATCCGGCCACAAGATTGCCCCGGAAACGATCGAAGAGGAGATCGCGCGTCACCTGCCGCCCGCCGCACAGGTAGTGGTGGTGGGCAATGGCCGGGGATACTTGTCGGCGATCGTTACGGGTGGTGTGCCGGACGAGCAAGTCCAGGCCGCGTTCGACGCCGTGAACCCGGACCTTCCGCATTACAAGCAGGTACGGGCTTTTTGCCTGCGCCCGGAGCCGTTCTCGATCGAAAACGGAATGCTCACGGCCAACGGCAAGCTGAAGCGCGATTTGATCTCCGCGCGCATGAAGGGTGAAATCGACGAGATGTACCGGGTGAAGCAGGCGGTATAGTGTTGGAGCGTCCCGCGCAGTCACCGTAACGTGGAAGAGCGGCCCTTCAGGGCCGCGTAAGATTCAGAAATTGAGGGGGCTTCAGCCCTAGTGGTCGTCTTTGGCGCTATGGAATAAGCCACACTTGATGTCCACATCGACTCAAACCGAAAAGCCGTCACGCATGCCTCAATTTGAGGGGCAGGCCCTATCTTGGCAACTACAGGACGGCATTATCGAGCTGGCGCTGCACCGCGATCCGTGTAACGAAATCGGATCGGCATCGCTCGGAGAACTCGAGAGATTCACGGCAGCTCTCGACGGCCCGGAGCGCGAGGCTCATACTCTCATCATCCATAGCGAGTTGAAGTCCGGTTTCTGCGCTGGCGCCGATCTGCGCGAACTGTATCAGCGGTCGCAGGCGATGGAGAAGGCCGAGGCCGCGCGTGGAGTCCGCGATTTCCTGGAACGGATTCACCGCGTGTTCAACCGGATCGACGCTTCGCCCTTGACGACGATTGCCGCCGTCCACGGCGTAACCTTCGGCGGAGGCTTTGAACTGGCTCTGGTGTGCGATCTGATCATCGCCGACAAGATGGCGCGCTTCTGTTTTCCGGAACTGCGTTTAGGGTTGATCCCCGGCTTCGGCGGCATCCCGCGCCTGAAAAGGGATCTGGGCAACGCCGTCGTGCGCGACCTGCTGCTCACCGGCCGAAGTTTTAACGCTACCAAGGCTCAGCAGATTGGATTGGTCAGCCAGGTTGTGGCCGAAGGCGAGGCCTTGCGCGCGGCGCGCGCCACGGGAGCGCAGATCGGAAAGTTCGACCGCGAAACCGCGATCGCGGCCAAGAAATTCGTCAAGCCGGTCCCCTACGACGAGCTCCGCCGGGAGATCGATATTTTCTGTGAGCTATTTCCGCGCCCGGCAGTACAGGCGGGACTGAAGAAGTTCGTCGAGAGCACAGACGCGCAGCCGTACTTACCTTAGCCGGTGAATTACAATAATTCTTTATGGAAACCGCTGAGAAAACGCTCGACGAAATTCTGGCTCTGGCAGCAGCCCACTTCAAAGTGCCGCGCGAGAAACTCTCTGCCGACGAAGACTTTTTCAAGGCGCTCGGCATTGACAGCCTGCAGACGCTTGACCTGCTCACCAAGCTGGAAAGCCATTTTCAGGTTGAGTTGCCCGACTACGAACTGCAAGGCGTGAACAATTTCCGCATGCTGGCCGGCAAGATCCAGGCTCGGTTGTGAGGTCCAAATTGTTGAATGATGATTTTTGATTGTTGAACGAGAACCGGCGCGCAGCGAGTTTGGCTGTTCAATCAACAATCAACAATCTAGAATCAACAATTTCCCATGCTCGATCTCAACCAATACACCTGTCTGGGCGCCGCGTTGCGCGACGCGCTCGAGCGCTTCTCCTCGCAGGTCTGCCTGATTGAGGCCGATCGCGATCGCGAGAAGCTGCGCCTGACCTACTCTGACTTCAAGGAAATCGCCCTTCCTCTGGCCCGCGCTCTCGAGGACGCCGACTTCGATCCCGGCGAGCGCGCCGCCATCATCATGACCAATCAGTCGAAGTGGTTGATTTCCGCCTATGCCGTCTTCTATTGCGGCGGCGTTTTGGTTCCGCTCGACTACAAGCTGACCGCAGAAGAACACCTGCAATTGCTCGCGCACTCGAAGGCAAAAGTGCTGGTCGTCGAGCACCACCTGTGGCGGGCTATCATGCAGTCCCCGGAATTCGCAAAGATCGGCACGAAGATCGTGCTCGTGACCGAGGCGCCGTTGGGCGCCGATCTGGCGGGAGCGTTTCGCTGGGAGGATTTCAAACGCAAAGGCGCTCCCGATTTCGTGATGCGACAGAGTGACGATGTCGCCTGTATTGTCTATTCCTCCGGAACCGGCGGTCGCCCCAAAGGCTGCGTCCTCACGCACGAGAACTATCTGGAACAGTGCCGCGCGCTCACGGCCTGGTATCCCTTTTGGCCCGGCGTGCGTTACCTGAGCATTCTGCCGACCAACCACGCTATCGACTTCATGGTCGGCTTCATCGGCCCGTTCGTTTGCGGCGCGTGCGTCGTGCATTTGCGCACGTTGCGGCCGGAATTCGTGCGCGACGCCTTCCTGCGCTACCGCATTACTTATGTCTCGCT
>DASPUN010000031.1:0-3725 GCA_035622875.1 Candidatus Acidiferrales bacterium
GTGCCGGTACTGAGCGACATCAAACGGCTCGGGAGAGTCGTTGCGGCCGGTGGCCTAACTCCGCAAAACGTCGGAGAGGCGATTCGTGTCCTCCAGCCTTGGGGAGTAGACGTGGCTTCCGGCGTCGAGGCGCATCCTGGGAAAAAGGACCCCGAGAAGGTGCGGGCCTTTGTACGCGCGGTGCGCGAGTTCGACAGAAAGGCGAGCTAGAGATGGCGACGGTTCCCAGAACCACGAGAATCAGAATCCCCACTTCTCGCGCAAGGAGCGCGCGAGAAATGGGGCACCCTGGTGTCTTTACTTCATCGAAAGAGCCGGGGCGCTTCGGCGTCTACGGTGGACGCTACGTGCCCGAGACTTTGATGGTGGCGCTCGAGGAACTGGAACTCGAGTACGAGAAGGCGAAGCGCGACCGAAAATTCCAGGCGCGTCTCGACGAATTGCTGCGAACCTACGCCGGGCGGCCGACACCGTTGTTTTTTGCGCGGCGGCTCACTCAGAAACTCGGCGGCGCGAAGATCTATTTGAAGCGCGAAGATCTGCTGCACACCGGTGCGCACAAGATCAACAACTGCCTGGGCCAGGCGCTTCTGGTCGAGCGTATGGGCAAACGCCGCGTGATTGCGGAAACCGGCGCGGGACAGCATGGGGTGGCAACCGCCACGGTCTGCGCGTTGCTTGGATTCGAGTGCGTGGTCTACATGGGCACCGAGGACATGCGGCGCCAGGAACTGAATGTCTTCCGCATGCGTTTGCTCGGCGCCGAGGTGCGCGGAGTAGATTCGGGCTCACGCACGTTGAAAGACGCCATCAACGAGGCCATGCGCGACTGGGTCACCAACGTGCGCACGACGCACTATTTGCTGGGCAGCGTGCTGGGAGCTCATCCGTATCCGACCATGGTGCGCGACTTCCACCGCGTGATCGGACGCGAGGCGCGGGCGCAGATCCTCAAGGCCGAGGGAAAACTGCCGTCGGCAATCATCGCCTGCGTCGGTGGCGGATCGAATTCCATCGGGATTTTTTACGATTTTATGAAAGACAAGAAAGTGCGGCTAATCGGAGTCGAGGCCGGCGGTCACGGCGACCGGCTCGGCGAGCACGCGGCGCGTTTCTGCGGAGGATCGCCCGGAGTGTTGCAGGGAACCCACTCTTACGTGTTACAGGATCAAGCCGGGCAGATTGCCACGACCCATTCGATCTCGGCGGGCCTGGATTATCCGTCGATCGGCCCCGAGCATGCCTGGTTGCACGACACGACGCGCGCGGAATACGTTGCAGCTTCCGATGCCGAGACGCTAGAAGCCACGACTCTGCTCGCGAGAACGGAAGGAATCATTCCTGCGCTCGAGTCGGCGCATGCTGTGGCGGAAGTCATTAAGCGCGCGCCTAAGATGAAAAAGTCGGATATCGTCATCGTGAACATTTCCGGACGTGGGGACAAAGATATTGGAATCTTAAGGGAGAACCTGAAGATCGATTGACGATGTTAGATCGCAGATTGCAGATGCCGGCCAACGCCGGCGATCTGGCTCGACGCTCAATCTGAACTCTGAAATCTCCAATCTGCGATTCTGTCTATGCCTCTGACTTTTTACAGGAAGCCCGCGCTGGTCGTATACGTGACCTGCGGCGACCCGGATCTGGCGACGACACGCGACATCGTGCTCGCCGCGATCGAGGCCGGTGCGGACGCGATCGAACTGGGCGTGCCGTTCAGCGATCCCGTGGCCGACGGTCCCGTGATCCAGAGGGCGAGCGAGCGCGCTTTGCGGCATGGGACGACGCTCGCGCAGGTGTTGACGCTGGCAGCAGAACTTCGTGAGCATGCGCAGTCGACGGGATTGATCGTGTTTTCATATCTGAATCCCATCTTGCGCATGGGCATGGAGAAATTCTGCAAGGTCGCACGAGCAGCGGGCGTCGATGGAGTGCTGGTGACCGACCTGCCTGTGGAAGAAGCCGGCGAATACCTGCAAGCAATGCGGGCGCATGATCTGGCCCCGGTTTTCCTGGCTGCGCCCACCAGTACCGATGAGCGGCTGAAGCACATCGCGGCGGCATCGCGCGGATTCGTATACGCGGTGTCGCGCACCGGAGTGACGGGGCAGAGGCAACAGTTAGCGGACGACGCGCACAAACTGGTTCAGCGGTTGCGCCGGGTCACACAGTTGCCCATCGCGCTGGGATTCGGCATTTCAACCGCGGCGCAGTTCGCCGAAGTCGGGGAGTTTGCCGATGCGGTCGTCGTAGGCAGCGCCATTGTGGAAATCATTGAACGGAGCCGCGGCCGCGAAGCGAAGGCGGTGGCAGATTTTGTTGGACAGCTATCAGCCAGCAGCCGCCCGCTTTCGGCGAATGCGTCGTGACGCGTGGCTTGATTGGAGTGAGTTTTCGCGCCTGGACACCGCAGGCTGAAGGTAACGGCTGAAATCTGAGAGCTTCATGGACATCGAAGATTGGCGAAAGAAAATCGATGAGCTCGACCGCAAGCTCGTAGCCTTGCTGAGCGAGAGGGCCCGCGCTGCGGTGGAAATAGGCCGCCTGAAACGCGATACGAATTTGCCTGTGTATGAGCCCGATCGTGAGCGTCTGGTGCTCGGGAACGTGCAGGAAGCGAATCGCGGCCCCCTGCCCGATCGCGATTTGGTGCGGATCTACGAACGCATCATGGACGTGATGCGGAATATTCAGAAGGAAGAAATTGCGCCCGCGACAGGGCCGTCCGAGACGGAATCAGAGTTGGATTCGGAAATAAACGATTGAATAGCCATCAGAGTATCCGGCTCTCCCACGAGCTGAAGAGCTCATAGCTGACGGCTGAAAGCTGGTTTCAAATGATTGTTGCCATGCAGGAAGGCGCCGACGAGGCGCAAATTCAGCAGGTCATTGAGAACCTGGTCAAGATGGGTTTTGAGGTCCACCGCTCGACCGGAGCCCGAATGACCGTGCTGGGCGCAGTGGGGTCGGGCATTGATTTCGACATCCGCATTCTGGAGTTGCTGCCCGGGGTGCAGGAAGTCCACCGCATCAGTTCGCCGTACAAGCTGGCGGGGAGAAGTTTCCGGCCCGAGGGCACGGTGGTCAAGTTATCGAACGGGATCGGAGTGGGCGGCAACGAAGTGATTGTGATGGCTGGGCCATGCTCGGTGGAATCGCGCGAGCAGCTCTTCACGACAGCGGAGGCGGTGGCGAAGGCCGGCGCGAAAGTCCTGCGGGGCGGGGCGTTCAAACCGCGGAGCTCTCCCTACTCGTTTCAGGGGCACGGCGAAGATGCGTTGAAGCTGCTGCGCGAAGCCGGCGAGAAGTTCCGGCTTCTGGTCATCAGCGAGGTCATGGAAATCTCGCAGATTCCGCTCATGCTGCCCTACGTCGACATTTTGCAGGTAGGCGCGCGCAATATGCAGAACTTCAATTTGCTACGCGAACTGGGAAAGGTGCGCAAGCCGGTGCTGCTGAAGCGCGGGATTGCAGCGACTCTGGAAGAACTGCTGCTGTCGGCCGAATACATCATGGCCGGCGGAAATTATGATGTGATTCTGTGCGAGCGGGGCATCCGCACCTTTGAGACCTACACCCGCAACACCATGGACATTTCTGCGATCCCGATCATTCACAAGCTGTCGCACCTGCCCATGACAGCGGATCCTTCGCACGGAACGGGCCGCCGCGATAAGGTCGCCCCCATGGCGCGGGCGTCGGTCGCCGCCGGAGCCGATGCGCTG
>DASPUN010000032.1:0-3507 GCA_035622875.1 Candidatus Acidiferrales bacterium
CGAATCGTTGCGGTCGTGTTCTCGATCGAGGCAATCAAGTCTTGCCGCTGAGTTTCGAGGAAAGTGTGGCGCTCGGCCGTTTCCTGGTACTCCTCCAGAGCCATCATGTTCACCGGGCCCATGGCTTCGAGCTTGGCGCGCATGTCTCGGTAGATCTGGTCTTCAGTGGCGAGTTCGTCACCTGTGAGCATGACGAGCGTGGTGTCGCTCATGAGTGCCGTGCTCTCGATGCCGAGCTCGTTCAGGCATGTCTCCGACATATATTGCGCGTCCGACTGGAGTTTCGCCGCGGTGGCCGACAATTCTCCCCGCCGATCGCGGGCCTGGTCGAGCAGCAGGCGGCTGTTGCGCAGCAGATCGTCGATTTCCGTGAGCCGGGCTCGCAGTTGCTCGGTTTCAAACTGCAGTAATCCTTCGCGGGCCTGAGCGGCATTGCGCTCGGCCTCGAGCTCTGTGGCGCGCTCCTGCAGCTGCCGATTTTCGGTCTCGCGCTGCAGTTTCTCGGCCGCGGCGCCTTCGATCTGAGACGTCACTGCTTGGATCCGCTCTTCCATCTCGAGGAAGAGCGATTCGATGCGCTGCAGCACGGCGGCAGCCGACCGATGGCGTTCTTCCAGAGTGGCGACATGGGCCGCGCGTTGCGATGTCGTCTGTGCCGACTCTTCGCGACGCTGTCGGAGGTCGGTGAGGGATTGTTGTGCGGCTTCCATCAGGCGCTCGATCTGCGCCCGCTGCTCCTCCACAACCGCGATTTCAGCCTCGCGGGCGCGCACGATGCGTTGCTGCTCAGCTCGGTCGCCGGCGATCTGCTGCAATTCGGCCTGAGCGACGCTGAGCCGCTCGCCGACGCGCGCCATCTCGGACTCAAGTTGCTGCAGCATGTGGCCGGACGTCAGGGCCCGATGCTCGGCTTCGCGTTTTTCCCGCTCAAGGCGTTCGAGCAGGGAAGTCAGATCTCTGATTTCGCGGGTCAGAGTCAGTACTCGCATTTCCTCATCGCGCAGGCCGCCCTCAACGTCCTCAAGCTGGCGGAGCACATCGCGCAGCTCGCGCTTCATGGAGAGCGGGCCTTCCGCGCGCTGTTTGCCGCCGGTGACGGTCACGTTGTGGAAGCACTCGCCGGCCTGCGAGAGGAAGAACGCGTCGGGATTTTCGAGGGCCAGGCTGCGGGCCACCTCAGATTCGGGAACGATGTAGCCATCGCGCAGCTTGGGCAGAATTACCTCCAGCGACTTGCCGAAACCGTTGAGCACCCGGATCGTGCTTTTGAGTGGAACAATCTGGGCAGCGGGCGGCGCGCAGTGGGCAGCTTCGTCGAGGACAAAGGAGAACTTGGCTTGTGCGTCTTCAGGATGGACGAGGAAAGTAGCGCGCCCGTCCACATCGGTGCGCAGCATGCGCAGGCCTTCGTCGGCCGCGTCCCACGACTTCACGACGATGTAATTGAGCTCATCGCGCAGGAAATCTTCGACCACGCGCTCGAACTTGGGTTCAACTTCCAGAAAGTCGGCCAGAACGCCTACAGGCGCAAGGCCTCCCTGCATAACGCCTGACTGAAACAGTCGGCGCACCGACTCTGTGGAATACCCGTGCTCGGCGATGATCGCCTCAAGCGAGCTCTTCTTGCCTAGCAGCGTCGCGTATTCGGCGCGGAGGACGTCAAGATTGGTCTTGGCGTGAGATTCCTCGCGTTTCTTGCTTTCGAGCAAGCGACGCACCTGGCTGATTTCTTCGCCGATACTGTTGACCCGCTGGGAGACCGTTTCGAATTCGAGCGCGAGCTGGCCCCGCTGACCGCCAAACGCCTCGACCTGAGAGTTCGCATTTACGATCTCGGCTTCAAGACGGCGTGCATCCCGGTCATTTCCGGCGAGGCGCTCTTCGGCCTGGGCAAGCTGGTTGCGCAGACGCGAGGCAGAGGAAACGGTGTCGAAGATGGCTACACGTGATTCTTCCTGCTGGCGTTCGAGTTCGGCGAGATTCGCGGCTGCGGCTGCGGCTTCCTGCCGGCAGAGCGCGAGTTCGGCTTGCGCGGCGGCTACCTCGGCGGCGGCCGATTCGAGAATCTGGCGGTTCGATTCGAGCTCGGTTTCAAGCTGCGTGCGACGGTCGCGCGCCTGGGCCTGTTCGGCGTCCAAGGACGCCGAGCGGACGATCAGCTCCGCGCATCGCTCCTCATTGTGGCGCCGGCGGGCATGGGCGCGGTCGATTTCGAGGGCGATCTGGTTGATGCGTTCGCGATTGTCGCGCAGTTCCGTTTCGATGGCGTAGCCGCGCTGGGTGCGCTCCCCGTGCTCGGATTCGAGCTGCTGCACGGCTTCGGTGCGGTGCTGGATTTCCTCAGCCAGCGCATTGAGCTGGGAGTCAATCACGGCGCTCTCCTGCTCGATCGCGGCAAACTTGCTCGCCAGCACCACGCGCAGCTTGGCGCGCATTTCGTCGCGCAGGCGGGCGTAGCGTTCGGCCTTCGAAGCCTGGCGCTTCAGCGAATTCATCTGCCGCGTGACTTCGTCAAAAATGTCGTTGACGCGAGCCAGGTTCAGCTTGGCATCTTCGAGGCGCGCTTCGGCCAGCCGCTTCTTGGTCTTGAACTTCGTGATGCCCGCAGCCTCCTCGAGAATCGCGCGGCGGTCGGTGGGGCGGCTGCTGAGGATCTGGCCAATGCGTCCCTGCTCAATGAGCGCGTAGGATTCGGGACCCAGGCCCGTGCCCATAAACAACTCCTGAATGTCGCGCAGGCGGCAGAGTTTGCCGTTCAGCAGATATTCGCTGTCGCCGGAGCGGAACAGGCGGCGGGTGACGTGAATTTCTCCGTGATGAAACTGCTGCTGGTTGAATTTGCGGCGGCGAATCTTGAGTACGACGTGCGGGGCGGCCTTTTCGGCAGCGAAGTCAATCGCCGTCACGTTATGGGCGGGTAGAGCCGTGGACAGGGCAAATACCGGCTCGTCATCGGGGAAGGCGACGGAGATAGTAGTGATCTTCGAGCGCGGAACGTCGACTTCCTCCATCCGCCCGGGCTGCGCGTCTTCAACCGCGCGAGCGGTGTCGTCGGCGGCGCGGGCGCGAATGGCGGTTTCATCCCAGTCGTCAGCGACGTGGCTCTCATCGGCCTCCGGCATGTCGTCCCGGATATCGATTTCCGTAGGCGCACTGGCGTCGACACCGGCGTATAGTTCAGGATCGATCAGCGTGAGCGACACTTCGGCCATTCCGGTCGGCTTGCGGTCGCGCGTGCCGGCGAAGATGACGTCTTCCATGCGCGAACCGCGCAGGGTCTTGGCCGATTGCTCGCCCAGCACCCACGAGATGGCGTCGGCGATGTTTGACTTTCCGCAGCCGTTGGGGCCGATGATGGCCGCCACCCCGTCCCCGTGGAACTTGAGTTCGGTGCGGTCGCAGAACGATTTGAACCCCAGAATCTGAAGCTTCTTCAGTTTGAGCAACGCTTTAACTCCAGTGGCCAGCGGTTAGTGTCCGGTTGACCGTCAATCGGTTGTTCGTTGA
>DASPUN010000033.1:0-4488 GCA_035622875.1 Candidatus Acidiferrales bacterium
TTCTATCCGCGGCCCGGACGATTTCATCCGCACCAACATCGACGGCACATTCGCCTTGCTGGAGGAAACCCGGGCTTACTGGAGTGCACTGCCGGACCGGGAGCGCGAGCAGTTCCGCTTCCTGCACGTCTCGACCGACGAGGTTTATGGCTCGCTCGGGCCGGACGATCCTCCTTTCCGCGAAACGACGCCCTATGCACCCAACAGCCCATACGCCGCGTCCAAAGCCGCATCTGATCACCTGGTGCGCGCCTATCATCACACCTACGGCCTGCCTGTGCTTACGACGAACTGCTCCAATAACTACGGCCGCTTTCAGTTTCCCGAGAAGCTCATCCCGCTGATGATCCTCAACGCGCGCGACGGCAAACCGCTTCCCGTCTACGGCGACGGGAAGAACGTCCGCGACTGGCTCTACGTCGAAGATCACTGCTCGGCCATCGCGACCGTGCTGCGAAGCGGTCGGCCCGGAGAAACCTATAACATCGGCGGCTGGAACGAGAAGCCGAACCTCGAGATCGTCGAAACAATCTGCGATCTCGTTGACGAGATGGCTCCGCGTAGCCAGGGTTCGCGCCGCAGCTTGATCACATTCGTGAAAGATCGCCCCGGCCACGATCGCCGTTATGCTATGGACGCGGGCAAAATCGAGCGCGAGCTGGGATGGCGCCCGGCAGAAACTTTCGCTACCGGCATTCGTAAGACCGTCCGCTGGTATCTTGAAAACGAGGCATGGGTCCGCGATGTCACCAGCGGAAGCTATCGCCAGTGGATTGCGGAACACTATTCTGCAAACGCGAAGGTCGAGCGATGACAGCGGGCAGTGACAAGTTGCTCAAAGCTCGCGGCTCGCAACTTACGGCTTTGAACTCATGACTGCAGGCACATCCTACAAGGGAATCATCCTCGCCGGCGGGTCGGGCACGCGGCTCTATCCCGTAACCCAATCCATGGGCAAGAGTCTCCTTCCCGTTTACAACAAGCCCATGATCTACTACCCGCTCTGCACCCTGATGCTGGCGGGCATCCGCGACATCCTGGTCATCTCGACGCCCGAAGATGTTCCCAAGTTCCAGTCGCTATTGCGTGATGGCAGCCAGTACGGCATCCGTCTGCAGTACTGCGTGCAGGCCCGGCCGGAAGGAATCGCACAGGCGTTTCTGCTGGGCGAGCCATTTCTCGGCGAAAGCCCGTGCGCACTCGTCCTCGGCGACAATATTTTTTACGGCCACGATCTCGTCAAGGATCTGCGCGAGGCGGCGGCGAAGGTTCAAGGCGCGCGTGTCTTTGCCTATCCTGTGCACGATCCGGAGCGTTACGGAGTAGTCGAATTTGACGGGCAAGGCCACGCACTCACGATCGAGGAAAAGCCGAAACAGCCGAAATCGCGTTATGCCGTTACTGGCCTTTACTTCTACGACAGACAGGTAGTCAGCATCGCGAAGTCGCTGAAGCTGAGCGCTCGCGGCGAGCTTGAGATCACCGATGTCAACAAGGCGTACCTGCAGAATCGCGAACTGGATGTCGTCGTCATGGGACGCGGCACCGCCTGGCTCGATACGGGCACGCACGAATCTCTGATGGATGCCGCGCTCTTCATTCAAGCAATCGAAAAGCGCCAGGGACTGATGGTGGCCTGTCCCGAGGAGATCGCCTACCGCTCCGGTTACATCACCGCAGCCCAACTGGAGCAGATCGGCAGCGCCATGAAGAACAGCAGCTACGGTGCGTATCTGCTGCAGCTGCTGAAGGAGAGGGTTTTCTAAACGGCAGCCTCATTCTGCGGCGATGTCCGCTGCAAACGCAATCGAAATGGATACCATCTCCAAAGACGCGATCCGGAAAACCCCGACCTCGCTCCCCGGCATGTTCATCCTCGAGCCGCGCGTGTTTGGCGACGAGCGCGGATTCTTTCTCGAGAGCTACAACGAGCGAGCCCTGGCCGAGATCGGCATCCCCGAGCGCTTCGTGCAGGACAATCACTCCTGTTCGCAGCGAAATGTGCTGCGCGGCCTGCACTACCAGATCAGGCAGCCGCAGGGAAAGCTCGTGCGCGTGGTGGAAGGCGAAGTCATCGACGTGGCGGTCGACTTGCGCCGGAGCTCGCCCACATTCGGCTCCTGGGAGGCAGTTCGGCTCTCGGGCGAAAGCAAACGCATCCTGTGGATCCCCGCAGGCTTTGCGCATGGGTTCCGCGTAACGTCAGAAAAGGCGCACGTCCTCTACAAGGCGACCGACTACTACGCGCCGCAACATGAACGCACGCTGGCCTGGAACGATCCCGACCTCAACATAAACTGGGAACTGGACGGCGCGCCCATCGTCTCCGCGAAGGACCAGCGCGGCGTCACGCTGCGCGACGCCGAAACCTTCGAATAGGCGCGAAAATCACAAGATGAAAGTCACTATCCTCGGCGCCACAGGCCTTCTGGGCAAAGCCCTCCTCCGCGAATGGAGCGGAGATGAAATCGTCGGTCTCAGCTCCCGTGACGCGGACATTCGCGACGCCGACAAAGTTCGCGAGGTCATCAACGAAGCACGTCCGGATTGGATTGTGCTGGCCGCCGCCTATACTGATGTCGATGGCTGCGAGACGCATCAGGACCTTGCGTTCTCCGTTAACCGCGACGGGGCGGTGAACGTGGCCGAAGCTGCCAGGCAGGCGGGGGCCAACCTGCTGTTTCTCAGTTCGGATTACGTATTCGACGGCAAAAAGACCTCGCCATACGAAACGGCCGACGCGCGAAATCCGCAGAGCGTCTATGGATACTCAAAAGCGGAGGCGGAACTCCGCCTGCTCGAAGTTCTTCCCCAGTGCTGCATCGCGCGGACATCGTGGTTGTTCGGCGTGGGCGGGAAATGCTTCCCCGATACGATTCTGAAGTTAGCGGCCACACGCCCGGTGCTGGACGTGGTAAACGACCAGGTCGGTTGCCCGACATATTCCGTCGATCTGGCGAGGGCGATCGTCCAGTTGTGCCGCAAGGACGCTCGCGGCATTGTGCATGTCACCAACACCGGTGATTGCTCGTGGTTCGAATTCGCCCGCGCGATCGTCCGGGGTGCCGGGCTCGCCACTGACGTAAGGCCCATCAGCAGCCTGCAGATGGCGCGGCCGGCGCCGCGTCCCGCATATTCTGTGCTCTCGCGGGCAAGCCTCAATCAGTGGGGAATCACCATGCCCCAGTGGCAGGACGCTCTGCAACGATATTTACGCGAGCGAATCAGCTGAGGTGGGCGTCGCGTTGCTTCCCGTGACGCAGGGCTGTTACGATCGGGCGGGGTTCGCGCACGGTGAAGCAAATCCTCAACTACGTCAACGGTCAATTCGTCCGCGGGAAGTCGGAATTCCCCGACGTGAACCCCGCCGAGGGCAGCGTGATTGCGCAGGTCGCGGAAGCCGATCGCGAACTGGTTGACGATGCCGTACAGGCGGCGCGCAAAAGCCTGCGCGGAGAATGGGGCCGCCTCGGAGTCCGCGAGCGCGCGGCTCTTCTGTACAAGGTGGCGGATGCGATCGAGGCGCGCTTTGATTGTTTCGTCGCCGCCGAAGTTGCCGACACGGGCAAGCCGGTCGCGTTGGCATCGAAGCTCGACGTGCCGCGAGCCGCCGCCAACTTTCGCGCCTTCGCCGATCTGATCAAGACTGCCGGCGTCGAATCGTTTCAGACCGAAGCTCCCGACGGGAAGCATGCACTCAACTACGCAGTGCGCAAGCCGCTCGGGGTCGTCGGAATCATTACTCCGTGGAATTTGCCGCTGCTCTTGCTCACGTGGAAGCTGGCGCCCGCCTTGGCTTGCGGCAATACCGTCGTTGCCAAGCCCTCGGAAGAAACTCCTGCAACGGCGACCCTGCTGGCCGAGGCGATGAGCGAAGCGGGGATTCCCGACGGCGTCTATAACGTGGTGCACGGCTTTGGCCCGAACTCCGCAGGCGAATTTCTGACGCAGCATCCCGACGTAAATGCGGTGACTTTCACCGGCGAATCGCAGACTGGAGCCGCGATCA
The DNA here is from genome assembly GCA_035622875.1 of Candidatus Acidiferrales bacterium. Taxonomy (GTDB): domain Bacteria; phylum Acidobacteriota; class Terriglobia; order Acidiferrales; family UBA7541; genus Palsa-295. The sequence goes on from DASPUN010000033.1 coordinate 4,010, forward strand.
TGAAGACCGCGGCATCTTCCGTGAAGCCGGTTTCCTTCGAACTCGGCGGCAAGAATGCGGCAATTGTCTTTGCTGACTGCGACTTTGAAGACACGCTGAGCGGTGTGGCCGAGGCAACCTTCCTCAATACCGGGCAAGTCTGCCTGTGCGCCGAGCGGGTCTATGTCGAACGCTCAATCTTTGAGCGGTTCGTGGCCGCTCTAAAGAAGAAAGCCGAGAGTCTTCGCATTGGATCTCCAGTTGATCTCGCGACCAATCTTGGCCCGCTTATTTCGTCGCAGCATCGCGAGAAGGTTCTCTCATACTACAAGCTGGCGCGCGAAGAAGGGGCGACCCTCGTCGCTGGCGGTGGCGTCCCCAGGTTCGGAAACGCGCTCGACAGCGGCTTTTATGTGCAACCGTCGATCTATACTGGACTGCCGGAGTCGGCGCGCTGCGTGAAAGAAGAAATCTTCGGGCCTGTCTGCCACGTCGCCCCA
>DASPUN010000034.1:0-137487 GCA_035622875.1 Candidatus Acidiferrales bacterium
TGCTGCGGCGGCGCGTGCGGCTGCAAGAATTAGCCCTCCTGCGATGAAAGCTCCGAGCGCGGTTTTCTCGAGAGAAACCGTTCTCTTTTTGCGCGAGCTCGGGCGCAACAATCACAAAGCCTGGATGGACGAAAACCGCGAGCGGTATCGCGCGACCGTGGTCGAGCCGTTTCGCAAGCTGCTCGATCGGCTGACGCCCGCGGCGCTCAAGCTCGATCGGCGATTCGTCGTCAGCGGGCGGACGGGCGAGAATTTTTCGCGAATTAATCGCGACATCCGTTTCTCAATGGACAAAGCGCCGTACCGCACGCAGATGTATCTCTTTTTCGCAGAGCCGGGCGGCGAAGGCGGACAGATCTACGTCGCGCTTTCTGCGGAGACGGTCACCTGCGGATTTCGGGTGTATGGCCGGGGACGAGGCGCGCCGCTTACGCAGATTGGTCGCGCGCGAGCGAAGGAAAACACGAAGTGGCTCGAGCGGCAAAAGAGCAGGCTCGCGAGAAAGTACGAGAGCTATTGGTACTCGTCCGAAAAGGGCGAGTGGGCGAAGCACAAGGGCTGGCCGGTGAAGCCTGAAGAATGGAAGAAGCTTCAAGGATGGGTTGTGCGACGCAAGCTGGGTCACGCGACAGCAATGCGGGTCGGATTCGAACGCGAAATTGCAAGAATCTTCAGCGAAGTTTATCCACTCTTGCCGTTCACGTCGTCAGCGGATTGGAAGCCGTAGTCGCTGCGGAGTTCTTAAGGCCGACAGCCCCGAAGGTTTTCCGAGCCAACGAAAATCTACCTCGCCCTTCAGTTTCTCTGCTAGGATTCGCCCCGAAATCAGTCGAGCACACCGAGTAGGGGGAAATTCGGGAGATGCGACGAAAAAATCTCTTTGCGGCCGTTCTTTGCGGAGCGGTTGTGTTGGCCGTGGCTGTGCGGCCGAGCCACGCCGACGGTCCAAGCCGCGCACAGAGTTTCATCACAGCGCGCGATTGCGACCGGCAGTGCCTCTACGGCTTCGTCGATCAATATCTTGCGGCACTTGTGGCGCACCAGCCGACGCGGCTGCCATGGGCGAGGAACATTGTATTCACGGAAAATAATGTCCTGTTGCAGGTCGGCGACGGCTTGTGGGGCACCATCACCGCGCTCGGCGCCGAAGATTTTAGGGCGGCCGATCCTGAAAACGGGCAGGCCGCGTACTACGGCGTGGTCGACGAGCGCGGCACCCAGTCGTTTTTGGCGCTGAGAATAAGAGTTGTCGACCATCAGATTTCCGAGGTCGAGACAATCGTCGATCGGAAAGGATACGGCCCGGGACCATTCGGCGATCCGGCGACGCTGAAGCCGGTGCCCGTGCTGCTCGAGGATGTGGCGCCCGACCACCGGCGTCCCCGCGAAAGAATGATTGCGCTCGCCGATGGGTACTTCAACACACTGCAACTGAATGACGGCGCGATTTTCACGCAGTTTGCCGACGATTGCAGCCGCCGCGAGAATGGCGTGTGGACGGCGAATGATCCTCATCCGGATCCCAATTCGAACTATTCGGCATATGGCAAGATTTCGTGCGAGCAGGGATTCAAGCTCGGAAATTACCGCTGGGACGATCGCCTGCGCGCGCGGCGCTTCCCGCTGGTCGACGAAGAGAAGGGCCTCGTGCTCGCGGGAGGATTCATCGATCACGCGGGGACGCTGGTCACGTACACGACCACCGACGGCGTGAAGCACGACTCGCCGATGAAGTCGCCGCATTCGTTTTGCTTTCTTGAAACTTTCAAGGTGATCGACGGAAAAATCCGGCACGCCGAAGCGATGTTTATCACCGTGCCGTACAACATGCCATCGCCGTGGGTAAAATAGTCCGCAGAGAAGGGAGCAAATGCCATGGTTGATTTTTCGAATCAGCCCACGATGAAGGGATTTTTTGCGCCGACGCGCTTCGAGGCGGACGTCTACGACTGCGAAGTGATCGGGAAAGTGCCGACCGAGCTGAACGGCGCGTTCGTGCGGCTCGGCGGCGACTGGCTCTATCCACCGAAATTCGAAGACGATTCGCCGTTTAGCATGGACGGCTACATCAACATGTTCCGGTTCAAGAACGGGATCGTCGATTACAAAGGGCGCTGGGTGAAGACGCCGCGGTACAAGGCGGATCGCGCGGCGCACAAGCAGCTCTTCGGGAAATACCGGAACCCGTTCACGGACGATCCGAGCGTGAAGGGACTCGACCGGTCGGTGCAGAACACGACGCCGCTCGCGTTCGCGGGGAAGCTTTTCACGCTAAAAGAGGACAGCCTGCCCTACGAGATCGACTGCAACACGCTCGAAACGGTCGGTCCCTACAACTTCCACGGCAAGTACAAGAGCCTGACGTTCACCGCGCATCCGAAAATCGATCCGGTAACCGGCGAGATGATCTGCTACGGCTACGAAGCTGAAGGGCTCGAAACAAACGACGTTTTTCTTTACACGATCAACAAGAAAGGCGAGGTGACGCGCGAGCTGCGATTCAAGGTGCCATACGTTTCGATGGTGCACGATATCAGCATCACGAAAAACTACGTGATCATTCCGATCTTTGGTTTCGTCTCCAGCATGGAGCGGCTGAAAGAGGGAAAAGTTCACTGGGGGTGGGACGATACGAAGCCCGCGATGGTCGCCATCGTGCCGCGCGATGGTGAAGCGAAGGATATCCGCTGGTTCAAGGGTCCTTCGCGCGCAACGGTCCACACGCTGAACGCGCGCGAAGAAGGAAACAAAGTGATTTTCGAGGCGCCGATCTACGACTCAAATCCGTTTCCATTTTTCCCGCCGATCGACGGCTCGAAATGGGACCCGACCAAGGCGAAAGCCTACATTCGCCGCCAGACATTCAACATGAATTCGAAGGACGACGGATTCACGGAAGAGAAACTGTTCGAGATGAACGTAAGCGATTTGGGCCGCGTGGACGATCGTTATCTGACGATGCCTTATCGTTACGCGTTCACTGCCTATGGCGACAAACAGCGGCCGTTCGACGAATGGAAGGCCGGAAATCTGGGCGGCCGAGTGAATAATTGCTATGGACGCTTCGATCTCGCGACCGGGAAAATGAATTCGTTCTTTGCCGGCGACACGCACAGTCTGCAGGAAGTCTGTTTTGTGCCACGCAAGAATGGTGCGGAGGGCGAAGGCTACGTCATGGGCATGGCTTCGAATTATGCGGAGATGCGGTCCGAGTTGATCATTGCCGACGCGCAGCGCCTGGAAGAGGGCCACGTCGCTCGCGTGATTCTGCCGTTCCGCGCGACGGCGCAAGTGCACGGCCGTTGGTTCGATGAAAGCGAATTGCCATTCGCGTGAGCGAGACTATGAGTGAGCGCGCGTCTCCGGAGGCTGCACAGGTGTTGACGCGTCGCGCATTTGCGCGAATGGTGGCTGCCGCGGGGGCCGCGATTGCGTTCGCGCCGCACGAAATCTTGCTATCTGAGACGATGCCTTCACACAACGAAGCCATCGTGTCGTTCCACATGGATCGGCCGTATCTCGATCGCAGCGGCACGGCTATTCCTTACTATCCACCGGCTGGCGCGCGATCGGCGCAGTTCGCCGCGCAGCTGTCTGAGGAAGAGTTCCGCCGCAGCTACGTATACGCCTAGCCCGCGCCGGCGTCTGCTTCGCGGCAGCGCCTTCGCGCATTGATGTCACACATCACCTTCGCGCTAGAACAGGTCAGCGATCAATTCGCACACACGTTGTACAACGGTTCCTACCAGCGTCGCATCCGAAATAGAACGCGGTAAGTCCGCACGGAGATCTGCTGATGTACGGAATGAAGAGACGAAATGAGATTTGCGGTAGGGTGTGGGCCAAGGGAATTTGGCGTGTGACGCCGGTGATTTTCGCGGCGATATTCTGCGCGTGGGACGTCTCGGCGCAGGATGCAGTACCTGTCGCAACCAGCAGCGCAGTTCCGGCCGCAACGGAATCGCTCGAGCCCGCGCTTTCGCACAGGCCGGCAGAAGCCCCCGGCATGGCAGTCACGCCGCAAACGGTTCCCTTGACGGCACCTAAGGGCACGCCATTGCATGTGGCCCTCGATCAGGAAGTCCGCGTCGCGAAGCCGGGCCAGCCGATTCAGGGGCACGTGGTCGATCCGGTGTACGCGTTCGATAAGTTGGTCATTCCGGTCGGAACGAAGGTCAGCGGGCAAATTACTAGGATCGAGGATGTTTCGACAGGCAAAAGGACCGAAGCGGCGCTCGACGCCGATTTCACGCCCTCGCACAAGGTACAAGTCGAGTTCAATCAAATCACGCTTCCGGACGGAAAGCTTCTGCCGGTGCGCACAATCGTTACACCCGGGTCGGGTAACGTCGTCGAATTTGTTTCGGCGAAGGATCACGGCAACGGCATGAAGGACGCCGCAGCTGAACGGACGCGACAAGCCAAACAAGAAGCGAAACAGGAATGGGAAAGCGCGATGCAGCAGGTGAAGCAGCCCGGGAAAATGCATCGCCTTGAACGCTTCGCGCTTGGAGAGCTTCCCGCTCATCCGCAGTACATCGACGCAGGCACGATGTACTTCGCCGAGCTGCAAGATCCGATGGATTTCGGAACCGAAACGCTGACACCCGAGGTCGCATCGACACTCGGCCAGACACCGCCGGATGGAAGCGTCGTGCAGGCGCGGCTTTTGACTCCGCTGAGCTCGGCGACCACGCACCAAGGGGACTCGGTTGAAGCGATCGTGTCGCGGCCGCTCTACGACGGCGACCACTTGATAATTCCGCAGGGTAGCTTCCTCGAAGGCACCGTGATCCAGGCGCATCCCGCGCGGCATCCCGGCCGAAACGGCCAGTTGCGCATCGCGTTCCGCGAGATCCGACTCGACAACGGTGTCGAAAAGAAAGTACAGGCGACACTCGCCGGAGTCGAAGCGCAAAAAGCCGAAAATGTGAGACTCGATTCGGAAGGCGGAGCGCGGTCGACTTCTCCCAGCAGCCGCTTCCTGACGACCGGTCTCGAAGTCGGCCTCGGCGGCGCTTCGTTTCTAGGTGATAGCTTCGGAGAAGTAGGCCCTCGCGCTGCGGGAGGAGCGGGCGGCTACAAGTTGATTGGAATCGGACTCGGACTGGCGGTCCACTCACAACCGTTCGGAATGGCGATGGGCGCATTTGGCGCCACGCGATCGATTTACGCGAATTTCATCGCGCGCGGGCACGAAGTGGTCTTCCCGAAGAACACAGCGATGTCGATCAGCGTCGGAACGCATGCGACCGCGAATCCGAGTCCTGCGTCGCCGAGTTCAGTTGCGCCAGAAGACGCAAGGCCAAATTGAACAGGCGCCGCGCGTTGACTCAGCTGTACGTGTCATCTACACTTTTTGCCTGATCCTCCACAGCGAACGGCACTGGTCCCCGGTAGCTCAACGGTAGAGCGTTCGGCTGTTAACCGAAATGTTGCAGGTTCGAATCCTGCCCGGGGAGCCAACTTCTCCTTTTCTGTGAGTTAGTTAGGAGCCGCTGTCGCGAGCTCCTCACTGAGGACCTCACCAAGTTCGGCTATCCTCATTGAGTAAACCACTCGCTGGTTTCCTCGGGTGCCGATGAACGGTTGGTTCGTCCTTGAAGACCAACCAATTGAAGAGAAGGCGCTTGCGAATTTGTCTGGATTGATTCTCTAAATGGTCCGGTGTGTTCTCGGTAGTGAAGTTGGCCCAACCAGACCCCTGCAAGACGCGGCGCTTATCGCTCCAGAACTATGACGGAATTCTTGAAGTCGATGGTGACGGAGGGAAAGAAGCTGAGAATGTCTTCGCCGATGATGACGTCCCATTGGGATTCGTGGTGCATGGGCATGACCACTACCACGAGACCGAGCTGAATTCCGTCGATTGTAATCACGGTATTGACTTGCCGCATTTGCTTCGCGCCGACGACACCCTTAACGGTATCTGCCTGGGCAAACGCCGGATGGGTTGTGGCGTGCGTGTCGATTGCGGTTTTGTTCGCTCCCGTATCGATCAGGCATTCGTAGGACCCGTTGTCGGTGGTGCAAGGTATGAAGATGTGGCCGTTCTGAATCTTGAAGGGAATGCGGTGCGTTTCGGCTCGCGTGGGGGAAACGGAAAAGAGCAATACCGCTAGCAAAACTGCGAATGCCCGATTAACCTTATTGGCGACGTGCCGTCTGCAGACGACTGGCGCGGCCCGGCGGCTTGGGCCGTTTGGCTTCCCGCGAGCTGTTGAACAGCGGGCCATCTGCGTCATCCAGCCGCGAGGATATTCCGATCTGCGGACAGGACAATAGACGGCGCCATGATTGAGGGACGATTTCTCCTTGACCCCCGACCTATTGCATGGGAAAGGCTTCCGATTTTGTCTGGATTGATTTTCGGCGTGGGCCGGGGTGTGCTCAGTGGTAAACTCCAGCGCACAGGAACATCGCCATGGTCCAGCCAAGCGCGTCCCGGCGCCTTATCAGGTTCGGAACTTTCGAGGCAGACCTTGATGCGCGGGAACTTCGCAAGCAGGGCGTCAAGATTAAGCTTCAAGATCAGCCCTTCCAGGTGCTGGCCCTTCTCCTGGAAAATCCCGGACAAGTGGTCACGCGCGAGGGGCTGCGCGCAAAACTCTGGCCCGCTGACACGTTTGTTGATTTCGATAATGGCCTGAATACTGCAATCAACAAGATTCGAGAGGCGCTGGGAGATTCTGCGGAAAACCAGCGCTTCATCGAGACGCTGCCCAAGCGCGGCTACCGATTCCTGGAGCCCCCTGAGCCCAAACGGAGCGGCGTGATTGATTCGATCGCAGTCCTGCCGCTGGAAAATCTCTCCCGCGACCCCGAACAGGAGTACTTCGCCGACGGCCTGACCGAGGCGTTGATCACGAATCTGGCCAAGATCAGCGCGTTGCGAGTGGTATCTCGAACTACCGCCATGCACTACAAGGGGATGCACCGGCCGCTGTGCGAAATCGCGCGGGAGTTGCAGGTTGACGGCATCGTCGAAGGCACTGTGCAGCGATCCGGCGAGCGGGTGCGCATTTCCGCGCAGTTGATCCTTGGACCGACGGATGCGCACCTGTGGGCCGACAGTTACGACCGCGACCTGCGCGATATCCTCGCGCTTCAATCAGAACTGGCCCAGGCTATTGCCCGGGAAGTTCAGGTCAAACTCACACCGCAGGAGCAGTCGCAATTGGCGCAAGTGCATCCTGTCGAACCGGAAGCCTACGAAGCCTATCTGAAGGGTCGTTATCACTTCAACAGACGCAACGCGGACGAATTCGAAAAAGCGGTTCGATACTTCCAGCAATCGATAGCCAAAGATCCGACCTATGCTGTCGCCTATGCGGGCCTCGCCGACAGCCTGTCCATCATCGGATTTTGGTGTCTGATCCCTCCGGACGAGGGCTGTGGCAGAGCCAAGGGACTGGCCTTGAAAGCGCTCGAGATGGACCCTGGCTTGGCGGAAGCCCACGTCTCGCTGGCTTGGGCGACCATGCTTTACGATCGCGATTTCCAAACGACTGAAAGAGAGTTCGAACGGTCCATTGAACTCAACCCGCGCTTGGTGCAAGCACATCAGTGGTTCGGCTTCTATTTGGCGCTGATGGGACGTTACGAAGAAAGTTATACCGAGCTGCAACGCGCAATCCGCCTGGATCCTCGCTCCAGCATGATCCACTGGACTTTCGGATTCGTCTATTGGTGTGCGCGCCGGTACGACCAGGCGATCGACCAACATGAAGCGGCGCTCGAATTGGATCCCCACTCTTCCCAGTGGCACTGGGGGCTAGGGGTAGCCTGCTTGAACAAGTGTCTGCACGAGCGCGCCATCGCGGCGCTGAAACAGGCGGATCATCTTTCACCGAGAGTTCCCATTATCCTCGGGTACTTGGGAGCGGCGCATGCGGCAGCCGGGCATGTGGAGGTGGCGCAGGGGATTTTGCAGCAGTTGGATGAACTGTCGAAGCAGCAACGCGTAACGCCATTTGTAACTGGCCGAATCTACGGAGCGCTCGGCAAGAAAGACGACGCTCTTCGATGGCTGGAAACTGCTTTCCGGGAGCGAGATCCGTGGATGTTATCGCTCAAGACTGAGGCTGGGTTCGACGCCCTACGCTCTGATCCGCGATTCCAGGATCTGATGCGCCGCATGAATTTCCCGCCGTAGCCCGGCAATTTGGTTTGGGCAAAGGACTGGGTGCAGCTAAAGAGAGAAAAATGGCGCCCGATTTCTCTGGGCGACACCAGATAGGGCGCTTCGATTCTTCCTTGGTTCGGCTCTGAACCGAAATGTTGGACGCTCGAATCGTCCCCGGGGAGCCACTTCTCTTTAAGCTGTAACGAGTTAGAAGATCTGTGCCGTAGAGCAGCCCCATCTGACCGAAGCCAAAGCAGCTCACGCGCACGATTAGCAACGCCATCGGCAGTTTTTTGCATGGATGTTCCTACTACCTCAGAGGCCGGGTGATCGAAGCCACCGCAGAGGGGTGATACGCGTCACAGCGGCTCCGGGGCTGGTTCCGTAGACTCGCGATCAGGAGGCGAGCAATGAGAACTGCCGAGACATTTGCCCCTGAGAAGACTTCCCCTGCTGCCGTGAAGACAATGCTCTTCGCGACAGATTTCTCCGACGCCGCGAAACGAGCGCAATCTTATGCCACCGGTCTGGCAAACCGGTTCCGAGCCAAGCTGTTTGTCGTCCACGCCAATGAGCCGCCCAATTACGCGCTGCGCCCTGAAAATTGGCGCGACGCCAATGCTGCGAGCGCCGCCGAGATGCGCGAGCTCGAGAAATCGCTGACCGCTGCGTTTCCCGGCTTTGAAACCCAGTTCTGCCTGGACGAAGGGAGCGCCTGGCAGGCCGTCGAGTCGGTGCTTGAAAAGAACAAGATCGACCTGATCGTTCTCGGAACGCGAGGCCGCACCGGCATCGGAAAGCTGCTGCTCGGGTCGCAGGCCGAAGAAATTTTCCGCCGAGCGCAGTGTCCGGTGCTCACGGTCGGCCCTTATTCGCAGCCGATGACAGGCAAGGAAGGCGAGCTGGAGGAAGTGCTCTATGCCACCGACTTCAGCCCCGAATCTCAAGCCGCCGTGCCTTACGCCGTTTCAATGGCGCTGACCTTGCAGGCGCATCTGAATCTGTTGCACGTCATCGAAGAGCCGAGGGTTGAAGAACTCGTCCGACCGGAGGAAGTGGTGTCCTCGTCCGAGCGGTTGCTCCGCAGCCTCATCCCAAGTGGGGCGCAATTCTGGCGCGAGCCGAGATTCTTCGCCGAGCGCGGCGCATCTGCCGAAAAAATTCTTGAGATAGCGGAGCGCGTTCACGCGAATCTGATCGTCCTGGGAGTTCGCAAGCCCGCGGGCGTGCCCGGGGCGGCGACACACCTGGGGATGGGCGTGGCGCACAAGGTAGTGTGCTCCGCAACATGCCCGGTTTTGACCGTGCGTGGCTAGATTCAGCTGCCGAGACGTGGATGGGGAAGCGGTGACGTGCATCAGCGCGTCAGAAAGCTTTCGATTGGAAGATTAAGGGCTGTAGGAGGTGAGCCATGGCCAGCGTTCAAATGGGTGCCCGAGTCGTTCTCAGAAACATCCTGTACCTGACGGATTTCTCCGAGCCGTCCGAGGCGGCCTTGCCATTCGCGGCCTCGATCGCTCGCGAATATAGTGCAAAAGTTCACGCCTATCACGTGCTGATTCCTGCGGCCTACACCTACACGACGCCCGAGCTTACGGCAGCCGCGCTCGAAGGCCAGGAAGACGCTGCCTTGGCGAACATGCAGCGCGTAGGAGCGTACCTCGGCAGCCTGCCGCACGAAACGATTGTCGAGCGAGGAACCGGAATCTGGTCGTCGCTCGAAGAGGCCATTAAGGATTACGCGGTCGACCTGATCGTGCTCGGGACGCACGGCCGCACCGGCGCCCAAAAGCTCTTGATGGGCTCGGTGGCCGAGGAGGTGTTCCGGCGATCGCACGTGCCGGTGCTCACGATCGGCCCGGGCGAACGCCGGGGCGTGCACCGAGGCGCCCGGTTCCATCACGTGCTCTTCGCGACGGATTTCACGAATGAATCGCTTGCCGCCGCTCCGTATGCGCTATCGATGGCGCAGGAAAATGAGGCGCGGCTCACGCTGCTGCACGTCATGAAAGAGCCTGAGACGAAGCCCTACGACAAGTCGGTGGAAGACGCAATGTCGAGCGCATTCTTCCGACTGCATGAGCTCGTTCCGCAGACGGCCGAGTCTTGGTGCAAGCCGGAGGCAGTGGTCGAATTCGGCAATCCGGCCGAACAGATTCTCAAGACGGCGAAGGAGCGCGGCGCAGACCTGATTGTTCTCGGGGTGCGCGGCGGCAGAGGTGTTCCCGGCGCCGCGACGCATCTCGAGCGAGCCACAGCGCATAAAGTCGTCGTCCACGCAGAGTGCCCGGTGTTGACGGTTCGCGGCTAAGGCAAGAAGTCTTGTCAAAAAGCGCAGAGCCGCCGATATTGTAGGCATGAGCTCGCCGAGCCTGCCCCGAGACGCACAACTTCCTCTAATCGGTGCTCGCTCGGCAAGGCGGGCGTCCCTCAATGCAATTTTCCAGCCCCGCTCGGTGGCTGTTATCGGAGCGACCGAACGAGAGCGCAGCGTCGGCCGCGCAACCCTTAACAATCTGATCAGCGCTTCGTTCCGCGGAAAAGTCTACCCAGTCAATCCGCATTCGCCTCAAGTCCTTGGCCTGCGTGCATATCCCCGAATCGGTGAAATTCCCGAAACGGTAGACCTCGCTGTCATTGTGACTCCCGCGGCCACGGTGCCGGGCATTGTGGGTGAATGCATCGCAGCAGGAGTTCAGGGAGCGGTCGTTATCTCCGCCGGCTTCCGCGAACACGGCGCTGAGGGCAAAGCACTTGAGCGCGATATCGCCGATCAACTTCGCCGCGATCGTTTGAGGCTCATTGGTCCGAACTGTCTCGGCGTGATGAGTCCGGTAATCGGGCTCAACGCGACTTTTGCGCAAACCATCGCGCGCCCGGGCAACGTCGCGTTTCTGAGCCAAAGCGGCGCGCTATTGACCGCAATCCTCGATTGGAGCCTCCGGGAGCAAGTGGGATTCAGCGCGTTCGTGTCGACTGGATCGATGCTCGACGTAGGCTGGGGCGATCTGATCGATTATTTCGGCGACGATCCCAACACCCAGAGCATTTTGATTTACATGGAATCGGTCGACGACGCGCGATCATTTCTTTCCGCCGCACGCGCTGTAGCGATGAGCAAGCCAATCATCGTCATCAAGGCGGGGCGCAGCGAAGCGGCGTCGAAGGCGGCATCGTCGCATACGGGTGCGATGACGGGCAGCGACGAGGTGTTCGATGCCGCGCTGCGGCGCTGCGGAGTTCTGAGGGTGCAGAGTATTTCGGATGTCTTCTATATGGCCGAAGTGCTCAGTAAACAGCCGCGGCCAAGCGGTCCGCGCCTTGTCATTGTGACCAATGCGGGCGGACCGGCGGTTCTGGCCACGGACGCGCTTGTAGCCGAAGGCGGCGAAGTCGCGACGCTATCAGACGACTCGCGGAAAGCGCTTGATAACTTGCTGCCTCCGTTCTGGAGCCATGGAAATCCGATCGACGTCTTAGGAGATGCCGATCCGGAACGCTACGCGCGCGCAATCGAGATAGCGATTAAAGATCCCGGCAGCGACGGCCTGCTCGCGATTTTAGCCCCGCAGGGCATGACCGATCCCGCCGGCGTCGCGCAGCGCCTGACTCCGTACGCAAAGGGATCAGGAAAGCCTCTGCTTGCCAGTTGGATGGGAGGAAAGTACATCGAAGCCGGCGAGACTACTCTCAACGCGTCGGGCATTCCCACGTTCGCATACCCCGACACGGCCGCGCGCGTTTTCGTCAACATGTGGCGTTACACCTATCATTTGCGAGGGCTTTACGAGACACCTGCAATCGCGGATGATCCCACTGTCGCTGCCGAGCGCGTGCGCAAGGCGCGCGAGATCCTGGCTTCCGTATTAGCAGAGGGGCGCACGCTCCTGACCGAGGTTGAGTCCAAGCAAGTTCTCGCGCTCTATGACATCCCCACGGCTCGAACGAAGGCTGTTCGCAGCGCTGAGGAGGCCGTAGCGGTCGCGAGCGAAATCGGTTTTCCCGTCGTGCTGAAACTCCACTCCCGCAAGATCACGCACAAAACGGATGTCGGCGGCGTCAAGCTCAATCTCGCAAACGCCGATGAGGTGCGAAAGGCGTATGGCGAAATCGAATCGAACGTGACTTCATTAGCCGGCGCCGACAACTTTGAAGGCGTCACCGTGCAGCCGATGGTGCGGTTCGAGGGATACGAGCTGATTCTCGGCAGCAGTGTGGATTCGCAGTTCGGACCGGTGTTGCTTTTTGGTTCCGGCGGACAGCTCGTCGAGGTTTATCGCGATCGCGCGCTCGGGCTGCCGCCGCTGAATACGACTCTTGCGCAGCGCTTGATGGAGCAAACGAAAATCTACCGCGCGCTCAAGGGGGTTCGCGGCCGAAAGCCGGTGAATTTGGAAGCGCTTGAAGGTGTGCTGGTTCGGTTCAGCTACATTCCTGTTGAACTGCCGCGAATCAAGGAGATCGACATCAACCCGCTTCTCGCTTCTGGCGACGGTCTCTCGGCGCTCGACGCTCGCATCGACCTGTTTGACGCGAGCGTGCCGGACTCGGCGCTGCCACGGGCTGCGATTCGCCCGTATCCCGCGCAGTATGTGTCGCGCGGGAAAATGAAGGACGGCCGCGACGTTCTAATCCGGCCGATCCGTCCCGAGGATGAGCCTTTAATGCGGAGTTTCCATGAGTCGCTTTCCGCGCAGTCAGTGTATCTGCGCTACTTTCACATGGAAGCCCTGAGCGCGCGAGTGGCGCACGAGCGGCTCCTGCGGAAGTGTTTCATCGACTACGACCGCGAGATGGCTCTGGTCGCCGAAGCTGCCGATCCGGCCACGCATCAGCGCCGGATACTGGGGGTCGGCCGCCTGGCGCGCCAGCGCGACCCTCTGGAAGGTGAAGTCGCGGTGTTAATTGCGGACCGTTGCCAAAATCAAGGTCTCGGCACCGAATTGCTGCGCCTCTTGGTTGAGGTCGCGCGAGGCGAAGGTTACACCCGAATGGTGGCCCACATCCTCCCCGAAAACGCGAACATGCGGAAACTGGCAGACCGGTTTGGATTTACGATCGAGCCGCAGGATGATCCCTCCCAGGTCGTCGCAATATTAAATCTCTAAAGCTTCTGTGCAGTCTCTGCCGATGTAGGGGGCACGGCACGCGATGGTGCCTCAAAAGGTGACGAGCGTCACCGCATTCTCGGGTCTCAGCGCGCAGACTCAAGCGGTCTCGAGAAAATTCATCGCTCCGTATTGGCCCCTTAATGCATCCAACAACGTGGGGCGCCCAATCTGAGGGAGGGCAGCATCGATGGCTTTGAAATGCGCGAATCCCAACTGTTCCGCGACGTTCGATCATCGGGAAGGAAGACTGTTTCGCTTCCCCAAACGGCCAATTGAGGATGGCCGGCCCGCCAACACCCATTCCGTGCAACACTTTTGGCTCTGCGGGACCTGCTTCCAGACGTACTCATTGGAATACTTGGAGGGCCAGGGAGTTGCAATCACGCGCCAATTCGAGCGAGCGATCAAGTTTACCCCGCGCAAATTCATCGCGGTAGCGTAAGCCGGCACGTCGAGCCGCATCCACAGCTACGGAATCATTCTGGGGCGGCAACAAATCGCCTCCGCTACTAGATCTCTGCCCGCGAGAAGAGAATCCGTTTCGCCAATTCCACGAGCAACAGGTACGTCACAGTGGAAAATGCCAGGAATGTGAAGAATGGGCCCGGCAGCGGCGTGAAACCTAGATGGCGGGCGACCGGCGAGTAAGGAAGCCACATCCCCAGGGCCACGATTAGAACGGTCGTCACTGCCAGGGGCATGCTAGGGCGGCTTCTGAACGGGTTCTTTGTCGTGCGAATCACGAACAGAACCAGAGTCTGCGTTGCCAGCGACTCGACGAACCAGCCCGTGTGAAACTCAGGCTGACCCGCATGGAAAATCCGCAGCAATACGTAGAACGTCAGGAAGTCGTAGATCGAGCTGATTGGCCCGATGAAGATCATGAAATTTCGAATGAGTTTCATGTCCCATTTGCGAGGGGCGCTTACATACTCGGGGTCCACGTTGTCTGAGGGAATTGTGATCTGCGCCGTGTCATACAGAAAATTGTTCAAGAGGATCTGCGTCGGAAGCATCGGCAGAAACGGCAAGAACAGTGACGCGCCGGCCATGCTGAACATGTTGCCGAAATTCGAGCTCGTTCCCATCAGGAGATACTTCAGAACGTTGGCGGAAGCTCTGCGCCCTTCCGTGATTCCCTTGTGGAGAACGTCGAGCCCTGGCTTCAGAAGAATGATGTCAGCGGCTTCCCGCGCGACGTCCACGGCAGAGGACACCGAAATGCCCACGTCCGCAGCGTGCAGCGAAGGTGCGTCGTTGATGCCGTCGCCCATGTAACCGACCACGTGGCCGCGGTGTTTCAGCGCATGAATGATGCGGTGCTTTTGAACGGGTGAAACGCGCGCGAATACGGTCGCCTCTTCCGCGAGATGCTGAAGCGCGGGATCGCTGGTGCGGTCGAGCTCGTCTCCGAGGACGATCACGGGTTTTTCGATTCCGACTTGCTCGCACACGTGCCGAGCGACGAGCTCATTGTCGCCTGTAAGGATCTTCAGGTGTATGCCGTCGCGTTGCATAGTCGCGAGCGATTCGGCGGCGTCCGGGCTGGGCGGGTCAGCAAACGCAAGATACCCCAAGAATACGAGCGAGTTCTCATCCTGCACGCCGTAAGCCGGGCGTGCTTCGACGGTGCGATACGCCACTCCGAGAACGCGAAATCCCTGTGCGCTCAAATCGTCGAATGTTGACCGGCAGCGCTGGTGCGCGTCGGGGTCGAGCGGAATCTCGCGGCCGTCTGCCTCGTACGATTTCGAGAGCTCCAAGATTCCTTCCGGTGCTCCTTTGGTGATGAGCAGGCGCCCGTCGGGAACGTCGCCTGGTTGTTTCTTGGCCACGACAATCGAGAGACGCCGCCGGTCGAAGTCGAACGGAATTTCGTCGCACTTGACGTACTCATCCGCGTCGGCGCGCGCCGTCTTAAGAATCGCGACGTCCAGCGGGCTGCGAATGCCCGTCTCGAACTTGCTGTTCAAATACGCGAGCGCCAGCGGTCTGTCCGCCGGCCTGCCCACATAATCCACCGACGAACTGAGGATCATCTGTCCGGTCGTGAGCGTCCCGGTCTTGTCGCTGCACAGGATGTCGATCGTCCCGAAATTCTGGATGGCGGGCAGGTGTTTGACGACGACATGTTCGCGCGCCATGCGGACGGCGCCGCGCGCCAGCGTCACCGAGCTGATCATCGGTAAGAATTCGGGCGTGAGGCCCACAGCCAAGGCGACCGCAAATACAAATGACTCGAATGCGTCTTTGTGCATCGCCACGCGCACAACCAAAATGAAGAGCACCAGAAAGAAAACTGCGCGCATGATCAAGAAGCCGAAACGCTTCATGCTGTGCTCAAATTCTGTTTCCGGCGGCCGTGTTGCCAACCGCTCGGCTATCGCTCCAAACGCGGTGTTCGGTCCGGTTGCTTGTATCTCAACCGTTGCCGTCCCGCTCACGACGGATGTGCCCATGAAGACGAGATCGATTGCCTCGGGTCCCTTCGGGCTGGTGTTACCACTGCGGTGCGCCTGCTTTTCGACTGGTAGCGACTCGCCGGTCAACGCAGCCTGCTGAACATAAAGGTCGCGCGCTTCCAGAATCTGACCGTCGGCGGGAATCAAATCCCCCGCCACCACGCGCACCATATCGCCGGGCACGACTTCGCGCCGGCTGATTTCCTGCCACGTGCCATCTCGCAGAACCGTGGCCGTCGGCGTGACGTCCGCGCGCAGGCGCTGGATCGCTTTCTGTGAGCGGTAGGTTTGAACGAAATTGATTAGAACGCTCAACAGAACGATGACGAAAATGATCAGTGCGTCCGTAGTATCGCCGAGAAAGAAGGAGGCGAGGCCCGCCACCAGCAGGATGATCACCAGCGGATTGAGGAACAGCAGCAGTAGTTCTGTAACCGCTGCGCCGGATTTGGCGGGGGCCGGCTCGTTCGGGCCGTACTGATTCAGGCGCTCGGCAGCTTCGTGAGAGGAAAGACCGGCGATGGCCGGCGCAACCGAAGGCGCTTGCGTATGCAGTTCTGTAGGCGCGGAGCTCATTTTCGCAGCCTCAGGGGTCCGCTGCGGCACATTCTCTGCCCACCGGCGGGCCCTACCTTGCTCTCAGACTACACACAATGCTAACTTTTTTGTGCAATGAGGCAAGGGGAGATCTCGGGGGGATTGGGTTTGGGCGTAGCCTCCGCGAACCGCTGGAGGCTGCTCGAATCGGCGCCCGACGCGGTGGTAATCGCAGACGCGTCCGGCCGAATCGCATTTGCGAACTCCCAGGCCGAGCGGATTTTCGGCTATGCACCGCATGAGTTGCTAGGCCAACCTGTAGAAATTCTCATCCCCGAATCAGTCCGGCAGGCGCATGTACGTCACCGCTCCGAATATACAGCGTCGCCCCGAACACGGGGAATGGGTTCGGGTCTTGAACTCGAGGGCCGCCGGAAAGACGGCAGCACGTTTCCCGTAGAGATCAGCCTGAGCCCGCTGGAGGAACCCGACGGCCGTTTCGTCGTCAGCGCCATCCGTGACATGACGGAGCGTAGGCGCCTTCAAGAAGTGCTTCGGCTGAGCGAAGAGCGCTTCCGCAGACTCGTTGCTGAAGTCAAGGATTATGCGATTTTTCTGCTCGATCCCGAGGGCAACGTCAAGACATGGAACGAAGGAGCGCAGCGAATCAAAGGTTATCAGCCCGAAGAGATCATCGGAAAGCATTTTTCGGTCTTTTATCCGACCGAAGAAGTCGAGCGCGGGAAACCGCAAGAGGTGCTTGCCGCGGCGGCTAGGGAGGGCCGCGTCGAGGACGAAGGATGGCGTATCCGGAAAGACGGCTCTCGTTTCTGGGCCAGCGTCGTAATAACTTCTCTTCATGGCGACGAGGGCAAGCTCTTGGGCTTCGCCAAGGTCACCAGGGACATCACCGAGCGCAAGCGGGTGCGCGAAGCATTTCTGCTGGAAGTTACGAACGCCCTCCTTTCGAACCTCGATATCACGAAATTGCTCGCGGCGATTGGTCTGTGCATTCGCCAGGTTAAGGAATTCGACTACGCGACGCTTACGCTCTACGACTCTGAATCGAAGATGTTGCGCGTTCAACCTGTCGGAGCAGCTCCAGGCATCGATCCGCTCCCATCGGGAATTCAAATTCCCATCGCGGGATCGCCGAACGGCTGGTCCTATGTCTCCGGCAAGCCGCTCTTGATGAAGGGCCTGCCGGGCGAGCATTTCGAGCACGAGCTCCCGCCGCACGTCGTTCGGGAAGGTGTCAAGTCCGGCTGTTGGGTACCCCTGAGCGGACGAGAGGGGCCGCTCGGCACTCTGGATCTGTTCAGCCGGCGTCCCGACGCCTTCTCGGAAGACGATGTGCCACGGCTCTTGCAACTGGCGGGCCAGATTGCTGTCGCACTGGATAACGCTCTGGCCTATCAGAGACTCGCCGATCTGAACGTCCGTTTGGCGAAGGAAAAGCTCTACCTCGAAGCTGAACTCCGTACGCACGCGAGTTTCGAGGAGATCATCGGCGGCAGCACGGCCCTGAAGCGCGTACTGAAACAGATTGAGACCGTAGCGCCGACCGATTCGACCGTGCTCATCTTGGGAGAAACGGGCACCGGCAAGGAACGTCTTGCGCGAGCGGTTCACGATCTGAGTCCGCGGCGGGATCGGCCATTTGTCAAAGTGAATTGCGCTTCCGTGCCTGCCGGACTCCTTGAAAGCGAGCTCTTCGGCCACGAAAAAGGGGCGTTCACCGGTGCGATCGCCCAAAGGATTGGGCGATTCGAGTTGGCGCACCAGGGTACGCTGTTTCTCGACGAGGTCGGCGAGATTCCGCTCGATCTTCAACCGAAACTGTTGCGGGTACTTCAGGAAAAGCAGTTCGAGCGTTTGGGAAATAGCCGGACGATGACAACTGATGTTCGAATCGTCGCCGCTACGAACCGCGACCTCGGGAAGCTTGTCGCCTCGGGACAATTCCGCAGCGATCTTTACTACCGGCTCAGTGTTTTTCCCGTGATTGTCCCGCCGCTGCGCGACCGTGCGGAAGATATTCCGATGCTCGTCCACTACTTCTTGTCCAAGTTTTCAAAGTCGATGGGGAAGAGCATACAGTCGGTCCCACAGGAAACGATGCAAGCTCTGAGCCGATACCCATGGCCGGGCAACGTCAGAGAACTCGAGCACGTCATCGAACGCGCAGTGATTCTCTCGCCGGGGCCTGAACTGCGGATACCGCGCACTGATCTCGCCTATGGATCCGAAGTCGTGCCGAAACCCTCGGCGACGCTTCACGACATGGAGCGAGATCACATCATCCGGGTCTTGCGTGAAACAAAAGGCAAGATCGGCGGCCCAGGCGGCGCTGCCGAACGGCTCGGCATGAATCGAACCACGCTCAATTCCCGCATGCAGAAATTGGGAATATCCCGCAAAGACTTTTGATTTCAGCTTTTTCCGCGAGCTTTTGCGCTGTCACACGCCCCTGTGACGCCCATCACTGTACCTGTCGTCCTCTTCTGGAATCTTACAGTGGAGCGCTTACCCGGGCGGTTCTTGCCAGTGCCGGTCGCAAGACAGGACTTGGAACGCCGAGCTATCCGGGCCAGCGCTGAAACACGATTGAAAGTGAGGTCTGAGGCTAATGAGTGAAAAAGGTACCGCCGTGCAAGTAGCGAAGCAACCGACGAGCATCACGCCAATCGCGCCCGAGAACCTGTTCGAGCGTGCCAACTCGATTTTCAATGCGATTTCCCGCCGGGCCTATGAACTTTTTGAGGGCAATGGCCGTTTGTTCGGTCGCGACCTCGAGGACTGGTTCCAGGCTGAAAGGGAATTGCTGCACCCCGTTCACATCAATGTCACCGAGTCAGGCGATGCAATCGAGGTGAAGGCGGAAGTGCCGGGCTTCACGGAAAAGGAGCTCGAAATCAATGTTGAGCCTCGGCGCTTGGTCATTAGCGGCAAGCGCGAAACGAAGAAAGAAGAGAAAAAGGGCAAAACCCTGTACTCGGAAACTTGTGCGAATCAAATCATGCGGATGATCGATCTTCCGGCGGACGTGGAAGCCGAAAAGGTGACTGCGACACTGAGGAACGGAGTCCTTGATTTGAATTTGCCGAAATCAGCGAAGTCGCGAACAGTGCGCGTCGAGCCGAAGGCAGCCGCATGAGCTCGCGGCGCGCTCAGCCGAACGGGAGGGCTAGGCCCGCCCGTTCGGCTGAAGCCGGCCGCGCCCAGTTCGCAGATTTTGCGTTAAGTGCGCGTGGAAGGCGCGCGGAGGTAGTCGCGGAAGTGTGTTCGGAAGGAGACCATTCATGAAGGTACAAGACGTGATGATGAGAACTCCCGCTTGCTGCAGCCCGGAAACCAATCTTGGCGCTGCGGTTGAATTACTCTGGACCCGCAATTGCGGAATGCTTCCGATCGTGGATGCGAAGAAAAAGGTGATTGGAGTCGTGACAGATCGCGATTTGTGTGTGGCCCTGGGCACGCGCAACCGGCGGCCAGGAGAGATTACCGTAGGAGAAGTTGCGACGGGAGACTCCTACATTTGCCACGAGGAAGACAACATTCATGATGCGCTGCAGGAGATGGCCCGCCATCGCGTGCGGCGCTTGCCCGTGGTCAATAATGAGGGCGTGCTCACAGGGATTCTGTCGATGGACGATGTTGTCCTCCACACGGATGGGGGCCTTTGGGCTCGTTCTGCCGAACTCTCGGACGAGGACGTCGTGAAGACGCTGCGGCAGATTTATGGTCCGAGGCTTCCACAAGTTGTGCACACCCGCGCCGCCGTAAATTGAGCGAGAAGCGCAAGTCAGCAGTGGCGTGTTGAATCTTGCACAGGAGTAGAGGTAGAACTACTCGCGCAAGTCCGGGCGGGAGCACGAAAGGGGGACACCATGGCAACGCACGCTTATGAAAGTGATGCTGCAAGAGGAACCAAAGAGGCCGATTACGCGGCGCTGGCAGCCGAACACGTGCCGCCATGCATTTCAATCTACCTGTCCTACGTATCAGGGGCCGAAAGCGCAAAACAGCAACGAATGCGCATCCGAAACCTGCTTCAAGGAGCCGCACCCGCCCTCAAGAATTTTTCCGTTAGCGTCGAAGAGGCGGAGACGCTCGCAACCGCGAACTGGTCGGCAGTGGAACAGAGCCAGCCACCGCACGGGGAGGCAAGGGGACTTGCCGTGTTCGCCGGCAAAGGTTTCTTCGGCTTCAGCCACCTAACCGAGCCCGTCGCGGAGCGGGTCGCCGTCGGAAACGAGTTCCTCGTCAGGCCGCTCTTGCCTATCATCCCGCAGCGGGATCGTTTCTACATTCTGGCTCTCAGCCAGAAGCACGCGAAATTGTATGAAGGTTCACGGCGCGGAATCCAAGAACGAACGCTTTGGGATACGCCAGAAAGCCTTCGCGAAGACTTCGAGGGGTACAGCTTCAGCTTCGAGCGGCAGTATCAGATGCACACGGCTGCGTCACCCGAATCGCTCCAGAAGGGTGCGGTGTTCCATGGACGCTCCCTTCGCCACAAGGACAGGATCGCCCACTACTTTCACGATGTCGACAAGGGTGTGGTGAGTGCTCTCAAGGACCAAGAGGGGCCGCTTATCCTGGCAGCGGTAGACTATTTCGTCCCGATCTACAAGACCGAAAACAAGTACCCTCACCTGCTCGATCACGCGATCGTAGGGAGCCCTGACCGGCTCACACCGAAAGAGCTTTATGCGGCGGGATGGAAAATCTTCGAAGAAGAGCTCGCGAACGCTGCGGACCGCGCGTTCGCCGTGTATACCCAGCACGCGAATACGCCGCTCACATCGAGCAATCTCCGAGAGACACTCTCCGCGGCGCAGCGGGGACTCATTCGGTTCCTCTTCATCCCGCCCGCGGGCGAGCAATGGGGTTCGCTGGTTGCACCGCAAACCGTTCACCTGCACAGCGCTCAAGAAGCAGGGGACGCCGAGTTGTTGAACTTGGCTGCGATTCTGACTCTTCGGCACGGCGGGCACGTCTACGTTGTTCCGCAGAGCCAGCTGCGCGAAGGAGCTGACATCGCTGCCGTATTCCGCTACCCACTCGGGTCGCAGGTTGCGGGTGCGGACTAGCTGAGTTCCACAGCTTAGAAAGGAGAGCCGCGATGGCAGGCAAACAACTTCTCTTCCGGTCTGCAGCGCGGGAGAAAGTTCTCAAGGGGGCGACCGCGATCACCGATGCCATTCGCATCACGCTGGGGCCGAAATCCAAGTGCGTGCTGATCCAGAAGAAATGGGGCAAGCCCGTCGTGTGCAACGATGGCGTCACGATCGCAAAGGAAATCGAGTTCGAAAATCCGGAAGAAAATCTCGGCGCCCAGATGATCCGCGAAGCTGCCGAGCGGACCGGTGACGTCGTCGGGGATGGCACGAGCACTGCGTCGATTTTGACCAACGCGATCTTCGCCGAGGGATTGCACAATATCGCCGCCGGGGCCAGCGCTGTGGATCTCAAGCGCGGCCTCGACCGCGGGCTGCGTGTGGCGGTCCAGGCGCTAAAGGCGCTGGCGAGGCCGGTGACGAGCCGCCTCGAGAAAAGCCAGGTCGCGACGATCTCCGCTCACAACGACAACTCGATCGGTGAGTTAGTGGCGGATGCAGTTGAGAAGGTCGGAGCGGAGGGAGTGATCACCGTCGAAGAAGCGAAAACGACGGAATCAACGCTCGAACTGGTTGAGGGAATGCAGTTCGATCGCGGGTACATCTCGCCATACTTCGTCACGGACCCGGCAAAAATGGAAGCGGTCCTGGTCGACCCCGTCATCCTGATCCACGAAAAAAAGATCGGCAATCTGCAGGACTTGTTGCCTTTGCTGGAAGAAATCTCCAAGGCTGGGCGATCGTTTCTCGTAATTGCGGAAGACGTGGATGGCGAGGCGCTCGCCACGCTCGTGGTGAACAAAGTGAGGGGCGCGCTCCTTTCGGCCGCCGTAAAGGCTCCGGGATTCGGTGATCGCCGCAAGGAAATGCTGCAGGATATCGCCATTTTGACCGGCGGACAGCTGATCGCCGAAGAGTTGGGCATCAAGATTGAAAACGTCACTCTCGATCAGCTTGGCAAGGCCAAGCGCGTCGTGATCGACCGCGACAAGACCACCATCGTCGAGGGGGCCGGTACGAAGCAGGCGATTGAAGCGCGCTGCGCGGACATTCGGAAGCAGATCGAGCTTTGCAAATCGGATTACGACCGCGAGAAGCTTCAGGAACGGCTCGCAAAGCTCGCAGGCGGTGTTGCAGTAATTCGAGTGGGCGCGCCATCGGAAGCCGAGCTGAAAAACCGCAAAGAAGCCTTCGAAGACGCCATCAGTGCCACGAAAGCTGCTATAGCGGAAGGCATCGTCGCCGGCGGAGGACTCGCGTTCCTTCGGTTGATCGAAACGGTGACGAAAGAAGAGGCCAATTGTACGGGCGACGAGCGCACGGGACTCTCGATCCTCAAGCGCGCCTTGGAAGCGCCGACGCGCCAGATCGCCGAGAATTCAGCGTTCGATGGCGGCGTGGTCGTGGACCGCATGCGTTCCGGCCAAGGTGATTTCGGGTTCGACGCGGCGCGCGGAGAGTACGTGGACCTCGCAAAAGCCGGAATCATCGATCCTGCCAAGGTCATGCGCGTTGCGCTCGAAAACGCCGTATCGGTGGCGAGCGTTCTGCTTCTCACAGAGGCGACTCTGACGGAAATTCCGGAGAAAAAAGAAAGGGCGGCAAGCCAGGAGCTAGCTGAGGTATAAGGGAGGACCGCTCCCGGAAGGCGGCACGCGAGATTCGCCCGGAACGCGCCGAGGTTACAAAAATCATGAAGTTGCTAATCGCCACTGACATCTCCCCCTCCTCCCACTGGGTAATCGACGCGGTAAAAGCGCGCCCCTGGTCCACGGATACCGAGGCGTGCGTTCTTCACGTGGTCGACCTCACGCCATTTCCGCTTGGTGCGGAACTCATGGAAGCGGCGCGCGTCGGTGCCGAATCTGTGGTGAAATCGATTGGCGAGGATCTCGCGAAATCGGGTCTTAAGACTCGCACCGAGGTGTTTCTCGGAGCTCCGCGAAGCGCGGTGCCCGAATACGCCAAAAATTGGGGCGCAGATCTTGTGATCGTTGGATCTCACGGTGGCACCGGCGTAGCTCGTTTCGTCCTCGGCAGTGTGGCGCAATCCGTAGTTCGCTACGCGCCTTGTTCGGTCGAGATTGTGCGCCACGATCCCAAAAGAAAGCCGCATCCGTCCGAAGAATTCAGAATCCTGCTCGCAACGGACGGTTCCGATTGTTCGGTCGCAGCAATTCAATCGGTTGCCAAGAGACCTTGGCCAACCAAGACCACAATTCGCGTCCTCAGCGCTGTCGCTCCGTTTATCCCCGTCGTGGACGTAGCCTCCGCGTATTTTTATGCGGGGCAATCTGTGCTGGCCGCACAGGCGGTCGAAGAAGCCGGGCGCTCCCGCGCGACGGAGGCCATCGCGCGCGCCGGCGAATTGTTCCGCGAGGCCGGGGTGAAGGGAGTTGAAACCGGCGAGCCGATTTTCGGCGATCCGAGAGCCGTTATCTTGGACGAAGCGAGGCAATGGTCCTCGGACCTGATCGTCGTGGGCTCGCACGGATGGCGCGGACTTGATCGGCTAATGATGGGCAGTGTTTCCGAGTCGGTCGCTATGCACGCGCCTTGCTCGGTAGAAGTTATTCGACCGGCGCGGTAGGGCTTGCTCCTCGAAATGCTCTGACGTTGCCCGCCGCGGGCAGCCTTGCCCCGTCGGAAGCTGAAGTGACGACATCATGTGACGACATTTCGTCGCACGACGATATCCCGCCGGAATTCCTCCCATTTTGGGCACGTCTAACTATCTCCGTTTTCGAAGCAACTACCTATTTTTCAATATCTTAATGGAGGCTTCCCCCTTCCCGTCATTTGTGGCGAAACTCGTGCATTTGTGATGTATGGACAAAGCGAACGTGCTGCGGATCACCACAACGGAAAACTCAAACTCACTCGGGCTGAGACTCGAGGGTCGGTTGGCAGGTCCTTGGGTCGAAGTGCTGAGAAAGACTTGGACGGATACGTTGAGTCAAGACGACCGCAGACAAGTTTTCGTCGATTTGGGTGACGTCAGTTTTGCCGATTCAGATGGTAGGGCACTGCTGCTCAGCATGAAGGAAAAAGGCGTGGGGCTCGTCAAGGCTTCGGCGTTTCTCCGCGAAATGTTGAAGTTGAACGGATCAGTCTCGCACCGGCAATACTTGGAAGAAAAAGGAGAATGAGATGCGCGCACCGTATGGCATGGAACTTATCGAAGATTGCAAGACCTGCCCATTGAGGAAAAACGGGTTCTTCTGCCAGCTGGGTTGCCCGGCGCTCCAGGCATTCAGCAGCGTGAAATTCACTACCACGTACCCGACGCAGGCAGTGCTGTTCGTCGAGGGACAGGCCCCGCGCGGTGTCTATATGCTGTGCAAGGGCCGCATCAAGCTCACGATGAACTCCGCCGACGGTAAGACGTTGATCGTCCGCATCTGCGAGCCAGGAGAAATTCTGGGCGCGCAAGCCGCGATCTCGGGCGAGCCGTACGAAGTGACCGCAGAAGCGCTTCAGCCGTGCCAGGTCGATTTCGTGCGCCGTGAGGATTTTGTCAAACTGCTGCACGACCAGCCGGAAATCGCCGCCGCGGCGATGCGGCAACTCAGCATGGGTTACCGGCGAGCCTGCCAGGAAATTCGCTACCTCGGCCTGTCACGCTCTGCGAGCGAGAAGGTTGCACAATTCCTGCTCGAGACGGCGTCGAACGGTCAGT
Source organism: Candidatus Acidiferrales bacterium (assembly GCA_035622875.1). Lineage (GTDB taxonomy): Bacteria > Acidobacteriota > Terriglobia > Acidiferrales > UBA7541 > Palsa-295. The sequence continues at coordinate 25,038 of DASPUN010000034.1, forward strand.
CGACCAATCAAGGCAAGCGCTTTCATCTTGGCCTGACTCACGAGGAGATTTCTCAAATCGTCGGCATCTCCCGCGAAACCGTCACGCGCACTATGACGGAATTCAAGAGCAAGGCCCTCATTGCCACAAAGGGTGCAATCGTTGTGATTCGCAACGAGTCCGGGCTCAGGGCGCAAGCCGCGGCCGCGTAGAGGCGCGGATGCAAGCGGCAGCGCTGTGTGCAGGAGGCTCCACGATGGACGCAATTCACAAATACGAAGTGTTAGCAAAAGCCACCAGGGTCCGGTCAGGTGTCGTCGGCTCCGACTTGATAGCGGAACCGATCGTATTCAGCGCTCCCCCGGAATTTTCCGGCGAGCCTCGCGTCTGGACGCCGGAACATTTTTTTGTGGCATCCGTCGTCAGTTGCTTTGTGAGCACTTTTTCGGGGATGGCCGATCTCTCGAAGTTCAGCTTTATTTCACTCGAAGTCGAAGCCGAAGGCACTCTGGAACGGGACGCGACCGGCTGGAAGTTCACGGAGATTAAGCTGCGGCCGTTGCTGAAAATCTCTCAGGAGAAAGACAGCGAGCGTGGCAACCGGCTACTAGAAAAGGCGGAGAAGGCGTGTCTCATCGCGCGTTCCATCGCAGCCAAAGTTACCCTCGAACCCGTAATTAGGGTTACGCCGGAAGCTGTTCTAACCGAGGCGACGATCTAGTCGGCCGCGGATGCGCGGGTTGAGCGTCTAGAGCAACATCGATTGCGGGAAAACTCGGTAGAAGAGCAGGGCAATCAAAATCAAGTACGCCAATACGATCAGCGTCCAACCCATGTTGTGCCGGATCACCTGACCCTCGCTGCGGACCAGTTTGCTCGTCGAAACTCCGACACTCGCCGTCTGCGGCGCGATTGGCTTCCCAACCTCGGCGCCGACCGAATTTAGCGTCGGCAGCAGCAGCACGGGGAGATTCAGCAGTTTCCCGGTCACCATTTGCACGGGTCCGAACATCGCGTTCGTTGAAGTATTGCTTCCCGAGAGCGCCACGCCAATCCAGCCCAAAATTGGTGCGAGCACGACGAAGAATATTCCGATCTTCGAAATTCCGTATGCCAGCGAATTCGCCATCCCTGTGTAGACGAAAACGTAGGCCAGCCCGAAAATAAAGAATGCGACGAGCAGAGCGCCCCACATCTGTCTGAACGTCCGTGCAAAAACTTGCCTTACAATTTCGCCGCTTGGGCGCAAGATCGCCAAGATTACGAGCCACGAAGCCAGAATCGACGAGCCTCCATTAAATGGAGTGAAATTGAATATTGACGCGATCGGCTTCAGCGTCACCGACGACTTCGCCGCAATTGAGAGCTTGAACAAGCTGATCTGCGGCAGCGTGGACCATGGGCCCGTCCACGCGACCACCACAAGGATCAGCACGATGTAGGGTACCCACGCCATGAAGGACTCGCGCGTCGTAGTTGGCGGCGAGGCGTCAGCTGCCGGCGTAGCAGCAGAGTGCAGCGCAACGCCGCCGAATCCGCGGACCGTCTTCGGCCGCCAAATTTTCACGAACAAGAACAGAATCCAGAACGAAACGAGCGCGCCGCTCAGGTCCGGCAGATAAGGACCCAGGTAGTGCGCCACCGGCCACTGCCCCGCGATGTAGGAAAGCGATCCGACAATAGCGAGCGGCCACGCCTCCGCGACTCCTGCCCATCCGCTGACGAGAAAGATCAGTACCCACGGCGGCAGCAATGCAAGTACGGCAACCACGTTGCCGATCGAGCCGGAGAGCGCCATCAGCGGCAGTCCCGTCACCGCCGCAAGGCCGATGATCGGCGCGCCCAGCGCCCCGTAGGACACGGGTGCATTGTTCGCGAGCGCAGCTACGCGAATTGCGTCGAGGTCCGCAATCCCCAGACCGACCAGAATCGGCACGACCACCGCCCACGGATACCCGAATCCGACGAGCCCCTCCAGCAGCGCCCCAAACGCCCACGCGAGCAGGATCGTTTGAATCCGAATGTCCGCCGTCGCGTGGTGGACCAACCAGCTTTTGAATCGGCCGAAGTCTCCTGTCAGCACTACCGTGTTGAAAATGATCAAGCCCCAGAAAGTGATCCAGTCGATCGACCAAACTCCCGTGAGCCCGCCTAACAAATACGACTTCATGGCGCTGGCGACCGGCGCGTGCCAAACGGCGGCTCCTAGCGGAATTGTGATCGCGCCTGCGATAATCGTCGCGAGCCACGCGGTAATCCGAAAAACGGCCAACATGAAAATGAGCGCGACGAGCGGCACGAGCGCGACCAAAATGGTCAGTCCGAGATGACCCGCGGGATTAAGAGTCTGTTCGAACATGCCGGTGGGGTATATCACATCCGCGTGACGGAGCGTGAGTTGATAACCATCACCCCGCGACATACAATACGCGCGATTAGTGCAGGATCAGGGCAGCAAGGAGAAGCATGCCAGCAACATCGGAACGGGTTTTCGTCGGCACAAGCGACCGCGTAGCCGAAGGCGGCCGCTTCGTTGTCGACGTGGGTGAGAAGACTGTCGGAATCTTTCGCGTCGAAGGCAAGCTCTACGCCTGGGAGAATGTCTGTGCGCACCAGGGCGGCCCGGTTTGCCAGGGCAAAATCATCCCGCGCGTCACCGAAGTGATCGACGCGGGCGGCGAGAGTCGCGGCTTTGCTTTTGACGAATCGCATCTGCATATCGTCTGTCCGTGGCATGGTTTTGAGTACGACATCAAAACGGGCGTCCACCCGGGTCGGCCCGCAGCTCGGCTGATCCGCGTGACCGTGGAAGAAACCGCCGACGGAATCTATGTCACCGTCTGAAGATGCGGCGAGACTATCCGCGCTGATCGCGCAGGTGGACGCGCAGATCGAGCGAACGATTCAGGCGGGCGAGCTGGCTCAAGTCCAGCCCGAAGATGTCACGCACCTGGTCAGCGGCGCTGTGAAGCTCTACGCCGCGATTGCCGAAGAGGCGGAACCCGGAGCTGAAATCGCTCCGGTGATCGATAAAACGATTTCCACCACAGAGGCGATGGTTGTCGCGTGCGCGTTGCTGCGGGCGCAGCGTCTGAATCCGTTTGACTTGGCGCTGTGGTTCCAACGCACGGCGCCGCAGCGAGGTCACGAGTCGCCGGGAACTTAGAAACGCTTTTGCACTAACGAGGATCGAACCATGGGCACAACCAAGACTTTGAACGGCACTACCACAGCGCGCGAGCACTCAGTCCAGCAGATCACCACGCGCACCGACTCACGCGAGATTCTTGCCAACGCTCGTCGTGACATCGAGCGCTATCACCTCAACGAGTATTTCATCGTCGATGTGGACGCGCACCATGTCGAATTCGATTCCTGGGCCGAAATCCTCGATCACCTCGAAAATCCTGTGCTGCGCCACAACGCCAAAACGATGACCCAGGATTGGCCCCGCGCCCGCCAGATGGCGTTCAGCAATCATCCCGTCGGCCTCACTTTCCAGGATGTCTTCGGCCGCATCCCGCATCAGGCCGAGCTCGCCGAGCACGTCGAGAAGTCGGACGAACACCGCGATCTGACCCTCATCCGCCGCGCCATGGATTCGATGGGAATCAAGATGCAGGTTGTCTTCCCGCAGCCCATGCTCGAAATGGGACTGCATCCCGAGCAGGACATCGTCACTGCGATGACGTTCGCCTACAACCGCTGGTTCACTCGGACGATCCTGCCGCGCGAAAAGCGGGTGAAGTCGCTGCTCTGCCTCCCGTTCCACGATCCCGATGCGTCGCTCAGGACGATCCGTGAATTTGCCGAGACGCCGGGCGTCGTCGGCTTCATGATTACCAGCCAGCGCCACACGGGTGTGCACCGAAACATCTATATGCGAATTTACAAGGAACTCGAGGAGCGTGGCCTGCCGCTTGCCTTCCACGCCGGGCCGAGCTGGGGCGACTCGATGACGACGACGATGAACCGCTTCCTTTCGGCTCACTCGATGTCATTCGTCACCTGCAATATGACTCACATGACCAACTGGGTTGTGAACGGTCTGCCCGAGCGCTTTCCGAAACTGAAAGTGATCTGGATCGAAAGCGGCCTCGCCTGGATTCCGTTCATGATGCAGCGGCTCGACCACGAATACCTTATGCGCCAGTCCGACGCGCCGCTGCTGAAGCGCCTGCCCAGCGAATACATCGCCGACATGTATTTCACCTCGCAGCCGCTCGAAGTGACCATGCCGCACATGCTCGAAGCGACGATGAAGGCCATCCGCGCCGAAACTCAGTTGATGTACTCCTCCGACTGGCCGCATTGGGACTTCGATGTTCCGTCGCGCATCGCTGGACTGCCGTTCCTGACCGAGCAGGCCAAGCGCAACATTCTCGGCGAGAATGCGCGAAGAGTTTTTCGCCTGTAACGACCGCAAACCAGCCAGATCATCGAAAGGAAGTTGCCATGCACAAAGTTCTTGTGCTCTATCCGGCTCCGAAGGAGCCGGCGCATTTCAAGAAATACTACGTCGAGAAGCACCTGCCGCTCGCCGCGCAGCTGCCGGGACTGATCTCGAGTCGGTACACGTTTGCGGCGGAGGGCGTGGGTGCCGCGTCTCCCTACTTCTGCATCTGGGAGGGAGAGTTTGCGGATGCGGCCAGCTTCGGCACGGCAATGGGATCGCCGGTCGGCCAACAGGTTGCGGCTGACGTGCCGAACTATGCGTCGGGCGGTGCGACCGTTTTGCATTTCGACGCGCAGCCGGGCCCGCAACCCGCAAGCGATGGCAAAAGCGAAACGTTCGCCGCCGGTCTTCAAATTCGCCGCGACATGTTCGGCCTGGCAAATGCCGATCAGGTATTGCAAAACGCCACAGATTTCAACCGCACGCTTCAGGAGCTTGTCACGCGCTACTGCTTTGGCGAAGTCTGGACGCGTTCGCTACTCGACCGCAGAACTCGGAGCATGTTGACGATGGCGCTTCTCGTCGTGCTCAATCGGCCGAACCAATTGCGCGGCCACGTGCGGGGCGCCATCAAAAACGGCGTGACCAAGGAAGAGATTCGCGAAGTCCTGCTGCACAGCATGATCTACGCCGGAGTGCCCGCTGGCGTCGACAGCTTCAATCACGCAACCGACGTGCTAAAAGAACTCGGACTCGAATAGCGATAAGCTCATGACGCGGCCGAACGAGAGCTGTTTAGGGGGTCGGAGCTTTAGCTCCGACATCCCGCACTCGCTCCCTCTTGGGCTTTAGCCCCTGAGTGGTGACGAAATGTTGCGAAAGGACGAATAGCCACATGCGCGTCGGATTCATCGGCATCGGCAACATGGGCTGGCCTATGGCCGGCCACATCGCGGCGGCGGGTCATGCGCTCACTGTGTATGACCTCGACGCCGAAAAGAGCGCGCGCTTTGCCCGCGAGCACAATTGCAAGGCGACTCAGAGCCTCGCGGAACTCGCCGAAAACGAAATCACCATCACGATGCTGCCTAACGGGCAGATCGTCCGCGACGTGATTCTCGAAGCGCAGGGTGGCGCCTTCGCGAAGGCATTGCGCCCCGGCGCACTCGTGATCGACATGAGTTCTTCCGAGCCGGTTGGCACGCGCGAGCTTGGCAAGGCCGTCGAAAGAACGGGCGCGATTCTCATTGATGCTCCTGTATCGGGCGCGGTGCCACGCGCCAAGACGGGCACCCTCGCGATCATGATCGGCGGCAACGACAAAGTCGCCATCGAGCGCGCCAAGCCCGTACTTCTCGCCATGGGCAAGCAGCTCTTTGAAACCGGTCCGCTCGGCACAGGCCATGCGATGAAAGCGCTCAATAACTACATCGCGGCCGCTGGATACACGGCCGTCGCAGAGGCGCTGCTGATCGGCCAGCGCTTCGGCCTCGATCAGGAGAAAATGGTGGATATTCTCAACGCATCGACCGGCCGCAATTTTTCGACCGAGTTCATGATCAAGGAGCAGGTGATCGGCCAAAAATTCGCGACCGGTTTTGCGCTCGGCCTGATGGCGAAAGATGTCCGGATCGCCGCCGATCTTGGCGAAGCCGTCGGACTCGACGCACCGCTTTCTCGCTTGATTCGCGCGCGCTGGGCCCACGCGCGAGAAAAACTCGGCGCCACCCGCGACACCTCCGAAGCGATCCTCAGTTGGAAGGATGATTTGCCCGAAGAGAAGCGCTAGTGGCGATTCGGAGGCCGACGTATCGATGCCCCGTTTGCGGCACCGCGCTACCGAACAGCCGGTATCGTGCAGGCAGACCTTGGACGTGTCCGAAATGTTCTCGGCAGTATCGAGTTGCGCAGTGGTACGAGCTGCTGATGCTAGTTACCGCGATTGGGTTAAGCGCAGTCGTTTGCCTCGTTATCGGGCTGCGAGGCTGGAAACTACTGGGTGGTACACTCGTGGTGCTGGTACCTGTAGATTTCGCGTGGCTTTACCTTGTCGAGAGCCTGATACAGCCTCCACTCGAGGATTTCCCGGCGAACCAAAAGGGGCGTTGACAACTCAAACTCGATTGGTCAGTGGAAGTCGTGCGATGGCGTTTCCGCGCGGCTGATCGTGAGCGCCTCGACCCGCCGAGCCTTCACGGAAATCACATTGTCCTGATTCTGCAGCGTCCCTTCGATCAGCAAAAACGGGTTGTGCACCACCACCGTGTGATCCTGCTCGAATAGCTGCGGCGTGATGATGGCGTTCGCGATTCCTGTTTCGTCCTCAAGACTCAAAAAGACGAATCCCTTCGCCGTGCCGGGCCTCTGCCGCGCGATCACCGCTCCTGCCACGCGAACGGGCGCGCCATTGGGAAGTGTCGCAAGCTCGATCGCCGAGCGAATTCCGCGCTTCTTCAAATCCGCGCGGCGATACGTCATCGGATGAGGCCCAGCGGTCAATCCCGTACCGCGAAAGTCCGCGACCAATCTCTCTTCGTCCGTCATCGGCGCCAGCGGCGATTCGTGAATCTCGCCCGCGCTCTGCGAATCCTCCTGCGTCTCAAGCAACGGCCCCGGCCGGCGAGCCGCGCGCTCCACCTGCCACAGCGCATCGCGGCGATGAAATCCCTTCCGGCCAGAAAGAAAATTCAACGCGCCGACTTCGGCCAGCGCCGTCAGCTCGGATTTCTGTATTTCCGGGACGCGCTGCTTCAGATCCTCGATCGACGCGAATTTCCGGATCTCGCGTTGGCGTACGATTTCGAGCGCGATCTCCTCGCGCAGGCCCTTGACGTAGCGCATCCCCAACCGCACCGCGAATTCATCGGCAATCGATTCGAGCGTGCAGCTCCAACCCGAACGCGTCGCGTCGATCGGCTTGAATTTCAGGCCGTGTCGCTGCGCGTCTTTCACCAGCGTCGCCGGCCGGTAGAACCCCATCGGCTGATTGTTCAGCATCGCCGCGGTGAACGCGGCCAAATAGTGGCATTTCAGCCACGCGCTCGCGTACGCGATCAGCGCGAAGCTCGCCGCGTGCGATTCGGGAAATCCGTACAGCGCAAACGAAGTGATCGACTGCACGATTTTGTCCTGCGTTTCTCCAAAAATTCCTTTTGCCGTCATGCCGCGCCGCAGCTTCACCTCGATCTCTTTCATTCGCGCTTCCGACCGTTTGAACCCCATGGCTCGGCGCAACTCCTCGGCTTCGCCGCCCGTAAATCCCGCAGCGATCATCGCCAGGCGCAGCAACTGCTCCTGAAACAGCGGCACTCCCAGCGTGCGCGCCAGCACGGGCTCAAGCGACGGATGAAAATATTCCGGCTGTTCGAGCCCCTGCCTTCGCTTCAAATACGGGTGCACCATTTTCCCGACGATCGGCCCCGGCCGGATGATCGCCACTTGCACCACGATGTCGTAAAAGCATTTTGGCCGCAGCCGCGGCAGGCACGACATCTGCGCCCGGCTTTCCACCTGAAACATCCCGACCGTGTCCGCATTTTGCAGCGCCGTGTAGACCGCCGGATCGTCCTGCGGCAAATGCCCGAGATCGATCTCCTCTCCATGGTGCTCGCGAATGATCTGAAGCGACTCTTCCAGCACCGCCATCATCCCCAGTCCGAGCAGGTCCACTTTCACGATTCCCATGTCCGCGCAATCTTCTTTGTCCCATTGCACCACCACGCGTCCCGGCATCGTTGCCGGCTCGAGCGGCACGATCGAATCGAGCTGCCCCTGGCAAACGACCATTCCACCCGAATGCTGGCCCAGATGCCGCGGCAAATCCTGCACGGCCCGGCAAAGCTCCAGAAACTTTCGAATCCGACGGTGCTGCAGATCAAGCCCCGCGTCGCGAAACTGCCGCTCGAGTGTGTCGCTCGGGTCCCTGTACTCCCACGATCCGACCAGCGCCGACAGCCGGTCGAGCGTTTCCGGATCGAGCGATAGCGCTTTTCCGATCTCCCGCGCTGCCGATCTCCCGCGATAGGTGATCACGTTTGCCGTCATCGCCGCGCCCAGCTTTCCGTAGCGCTCGTAGACGTACTGAATCGCGCGCTCGCGCTGATCGCCGCTCGGCAGATCGAGATCAATGTCCGGCCATTCGCCGCGTTCCTCCGATAAAAACCGCTCGAACAGCAGGTCCATCCCCACTGGATCGACCGCGGTGATGCCGAGCGAGTAGCAAACGGCGCTGTTCGCCGCCGAGCCGCGTCCCTGCACCAGAATATTTTTTCCCCGGCAGAAGCGGACGATGTCCCACACGATCAAAAAGTAGCCCGCCAGATTGAGCTTTTCGATCAGCGCGAGTTCGCGCTCGATTTGCCGCCGCGCGCGTTCATCGCCAGCGCCGTAGCGGCCGATCATGCCTTCGAGCGCGCGCGCGCGAAGAAACTCCATCTCCGATCCGCCGTCGGGAACCGGATAGATCGGGAACTGATATCCCAGATCGCTCAGCGTGAATTGCAAGCGCGAAGAAAGAATCTCCGTGTTCGCGATCGCTTCGGGCAGATCGACGAAAAGCTGCGACATCTCCTCGTGCGTTTTGAAATGTTTTTCCGAATTGCGGCTCAGCAGTCGGCCCGCAGTCGCGAGCGTCCGGTGGTTGCGAATGCATGTGAAGACGTCCAGCAGCTCGCGTTGCTGCGGCAGCGCGAAGCAAACACCGTTCGTCGCCAGCAGCGGCAGTTGCAGCTTTCGCGCGATTTCGATCGCGGCCTGATTGCGCGCTTCTTCATCGCGCGAGAAATGCCGCTGAAGCTCGACGTAAACATTTTCCCGGCCGAATGTGTCGCACAGCTCCTGCACGCATTTCGTGGCGTGCGCAATGCCGCCTTTTGCGAGCGCGTGCGCCAGCGGGCCTTCTTCGCCTCCCGTCAGGCAAATCAGCCCGCTGCTCATTTCGGTGACTTCTTCCGCCTGCGCCCGGCCGTCGCCTTTTTTCGCGCGCAGCTTCATGCGCGTGATCAGGCGGCACAAATTCTGATATCCCTCGCGCGATTGAACGAGGAGCACATAGCGCCAGCCTTCCGCCGACGTGACTTCCACGCCGACGTGCGCGCGGATGGATTGTTTTTTCGCCGCGAGATGAAAACGGGGTGAGCCGTATACGCCGTCGCGGTCGAGCAGCGCCATCGCCGGCATGCTGTGCTCCGCACACAGGCGAACCAGCTCTTCCGGCGAAGATGCCCCTTCGAGAAAGCTGAATGCCGATCGCGCGTGCAGCTCGACGTACATCAGTCGTAGACTCCCCGCACAAACCAGCCTCGGCGCAGCGAATCGTAATAGAAACGGAAAATGCCGGAATTCGATCTCAGATCTGCGGAAGAAAATCGATCGCGCGGCTCCGCCGCCTGAAAATGAATCTCCAAATCCCACTCGTCCTGCTGCCAGGGATCTTCCCGCCACCAATCGCCCGACGTGCGCCACGGCCCCGACGCTGCAATCACTTCCCCGCGCAGGCCCTGAAATACGACGCGCGTCGGGCTTCCTGCGTGCAAATCGAGTTTTGCGGGCACAGCGGGACGAAACACGCGAAAGCTCATCGAAACTTTGGCATTCGCTTGCTCTCTTTCCGCGTGACGCGCGCCGTTGCCGCCATCGGCTCTAGCAGCCTCGCGCGGAGTCAGAAATCGCCGCATCTGAAAATCTTCCGGACGGTACGTGTCCGTGAGCGATGGCGATCCGACATTCTCTTCGCCGACAACTTGCGCGATGCGCGCGATCGTGAGTTCCAGCTTTTCAGGATCGGGAAAGCTGGGCAGAAACAGGCCGCCCTGCGTCGCGCGCGGACGCGCGGCCTCAGCCGCAAGCGCGATCTTCTGAATCGGCGCGCCCGGAGGATTCAGTTGCAATCGCAGCCGCAGCAATTTCAAAAGCATCTTCGAATCGCGCGCCGGTACGGGCAGCTGTATTTCTTTCTCGTACAGGCCGGGCTGCCTTTTCGCCGGGAACGCCTCTCGAATGTCCGCGGCATTTTCAAACGATGGCTCGAGCTCGAAACGCACGCGAATCGCCGCCGCGCCCAGCGAACGCGCTGCGAGACGCGCGCAAAGCTGATCGAGCAGCCGCCCCAGAAGAAACGACAGCGGATCGAGCTCTTCGACCGCGTCATCCAGCTCCATCTCTTCTTCAAAAAAATGCGCCGGTTCCGCGATCGCAATCGAGCGCGCCGACGCTCCTCGCGCCAGCGCGTGCAGCCGGACGCCTTCCTGCCCCAGCCGCTCGGAAAGCTCCAGAATCGGCAGTCTGGCAAAAGCTCCGCACGTCGCCACGCCCCAGCGGCTCAATGTTTCGGGAGTTTCGATGGAAGGCGAAAGCGCGCCGATGAGCAATCCGCTTAAGGCCTGCGCCTCTTCGCCGTGAGCGATCACAGTGATCCCCGCAAATCCGCGTGCAGCGATTAGAGCAGTATCGATGTTCGACGCGATTGCGACATTCACCTGCAATCCGCATGCAGCCGCGCGTTCGGCAAGATGCGCGCCAATCTCTTTTTCCGCGCCGAAGAGGGAAGTGAGGCCCGCCAAATCCAAGACGATCGCGTCCTGCGCGGTGTCTTCAATCCGGGGAGAAACCGACCAGCCGATGTCGAGCAGGGCAGCGTGCGCTGTCTTTTCCTGCGCCGGAGAACGCGGGCGAATTTCCGTGCCGGCAAATTGCTCGGCATCGGTTTTCGTTATTCCGATTTCGATCCCCGTTCGCGCAGCCTTTTCGTTGATCGCAATCACGCTGCACAGCGGCGGATTCCCTTCGATCAACGCAAGCGCGCGTTCGCACAAAGCAGGTTCGGCGCGCACCACCGCCTGCAGCAAAAAATTGGGAACGAAAATGGAAGCGAATGCCATAAAAGCCCGATCGCGAGGCGAAGGAACCGAAAAAATTCTTCACCTTTTTCTGACGCCTCCCCACATGACTGCCGTTTCGAAATCGGCGCTATCGCCGCGAGCGTCTGCAAAAATTGCGTCTGGTGTGAATAGTCGCCGCTCCTTTTGTTTCGCATTCGAGCGAATCGTTTCGGCGTGGCTCTTCCAGCCGTCGAGCAGACATCCCGGCGAATGCGGCAGCAAGATTTCTCCGCTGTCGCCGGCGCTTTCGGACGTATGCACCCAGCGCGTTTCCTCTGCGCGCAGGCTCAGCACCAACGACGCGCATGTTTTCGCGTTCGATTCCTGCTCCACCACGAGAAAAATCGTCGGCGTGTGCTCCACGGCCCGCCGAAATCGAAACCACACCTGCAGCGGAACGTAGCGGACCAAGCGCGTCGGCGTGTCCCCTAGATCGAGCGCGATCATTCCGAATCCGCCGCCCTGAATCAGCAGGTCCGTCGTGCGTAGCGCCTGATCGACGTTCCGGCAGCGCACCCAGAGCAGTTGCTGCAGCCGCACGCCCGCCGCCTCCGCCGAGTGCGGATCGAACGCGTCGCGCGCATCCACCAGTGCGCACACTTCCGACGCCGCCGTTCGCGACGCGAGCGCCGAAACCAGCAAGCTCGTCCGCCCGGAGCACGGCGGCCCGCAAATTTCCGTCAAGCTGCCGCGCGGCAATCCTCCCGTCAGCAGATCGATGGGTGGCGCGCCGGTCGTCGCCGTTTCTACGATGGGGCGGTCGCGATACTGAAAAGGACTCGCGATGCCCGCGGCTTGCCCGCCGTGGCGGGCCAGCGACGATTCCACCTGCAAGCGCAAAGCGGATGTTTTCGAGCTCATGGCGCACCGCGAAGGGCGAAAAGGAGGGGACTTCTATTTCGCTTTTTCTTCGCCTATGGATTTTAGGTTTTCCCGCGAGACCTTGTCAAGCGCAGGAGCTTTACAATTCGATTCAACGGTCGCGCGCGCCGCTCCTTCGTGGCAAATGGATGTATGATGTGCGGACTTCAAGCCCTGGCATCCTTGTTGTTTCTGCGAGGAGGAAAATCATGTCCTGCGTGTTCATCACAGGTTGCAGCTCCGGAATCGGGCTTGAGACAGCGCTCCTGCTAGCGAGGAAGGGCCACTCCGTTTACGCCACCATGCGGAAACCGGAGCGCGACCGCATCCTTCGCGAAGCCGTTGAGAAAGAAAAGTTGCCCGTTTCGATTCTCGCGTTGGACGTCGATTCCGATGAATCGGTGGCGTCGACAATCGCTGCGATCCGCGCAAAGGCGGGATCCATCGACGTCCTCGTCAACAACGCCGGAATCGAGCGTCTCGGATCGGTCGAAGAGCTTCCTCTTGAAGCCTTCCGCGCTACGATGGAGACGAACTATTTCGGCGCGCTTCGTTGCATTCGCGCCTGCCTGCCCGAAATGCGCCAGCGGCGCAGCGGTTGCATCATCAATGTGAGTTCTGTTTCCGGGCGAATCTCCTGCTCGCCGATGACGCCATACTCGGCCTCGAAGTTCGCGCTCGAGGCGGTGAGCGAGGGTCTCGCGCAGGAAGTGAAGCCTTTCGGCATCCGCGTCGCACTCGTAGAACCCGGCGTAATCGACACGCCCATGGCCCGGCGCGCCGCGGTCCCTCCCACGGAGTCTCACTATCCCCACGTTCTGCGCGTCGCGACTATGTTTCAGGCGTCGCTGGCCACGCCCGCAGGCCCGGCGATTGTCGCGGAGAAAATTCGCGAGATCATCGAGAGCGGCACCTGGCAGCTCCGACACGCTGTCGGTCCCGATGCGCTGGGGTTCCTTGGCTGGCGTGCGTCGATGACGGACGAGCAGTGGGTCGACTGGGGCGCTTTGGACGACAATGCCTGGCACGAGCGTATGCGCAAGGATTTCGGATTGGATACGCGCCCCGGCGCGGAGAAACATTCCGCCGGCGCTTAGCCGCCTCTGTGACTGGCGTCTGCGAATATCACTTCATTACTGGACGCAGGCATCCTCTCAACATTAGAAATCCGCGCCACGATTGCATCCGCACGAGGCCGGGTGTACGTTGTCCGTCGGTTAGGCCCACCACATAAATCTAAACTGAGGAGATACGATGAAAAAATTGTACGGCATCGCTGTCGCTGCGCTTCTGCTCGCTCCTGCAGTCATGGCTCAGGAACACTACACCGAAGGACCCGTCTGGCGCGTCGAACTGGTCCGCGTCAAGCCGACCCGCATGGACGAATATCTCACCAGTTTGCAGAAGTCCAGCAAGCCGCTTCTGGACGAAGAGAAGAAAGAAGGGCTGATTCTTGATTACAAGTTTTTCATCAAGGAAACCAAGAGCGATCCGCAAGATTGGGACGTCTGCCTCGCCATCCAGTACAAGAACCACGCTGCTATGGATGGCCTGGACGCGAAGGAAGATGCCGTCCGAGACAAGATTCTGGGAGGAGAACAGCAGGCCCAGCAGATTGGTGAAAAGCGTGCTGAATACCGCGAGCTCGTCAGCAGCGAGCTGTTGCAGGAAATCTGGCTTAAGTAAAATCAGCGCGCAGGCGGAGGAGGGGCGTTTGTGACGGTATAAAGCTTGCCGTCGTGCAGGTAAAGCCGCTCCGCTTCCTCGCGATTGAACGGCCGCGCGCCGCGCCGCCCGAACACCGTCAATTGGTTTCCGCTTTCATCGACGGCGCGATCGCGGTCGATCCCTTTGGAAATCGCGAGCGCTGGTCCCGCCGTGCGATAGGTGGCGATCAGCTTGGGCGTGGGCCGCGGACTGAAGCCGTACGCATTCGGCGAATCTTCCGGCGAGAGGATTTGCAAAATGCGCATCCCGTTTGCGCCGTCGGCGACGAACGCAAAGGCGCTGCCGTCGACCATCCCGATTTTCACGTCGTGCACATCGTTGAGTTTGCCGTCCGCCGAAAACACCTGATCGAGCTTCGGCTGCTCCGGCTTCTCGACGTCCACAATCGCCACTCCCTGCTTGCCTCCTGCGACGTACGCGTACGTCCGCGCGACATATACGTTGCGCGCATCGGGCAATTTCACAAGCACATTCGGCACCACGCGCGGATGATCGAGCGAAGTCACGTCGAGCTCTTTCAGTCCGTCGCGATCCACCACGAATCCGTAGCGAAACTGAATGGCGATTCCCTGCGGATCGTTCAGCTCCGGCGCCCCGATCTCCGCGGTTATGCGCGGCTTGAGCGGATTATCCAGATCGACGACCACCAGCCCGTGGTCGCACAGCATGTACGCATACGTGCCCACAATCGTGATCCGGCGCGCTCCATTCAAGATTCCATTGGGATTGAACGCCAGCGCGCGCTTCAGGAAATTGTTTCGCGGATCGCCGTCGAGCAGCGTGGCCACGCCCGGGACCTTGTGTTTCAAATTCGGGTCGCCAATTATTACAAGCCCTTCGTATTTGTCCGCGACATAGAGGAATGCGTAAATCGGATGAATCGATTGCTCTTCGTTTTCAGGCCGACGCGTGCGAATCGGATCGAGCGCCAGCGTCGAGGGGCTGGCCACCGCCATCGCGTACTTCGTCTTGACGTAGAAGCGCTGGCCGAGCGGCGAGACTGGCGCCGTAACCATGCGCTCGGAAAATCCCTTGTTGTCGATGTTCGCGATGTCGTACGCGCGGAAGCCGCCTTTGCCGGTGGCAGCGTAGAGATACTCTCCGCGCATCTGGACGTCGAGCACGTTTCCTTCGTGGTGATAGTCCTCTTGCAGTTCGCGGCCGCGCGCTACGTGCTTCTTGTAATCATCCGGATACGCCAGCCGCTGCAAGTAGCTGCCATAGATCGCGGGAGGCTCATCGTGTTCGGCCACCGCGACGGCATCGAAACCCTTGGAGCCATCCGCGACGTAGACGTAGCGACCCATGAAATTCAGCAGATTTGTGCCTTGCAGGAGCACCTGTGCCATCCAGGCGTTGTTGTCGCGCTGCTCGGACACGTGGCAGTCTTCGCATTCCTTCGTTTCCTTCGCCCGCACCGTATGCGGCACGAAGGTGCTGAACGCGATCCCGCTGAATCCCTCTGCTGAAATCGTCTGCTGCATGTAGTAAAGCCACTCGCGATTCGCATTTTGCGAACTGACCACGATCGCACAAGACGAGCGCGCCGGAGCCACGCGATGGCCCGTCACCGTGCCGTCGATTCCCAGCATGTAGCCGTCATCGCGCAGCACCTGAAAGTTGTACGATGTCCAGTTGCGCGTCATCAGCCCTTCGTTGTGCAGCATCGGCTTGCGCTGATTGGCCTGCATCGAGAGATGGCAGCCGAAGCAGTTAGGCGCCCATGACGTATGGCAGGCGTAACAGGTCATCCGGCTGTTGGCGTGCGCCAGCTGCGATTCGTCGCCGGGAACATCGCCCCAGTGCGTGCCGTCCTTACGCACCGTCTTCGCCCAGCGCGACTTTTCGCTGTAGTGAGAATTCCCCGGCGTGATCGTGTCGAGCGTCTGCACCACTTCCCACTCTTTGTCCGGGTCGACCATCGAGCGC
This sequence comes from Candidatus Acidiferrales bacterium, assembly GCA_035622875.1. GTDB lineage: Bacteria > Acidobacteriota > Terriglobia > Acidiferrales > UBA7541 > Palsa-295. The sequence continues at coordinate 40,809 of DASPUN010000034.1, forward strand.
TGGTAAAGCTTTCCATCGCGCCATTCGAATCGACGCTGATCCCATGGAGTGCGCAGCGCGTCGAGATGTGTTCCGCCCTCGGGCGCCGCAAAGCCGGACGTGATCAGCGTCGCGTGCTTCTCGATCGTGCCGTGGCAGTCGATGCAGTCGAGTTCAATCGCCGCGCGCGGCTCGGCGTAAAGCTTGCCGTTCCCGTGAACGTCCTGTTCGAAATGGCAATCGACGCATTGCATCCCCTTTTCGAGATGGATGTCCGCAAGATGCACAGCCTTTGAAAACTTGTTCGGATCGTCGGGCGAAACAATCTTGCCGTCGGCGTCGAGCAGATTGCCCTGGCGGTCTCGCTTGTAAACGGCGCGGAAGATCCAGCCGTGGCTGTGAAAATCGGCAAACTGCGTCTGCTTGAGCTGTGCGTTGAATTGCCCGCTGCCCACTTCCGCCAAGAACTTCGGATCGGACCACAATCCGCGTGCTGCCGCACCCTCCGGATTTCGCAGCGAAACTTCATACCTTTCGTCCGCCGTCGGAGTCCGCTGTTGTTTCGGATACATCGCGTCGCCGTCGATTTCGTTGTCCCACCACGTGTACCCGAAGTACGTGGCTTCCATGTTCGTTCCGGGGTGAACGTGGCACACCATGCATTGGCTCGACGGAATCGAGCGCGTGAAAACGTGCCGGATCGGGTGACCCGATTCATTCTTCGCGATCGTGGGATCAGTCGACGCGCTCACACCCAAATTCTCAAACGACGCGTACGGCCCAGAATGTTCGGGCGAGCGGTCGTTCGCATAGATCACGTGGCACGCCGTGCAACCGCTGCCGCGGTAGTCGCCCGGCTGGTCGTTTGTGCCCGGCAACGAAAGCAGCGGGTCGAGCAGCCGGGTCTTCTGCAAGCCGAGAAAAACGGGATCGGTTCGCAGCTCGGTACCGAAGCCACGATCGCCCAATTTGTCGTCCGGGCGTCCGGGCTCTTCGTCTGTTTTTGGATTTCCGATCTCGCCCTTTTTCTCGCCGCCGCGCTCGAACACGCGCAGCACATTCCCCGGCTGCGAAATTTCCCAGCGTTCGAGCGGCGTCAACTCGGGCACGACGCCCTTCGTCCGCGTCTCTTCCGGCGTCGGCGGAGGGATAGTTTTCATGATCTGCGGCTGGCCGTCGGCCGAGTAGCTCTCGCCGAACCGCGCATTCTTCAGCGGAAACGCGCCGTTGTTGTAGAGCGCCGCTCCGTAGAGAAACCCGCCATGCGTCATCATGCTGGTGCTGACGTTGCGCACCTCGGACGCATGGCAGCCCGCTCGGCCGCAGGTCTCGGGTGCGACGCGAAGATCGCCCGGATTCGCAAACCGCACGTACTCGTAGCTCTCGCGCAGCCATTTCGTGTAGGGACGCTCGACGCGCCCTGCACCCTGCGCGAACTCCGGATCGCGCGGCTGCACGTGGGCCTTGTTCTTCACTCGCTCGTATTCCGCGGATCCTTTCGCCGTGCCGGATGCAACGCTCGCCGTCGCATCGCCCCCGTGACAATCCGTGCAGCCCAATCGCACCGTGCGTGTGGGGTGCATAGTCGGCTCGTCGATTCCGTTGTGGCAGCTCAGGCAGCCCGCGCTTTTGCGGTCGGCATCAGCCTGCGTTTGCGTGAGCAGCGTCGGCCCCGGTGATTGAGTGCCCTCGACCTGCGCGCTCAACCTGTGCTCCAGCGCGAAGAACGAAACGAGAGCTGCCGCCACCCCCAGCAGAGCGAGATTCTGCCGCACGGTGCCCCGCATCGTTTCGTTGTGCTCTCTCACCAAATACTCCGTAAGTCGCCGCCTAGAACTGAAACCGCACGTTTGAAAAGAGCGAAAACTGCATCCTGCCCGTGTAGATGTTTCGCAGCCCCGCACCCGGCACGAGTGTCGCCGCGCCGGCCGTAATCGAAATGTTTTCCGTCAACGGCGGCCGGTACTTAACGCCCAGGCTCGAATCGACGCCGATCGTGTGGCGAATCGGTGATTGAAACAGCAGCAGCTCCAGCGGCTGCGTATCCATGAACCGCATGTAATTCACGTTCGCAAAGCCGCGCAGTTTCGGAGTGATATCGAAATCCGCTCCTAGGTTCGCCAAAAAAATTCCCGGATTCACGAAGTTGGCCTGCCCTTCGTCCTTGCTCGAACGAAGGCTCGGCAGCAGGCTGTTCGGTGTGGTCAAAAGTACGTTCGAGCCGGTCAGCCGGATTCCTTCTCGATTCCACAGGCTGAAAATTCCCCCCGCGAACTCGGGAAAATCCTCGATCGCATCGAAGCCCCGCGCTTCGCTGTCGCGTGGGTGCGCGTCGCCCGACGCGTAGAACACGGAGGCCTTGAATCGCGCCCAATCTTTGTCGACCGAAAGCTCCGTCGCCGCCATCTGCGCGTTGATTCGCACCGGCCGGCCGGCAATCGCGTTGAAGCTGTCGCGCCCCAGCGCCTGATAAAACGAGTTCGTCAGGTTGAGCCAGCCGATGTGGCCGTCGCCGTTGAATCCGATGTAGGCGGCGTGAACGCTGTGCGCTTGAATCTCACCGTTCGAGACCACCGCGCCAATCGGCGCGGGCCGGACCAGGAATCCGTTGTCATCATAATGAATCGTCGGCGCGTCGTCGTTGTAAGCCGCGTTGATCTGCACCGTGTATCCCTGAAACAAGAAATCCTGACGGTAAACATTCGCTATGAAGACCTGCTGATGCCGCATTGCAAACGAATTCAGCCCGCTGTTGGTATTCTTCTCGAGAAAATTGAAGTAGGCGAGGTTGTATTGCCACTTGTTCGAATCCAAATTGCCGAAAAACCGCACGCCCGGCTGCTCGTCCTCGAAAATGAATCCGCGAAAATCCGCATTGAACTGCTGAATTCCGGCGCGCACGGATATGAAATCGAAATTGGGGCTCAGATCGTGCAGCTTTACCTCGCCGAACGCTTCCTGCAATCCCAGGTGCGAATCGAGCCGCGTCGTGCCCTTGCTGACATCGACGTTGACGACTCCCCGTTCCTGCACGTCCAGATAATTCAGGCTCACGGCCGGCGTCACTCGAATCCGCCAGTCCACCGGCTTGAACGAAGTGTCGCCGTGAAACAGATCGAATGAGAACAAGAAAACCTGATCCAGAAAAAACTGCCCGCCCCTCCCAAAAAATTCCGGCGTTCCGGGACGTGCGGTGCTGACTCCAGTCGGCGTAGGCAGCCGCCGCCCATCGACAAGCGTGTCGCTGACGCCCGTGAAATTGAAAAATGTTTGCTGGCCGAAAATGGGGACGTCGCCCTTCAGTTTGTTTCGGTCGAACGGGTCCCACGTCCGGCCTTTCACGTAAGGATGCTCTCCTCCGTGGCCGTATCGGTCCCACTCGGGCATGGCGACGAGCCAACGGTCGGACTGCGTCTGAAACACGTCGCCCGCGGGAGGCAACGGTTGCGGCGCCGGCTGCGGAGCGCTCGGTTGTTGCATCCGCTGCTCGGCGCCGTTGTACACAGGTTGCGTCGCCGCGGGAGAAGGAGAAGGCTTCGCTTGCGGGACCTGCGGCAGCCCCGGCGCGGGCTGAGCGCCGGCGGGCAGCGCGGTCAATTTGATTTCGCGCACCACCGCTTCACCCGCTGCGATCGTCACGCCTGCTTCGGAGAACGTCTCGTAGCCCTGTGACGTGACGCTGAGATCGTACTTCCCCGGCGGCAAATCGAGCACGCGAAACACGCCTTCCGCCGTGGCCGTCGCGCTGCGCGTTTCTCCGGTCGCGCTGTTTCGCAACGTCACCGTCGCACCGCCGACCGCATTTCCGTTCGCGTCGCGCACCACACCTTGCAGCGCGCCCGTCTTCTGCGGGGCGCGGCCGGGAATCTGCTCCTGCTGCGCGGAAGTCAAATAGTTCACCAACATAAATTGCCCTGCCGAGTACCCAGGATTCGGGTTCTCTTCCGGAACAGGCGATTGCCAGGCCGCTGCGAACTGCTCTGGCGACGGCTGACTAGAAGCCGCTTCGCTGTGACTGGCATTCCGATGGTGTTTGATCGCATGCCGTCGCGCTGCCGCATGGCGCGTCGGACGAGAGTGCTTGTGGATCGCGAGGCTGTGCGCGCGGCGCACTTTCGCGGATTTCGTCGCTCGGTGAACAGCGTGGTGATGTGCGGAAGACGCGAAGCACGGCGACGCCAGTACGGCCGCCAGAAGGAAGATTGGCAGGGTCGAAGTGTTCGGCATCCGCTGGGTCGCGAAAATCGTTTGGTCGCTCTCGCCTGGGACTCTCGCTCGACTTAACTAACACGGTTGTTTTGGCGCGAGCAAGCGCAATTCCTTCAAAGTTTCCCGAACTTCGCCCCGCGTTTGGTGATCTGTGCGCCGCGCGCCCGCCAAACCGCCGTTGAGATGCGCTCCTGCATGTGATACCAATGAATCCCATCGGATGACTCGGCCCGCCCATCGCCATCGAATTCTTTCGCGTTTTGGACCTCTCATCGCAACCGGTCTGCTTTGCGTGAGCATGTGCGCCTGTGGGGGAAGCAGCGGCGGCAGCACTGCGGCTCCGCCGCCACCGCCTCCTCCTCCCGCGGTCGAAGTCCTCACGCAGAGCGACGTCGCCGCCGTCGTGCAGGCAGCCGCGCAAGCGGCGCAGTCCGACACGATGGTAATCGCCGTCGTCGACCGCATGGGCAACATTCTCGCGGTCTATCAGGAACCTTCTGCGCCCGCGCTCTCGACCGGCAATTTCGGCAATCAGGTCGCCACGCCCGATCTCGCCGTCGCGCTCGCCCGCACCGGAGCTTTTTTCAGCAACGATCAGGCGCCGCTTTCGTCGCGCACCGTGCGCTACATCAGCGGCGTGCATTTCCCGCCCGGCGTCGCCAACGCGTCCAACGCCGCGCTCTACGGCATCGAAAACACCAATCGCGGCTGCACTCTTTCACCGAGCATCAACGCGACCGTCCCGCCCGCGACCACCATCGCCGACATCAGCCCGGGCCTCGGAATCATCACCGGCAAAGCCGATACGAATGACAGCGACCCGAACGCTGTGAATCCCGGCGGCATTCCGCTCTTCAAGGACGGCACCGTCGTCGGCGGAGTAGGCGTCGCAGGCGTTTCGTACGATGTCGCCGAATACGCGGGCTTCACGGCCATGAACGTCGGCACCGATGGGATTGCGCTTCCCGCGCTGCCTGCGCCGGGCGAAGTGGTCATCGATGGAATCGCGCTGCCGTTCGTCGATCAAACCACCGCGCCGGCTGGCGTGACGCCGGGAACTTACAACGCAACGCTCTACACCGTCGGCCCGATCGCGAGCCCCGGCCCCGATCCCTCGGGTGACTTGATTCCTCCGACGAACGGCCCCATCGGCGGACTCACCGCCGCGCAGGTCTCTCAAATCATCAACAACGCGGTCGCAACCGCCAATACCACTCGCGCGCTCATTCGCCTGCCTCCCGGCGTGAAAGCGAAAATGACCATCGCCGTGAGCGATCTCGACGGCACCATCATCGCGCTGCACCGCATGGACGACGGCACTGTCTTCAGCATCGACGTCGCCGCCACCAAAGCGCGCAACGTGATCTATTTCAGCGGCACTACGCGCCAGCCGCAGGATTTGAACGACGTTCCCATCGGTACCGCCGTCACCAATCGCACCATCGGATTCGGCGCGCAGCCGTTTTTCCCGCCGGGAATCAACGGAAGCTCGCCCGGCCCGTTTTTCAATCTCTATTTGCTGGACACAGCGAATCCCTGCACGCAGGGATTTCAGGTTCCCGGACCGTCGTGGTCGGCGATCAATCAGAGCGGCGTCGTATTTTTCCCGGGCTCCGAGCCGCTTTACATCAATGGCCAGCTTGTCGGCGGATTGGGCGTCAGCGGCGATGGCGTCGATCAGGACGATTACGTCACCGCAGGCGGCGCCGTCGGATTCGAAGCGCCCGCCTCGATTCAGGCGGACAACATCATCATCAACGGCGTCCGCCTCCCCTATCTGCACTTCCCCCGCAACCCCACGCAGTAATTTTTCTTGATTGGAGTCTGTTGGCTTGCGTGGCACAGGCAATCCTGCCTGTGCTCTTCACGAATTTCTCTGAGGTTTGCATGTAGCGCCGGGGACTTTAGCCCGGCACTAATCTCGGCGTCTCATCAACCGAATCCGCCTGAATCTCAGATATTCTGATATACTGGCATCCAGAGAAGCTTATGGAAGCTGTTAAAGTCGGCAAGCGCGGTACCATCATCGTACCGGCTAAACTGCGAAAACGCTATGGCATCGAAGAGGGCGCGCTCGTCACCACTGAGCCGCGCGAGGATGGCGTGCTCATTCGCCCCGCGATTGTTGTGCCCGTCGAGCGGTACACGCCGGAGCGTAAAGCGGAGTTTCTGCTTTCCACCGCGACCACGGCGAAGGATTATCAGCGAGCGCGTCGCGAGGTGAAGAAGCTCGGTCTTAACCCCGACGCGATTCCGCACCGGCGGCCTCGATAGCTTGATAGATGGATCGCCTGTTTCTCGACGCCAACATCCTTTTCTCAGCCGCTTACAGACCAGACGCGGGCCTTCTTCAGCTCTGGAAGCTCAAACGCACAACTCTTTGCTCCTCTCACTACGCCGTGGAAGAAGCCCGAGTCAACCTAACCGAAAACGCGCAAAGACGCAGGCTCGCCCGCCTGGCTCGCGCCGTTCAGCTCTTTGACGCAGTGCCGCGAGATCTTCCGGCCGGCCTCTCCTTGCCGGACAAGGATGTGCCGATCCTGCTCGCGGCAATCGAGGCCCGCGCGACCCACCTCATCACCGGCGATGCGCGCCATTTCGGGCCCTATTTCGGCAAGCGCATCGAAGGGATTCTCGTCTCCTCGCCCGCCGACTATCTTCGCGAGCGCCACGAACGCTAGCGCCCTTTGCGGATGGCGGTGAGGCCTGCCTGCCGCAGGCAGGGATCCGCTTTTTCCCAGGTTTGAACGTAGCGCCGCGGCTTCATCCCGGCATGTTCGCTGGCCAGGTTTGCTCACGCCGAGGCTCGGCCTGATGAATTTCGAACTAATTCTCCCGCCGGCGGTGGGGTCTTGATCGCACCGGGCGGGAAAGCCCCGCCCGCGTTCCGTTCTCACTCAATCATTCTTCGACGATTCCCGATCGGCTCGGGCAGATAATCTCGCAGGTCGGCGCTATCGATTTTGATCTCTGTGCTCGCAAATCGCGGCCTGGTAGGCGTGCTCAGCGTAACGGGCGTTCCGGCGCACACACCAGGAATCGCATGTTCGTCGTCCGGGTCATACACTCGCGAAAATCCGAGATTGACCGGCTGTATCGGAATTATCGCCGGCTCGAATGAGTTGTCGTTCAGGTAAGACGCGTAGCGTGTCGTCGGCGGAACTTCCGTCTTGTTTCGCACACTGGGGCACGTGCTTTGTGCAGTCTCAAAACGCGCCAGAATTGCCGGCGCCTTCACTGCCGACCGGCATTGCATATCGCCCTGGAACCAATACAGGCCACGCGGCGAACCGACCCAACAAATGCCGATGCCAGCAACCGGAAACTCACCGGGTTGCGTCACGATCTGTCGTGTATTCGTCTCGTGATACTCCCGGTAGGCGAGCGTGACTCGCAAATCCGCCGGAACGAATCGCGCATTCTCGAAAAAATTCCTATCGACCTGGAAACCCACGCTGGTCGTTGCTTCCCGCGGCCAAATATCTGTGCCGTCGTTCGCCCATTTCGTGGTCAGCTCTTCGCCATTCCGCGTCCGAATCATCACGCGAGTTGCGGCAATCGTGATAAGAGTGCCCGCGGGTACGTCGGTCACCCGCATCTTGATCGCCAGGCTGATTTTCTTCTCGCCCGCTTGCCTTCGCTCTTGCTCTTCCGTCGCCGGCCTGGGCGGAATCGGCGTCACTTGGAATGGCAAATGCTCTCCTGCAGCCAGCGGCGGGTACGCCTCGGTAACCTGAGACTCAGTGGTCGGTATTAGCCCAACGGCAGCCATGATGAAAGCCATCACAACGATTACCGCTCGCGGAATCCACGGCTGTCGCCGCGTGTATTGCCACACTATGATTCCGAGGAACACCACTCCGAATACCGCCGGCGGTATCCAGTCGGAAATATCCGAGACCGACGTCTGTATGTGGGAATCGGGGATCAGGGATGATATGGAAGCAACGATCGCGATATATCCGCCGACTCCCAGCGTCCACAGGATCACCTGCACGAACGTCGACGTCACTACACTCACGCACGCAGCCGGTAGAATGAGGACCAAGGCCATCGCTAGCTGAATCCAGAGCAGGCCAACCAGGTATCGCGTCGGAGCAAACCCAGAACTTTTGAGGAAAATTACGTTGGCCACAAGAAGTGGCAAGTTGACGAGCAACAAGATGAACAGCACATTCGCCGCAATCAATTTCTTCCACTCATACGGGCGCGTGATCCAGAATTGGCGATCGCCCACGAGGCTCTCGTCCTGCACCGCGCGAACCACCAGCAGGCACCACGAGACCGGCGTGAGAGCCATCAGCAAATTTTGCAGAAAATTCGGAAGGTCCGGCACTGTCGTCGGATTTGCCCATTGGTGCAGCACTCTCCAGATGTAACCAGACAGCAAGAGAATCGACGCCAGAATCTCGATCCAGAAGTGCCGCACGTCCTTTCGGAATATGTGGAGGATCTGCCGCATCATCCCCTCGTTCTCACGACGCGCTCCGGCGGGCCTTCGCCATCGCCAGAAAAATCGAACGCAACGACATCGGCGTAAACGCCGCATTGCGCGCTGCGCCAAACACTTGCGAGATATCCGCCGGCGTCCTCGCTTCGTCGAACCGGCTCTCGATAAATCTCACCACGGCTGCCGACCCGCTCACGTGCAGCCAGCTCTCGGGATATTTTCCTGGCAATGCGGGAGAGGTCTCGAAAGTCAGCTCCACTTCACGGAAGCGCGCCGCCAGCGATCCCATTTGCTCCGAAAACACGAGCCGTCCCTGCTCGAGATAGCCCACATGGCTTGCAAAGCTCTCGATCTCCGCCAAATCGTGCGACGAAATGAAGACCGTCGCCTCCGCTGCGCGATCAAGCAACCCTTCAATTAGCTCGTCGCGCACCAGCGGATCGAGTCCGCCCAGCGGTTCGTCCAGCACGATCAGCTTCGGACGAAACGCCAGCGCGCTCGCCAGCGCCGCTTTCATTCGCATCCCGCGCGAAAGCTGTTTCAGCTTGCGGTCGCGCGGCAAATCGAATCGTTTGACCAAATCATCTTCAAGCTCGCGATCCCAGGTCGGATAGAAAGACCGCAGATAAGCAAGAAACGCATCGACCCGCATCCAATCCGGCAGCCGTTGGTTTTCCGAGACATAGCCGATCGAGCAGAAGAGTTTCCCCGCCACTTTCTTCGACGGTGTTCCCAAAACTTCGGCCTTCCCACCCGTAGGCCGAAAGATGTTCATGAGGATTTTGATCGCCGTCGTTTTTCCGGCACCGTTTGGACCAACCAGTGCGTAGATCGAGCCTTCCGGCACTTCGAGATCAAGCCCGTTCAGCGCGTCGACGCGGCGGAATTTCTTCGTCAACTGCTCGGTTCGAATCGGCGCGCTCATCGTTTCTTGCCCCCTTCGAGCCGTTTCCATTGTTCGGATACTGACGAGATCATGTCCGAGAGTTCGAGCCCAAGACGTTTCGCTTCGACGACGATCTCCTCGATTTCGTGTTCTATCAAGGTGGCACGTTCAGCCGCGCTCGCCGCCGGCCGCCTCGCCACAATAGTTCCAACTCCCGGCTTAGTTTCAAGCAGACCGGACTCAATCAGACCCGCGACGATCTTGTGCGCGGTGTTCGGATTGATCTTCAGTTCGCGGCTCAAAGCTCGGACGGAGGGAAACGCGTCGCCGGGCCGCAGGTTGCCGAACACGATCGCTTTCTTCGCGGAGTAAATCGCCTGTTCGTAGATCGGCTCGCCCTCGCGGAAGTGGACCCGGAACGGAATCACGCGCGTACTATGCCACGTAGAACAGGCATTTACAATATGTGTCCCTTATCTAAATCGGTATCGCCCGACCGTGCCGACACTACAATGAGCGTACAGCCAGTCCTAGTCCTCTTCCAAACCTGTCCTATGGGTCAATTCTCAATGCGTCGCAATCGTGATTAGCTCAAACGGGCTCCGCTTGTCCTGAGGGACGAAGGGTGTATTTCGCGGAGCGAGAACGACGAAGGGGCCCCCAGGTCGCCGCAGAATAGGGCTCCCGGGTCGACGGTTAGTCGAGCCCGGGAGATCAGTCGAGCCTGGGGGATCAGGAGAAACGAGACGAATGTCGCGACACAGGGCCGAAAATGTAGCTCGCCCCGCCCTGCCGGGGCGAGGCCTTTGGATTCGCATTTCTACTCGACAATGCTGCCGAGTAGAAACGTCCGCAACTCATTCAAAACAAAAGATCGGCGCACAAGTTACTCGGCAATTTTCCGAGGAGTTACACGCGCAAACAAGTGTCAAGCCTTGCCAGGTCTTTTTCGCCGTAAGCCATTCAAAACAAAAGGTCGGCGCACAACAAGGGTGTCAACTTTTCGCGATATTTTTCCGCGCTCCAGAACTCAAAAAAGTCTGCCGCTCTGAACGTCGCGGCGCTGCACGTAAACCCTTCACCTGCTGCCAGTTGCAGCCGCTCGCCCTAACCTTGCCGGAGTTTGTGTCCCGAAAGATTGCCGAGGCCGTCGTAGGCGGCGTACTTGTACATCTCCGAGAGCGTCGGATAGTTGAACACGAAATCAATGAACAGATCGATCGAGCCGCCCGATTCGAGGACCATCATGCCGAGGTGGATCAGCTCCGTGGCGTTTTCGCCGATGATGTGGACGCCGAGCAGTTGCCGGTTGTCGCGCCGGAAGATCAGCTTCATCATTCCCGCCGAATCGCCGGTGATCATGCCCCGAGCGTTGTTGGCGTAGCGCGCGCGGCCGACTTCGTAGTTGATTCCTTTCTCCTTGCAGCTTTCCTCGCTCTCGCCGACCGCGGAAATTTCCGGAATCGTATAAACGCCCATCGGCAACATCGACGCGACGCGCTGCTTGTACTGAAATCCGAACGCGTGGCACACGGCGACGCGGCCCTGCTCCATCGAAGTCGAAGCCAGCGCAGGGAAGCCGATCACGTCGCCCCCGGCGTAAATCGAGGGCACCGCGGTCTGATACGACGCGTTCACCTCGATGTATCCGCGCTTGTTCACGCCCAGCCCAGCCTTTGCGAGGTTCAATCCATCGACTGCTCCGCGTCGGCCAGCCGCGAAGAGCGCCGCTTCCGTCTCGATCACCTTTCCGGACGGCAGCTCGATGCGGACTCCTTCTTTCGTCCGGCCGATTGGTCCCATGCGCTCGCCGAGACAGAATTTCACGCCGAGTCCAGAGAGCCGCTCGCGCAGTCGCTCCGAGATCTCGACGTCCAGAAACGGCAGAATTCGGTCGCGGCCGTCGACGAGCACAACCTCCACGCCCAGCGCCGTGAAAATCGACGCGTATTCGCATCCGATCACGCCCCCGCCGACCACAGCCAGGCCGCGGGGGATTCGCTCCATCCTCAAAATCGAATCGGAGTCGAAAATCACCTTGTCATCAAACGGAATTTCCGGCGCGCGGTGCGGATACGATCCCGTGGCGATCAAGATCGCCTCGCCGTGCAGATGCAGCACTTCCGTCGGCGTTTTCACCACGACCGTGTGCGCATCCTCGAAAGAAGCCGCGCCTCGAATCAGATCGACCTTGTGCGCCGCCAGATTCTCGCGAATCTTCCCTCGCTCCATTTCCACCAGCACGTCCTTGCGGTGCATGAAATTCGCAACGGTCAGGCCTTCTTTGAGCGAGTAATCGACGCCATAGAGTCCGCGCTGCCTGAGCCCCGAATAATAGAGCGCCGATTCGCGCAGGATCTTGCTCGGGAGTGTGCCCGTGTTGATGCACGCTCCGCCGACATCCGAGGCGTACTCCGCGACCGCGACTTTCTTGCCGAAGTAGGCGGCCTGCGCCGCGCCTTTTTCTCCAGCCGGACCGGAACCGATGACAACCAGATCGTATTGCTGCACGTGTTTCTCCTGAAGGTCAGCGCAAAAGCGCGTTCACGCGGCGCATCTGCTCGGCGAAGCGCGCCGGATCGTATGCAGAAAGATTCTGAAGCTGTTCGAAAAGGCCGGTGATCGCCGCGCGCACTTCGGCCGAATTCTGCGGTTTCTGATCGCGATCGTACGCGATGTAGAGCGATTGCAGCGTCATCGCCGCTTGCGCCGCGGATTGCTCGCCCTCGGCAGAGATGCTGTCGGCATCGCCGGAAATTTTCTGCAGCAGGCGCAGCGCGACCGCGGGATCGTACGACGCCGCGCGCACTTTTGCGGCGAGCGCGTCGGCGACATGCGCCGAATTGGTAGCCGCGCTCGATACGGCGTCGCGATCCGGATTGAGCTGGCTCATCAATTGCGCGAGCTGCGTGACGCCGCTATCGAGCTGGTCGGCGTCAGCGCCGTCGAGCTGATGCGCGACGTCGCGGAACACGGTGAAGCGCGACGCGTTCCATGGCGGATCGCCGGGCCGCCTCCCGGGATAGCCGCGTTCCAGACGCCAGCTTTGCTCCGGCGGAGTGAGGCTGTGATGGCAGGCCTCGCACTGCAGCTCGGAATATTCGGGCCAGTTTTTGCCGCGCGTTTTCGACGCGAGCCGCAACAACGACTCGCGGAGTTCGACGGCTTGGCCGACCGTCATTTCGCGCACGTCGTAGAGCGGATCGCTGCGCTCGGGATCGAGCGGCGTAGCGGCTTCTTTCCAATGCCGCGGCATCACGTCCGAAAACGATCCGAGCTCGAATTGCAGCAGCGGATGGCCCGCGGCGATCAGCTCGTGGTCGACGAACTTGTCTTCGGTACCGAGATGGCAACCGAGACATTTCTGCGTGCGGCTCGCGACGTCGCGCACGTCGTACATTCCGAGCGCGAGCGATTTTTCGTGCGTCCAATCGCGCTCGGTGTGCGGCCCGAGCCACCCGGACGCGGGCCCGTGGCACGTTTCGCAGCTGACGCCCTCGCTCGGATCAAACGAACGCGCTCGCTGGTCCTGCGGCGGATTGAGCGCGTGGCACGCGAGGCAGCGAGGCGCGTTCTCCGCCTTGCCCAGATTCAGAATGCTCGCGATGCGCTCGCCGACTTGGCCTGTGAGCGCAGCGTAGGCTTTCGAGTGCTTGTCCTTGACGATCCAGGTGCTGTACTCGTTCTGCAGCACGTCGTTTTCCGTGCGCGGCAGGATACTGCCATGGCAGCTCGTCGAGGCGCATGAGCCTGGACCGGTATATTTGCCGACGGCTTCGGTTGTCGTGGCGCGCGTCTGCGCAATGGTGCGGACCGAAAAACTAGTGCACAACAGGAAGACGGCCGCGAGCACCCGGAACTGTGCCAAGGAGCTTGGTTCGAGGTTGGTGTTCATGTGCCGTTTGGCAGGAGTACTCTACCGCAAATTTGCAGGAGGGCAACCGCGAACTCACCGCGATGTTGCATCCTTGTGGGACTGCTGACCGCTTCCGCTGTGGACTTGGCATGGCGGATTTGCTATATCACTGGTGACCTGCGCGGCAGCTTCACCGCGCCTGTTTTTCCACGCAAGGCTTCATCGACCTCCCGGTGCGGAGAGAGTGACGTTGATTTTCGACGAGCTGAGGGAAATTCAGCGTCAGTTCGGCTATCTGCCTCCCGAACAACTCAGGGACCTGGCAAAGAGAATTGACGTTCCCTTGTACCGCTTGCACGGAGTCGCCAGTTTTTATCCGCATTTCCGCCTCACGCCTCCGCCGAAAGCTGATGTGTGCGTCTGCCAGGACATGTCTTGTCATTTGCGCGGAGCCGACGGGCTGCGCGCGCGCCTCGAAGAAAGTCTGCGAGGCCACGACGCCGTGGTTCGAGGGATTTCGTGTCTAGGGCGCTGCGATCACGCGCCGGCCGTTGCGATCAACGACCGCATCTACACGCGCGTGAGCGAAACGGAAGTCGAGCGGATGGCGCGCGAAGCGGCGTCGCTCGGCGAATTGCCCGAGCCGCCGCACACGACGCGAGGCGCGCAGTGCAAATCCGACCCGTACGCTTCGCCGAGCGAACGCTACGGCGCGGTGCGGCGGGTTGTGCAATCGCGCGATTGGAACGGGACGCTCGACGTGTTGAAGGCGTCGGGATTGCGCGGGTTGGGCGGCGCGGGATTTCCCACGGAATCGAAATGGCAGCTCGTGCGCAAGGAGGCTGGACCGGAGAAATATATCGTCTGCAACGCCGACGAAAGCGAGCCGGGCACTTTCAAGGACCGCTACATTCTCACGCACATTCCGCATCTGGTGATCGAAGGAATTATCCTCGCGGGGCTGATTACGGGCGCGCAAAAGGGCGTTCTTTACTTACGCCACGAATATCCGGAGCAGGAAGAGATTCTCGAAGAAGAAATTCGCCGCTGCAAGAAAGAGGGATTGCTCGGGCGAAGCGTTTTGGGCAGCGAGCTCGCCTTCGAGTTGGAGCTCTTCATCAGTCCCGGCGGATACATCTGCGGCGAAGAAAGCGCGCTTCTCGAAGCGATCGAAGGCAAGCGCGCCGAGCCGCGCAATAAGCCGCCGTTTCCGGTCACGCACGGGCTTTGGAACAAGCCGACGGTGATAAACAACGTCGAGACGTTTGCGAATGTGCCGTCGATCTTGATGCGCGGAGTGGAGTGGTTCAAGGCGCAGGGTGTCGGCGGATGTTCGGGGCTGAAGTTCATCGGCGTGAGCGGCGACGTGGCGCGGCCGGGAGTCTACGAAGTGCCGATGGGCACGTCGATTTCCGAAGTGATCCTTCGCCACGCGGGCGGAGTCGCCGGCGGCAAGGGTTTGAAAGCGTTCGCGCCGTCAGGACCTTCCTCGGGATATTTGCCGGCGTCGATGGCGGACGTCCGGCTCGATTTCAAGGCGCTGGCCGATGCCGGCTCGATGATGGGATCAGGCGCACTGGTCGTTTGCGCCGAAGGCACGTGCATGCTGGACATGGCGCTCAACTCGACGCAGTTTTTCCGCAATGAGTCCTGCGGAAAATGCGTTCCGTGCCGCGTCGGATCACAGAAAATGGTCGAACTGCTTTCGGGATGGACGCGAGGCGACGGATCGACCGAGGATTTGGTGCTGATTGACGAGCTTTCCGACGCGATGCGACTGACCTCCATCTGCGGACTGGGGCAAGTGGTGCCCGCGCCGATTGCTTCTGTGCTGAAACACTTCAGGCCGGAGATCGAAGCGCACATTTTGCAGCGCGAATGCCCGTCTGGAGTTTGTTTCACTTCGGTTCCGCAGGCGGCAGCTTCACGAGCCGCGACGAGGCACGCATGAGCGCGGCGGGCCTGATCGAACTCACGATCGACGGCAAGAAAGTTGCCGTGCCCGCCGGAACTACGGTATTCGATGCCGCGCGGATGAACGGCATCACCATTCCCACTTTGTGTCACCAGCAGAATGAGACGCCCGTCGGCGTATGCCGCGTGTGCGTGGTGGATGTGAACGCGCGCGTGTTCACCGCGTCGTGCGTGCGGCCCGCCGAGCCGGGAATGGTTGTGAATACCGCTTCCGAGAAAGTGCAGAAGGTGCGGCGGACGCTCGTCGAAATTCTGATGTCGGACCATCCGAGTCCCTGCGCGCGGCAGCAACATTCGGGCGATTGCGAGCTCGAGACACTGGCGAAACAGGCAGGCGTGGCGCAGCCGAGATACGCGAAGCGGACTACCGGGCGGGGGAAAGACGATTCGTCGGTCAGCATTGCGGTCGATTTCGACGCCTGCATTTTGTGCGATCGGTGTATCCGCGGCTGCAGCGAAATCCGCGAAAACTTCGTGCTGGGGCGCATGGGCAAGGGCGCGAACGCCGGAATCGCGTTTGACGACAATGAGCCGATGGGCGAATCGTCGTGCGTGTCGTGCGGCGAGTGCATGGTTTCGTGCCCGACCGGCGCGCTCACGAATCGCGGCGTCACGGCCACGGCGATCGGTACCGGGCCGGACGTGCAGCCGGTCTCGACCGAAGAGCTGCAGCAACTGCCGGTGTTCAAGGGCGTCTCGGGAACTTTCCTCAGCCTCAATCGCGGCGCGATTGTCCGGCGGCGCTTCCGCAAGGGCGACGTGATCTGCCGCGAAGGCGAGTACGGCTCGACGGCTTTCTACATTTTGGATGGCAAAGCGCGCGTCTCGATTTCAACGCCAATGGCGCACGTGAAAACGCAAGGCGGCCTGAAGAAATTCATCGGCAAGCTTTCCAGCGGCCTCGCGCAGCGTGGGCAGGACCGCCGCGAGGAGGAAGCCGATCAGCGCTGGATTCCGATCGACGCTCCGGTGGATCTGAATTACGACAATCCCGTCGCGGAACTCGGCCCCGGCGATCTATTCGGCGAGATGACCTGCATGAGCCTCTACCCGCGGTCGGCCACGATCCGCGCGGAGACGGACTGCACGGTGCTCGAGATGTTGCGCAACGTGCTGGACATCATGCAGCGGAACAAGAATTTCCGCGCGCAGCTCGACAAATCGTACCGGCGGCGCGCTCTCGATAGCCATCTGCGCTCCGTCCCGGTGTTTGCGGAACTGACGGATGAATTCATCGGCAGCCTGCGCGAAAGCGTGGAACTCGTCCGATACTCTCCCGGCCAGGTGATCTGCAAGCAGGGCGATCCCGCCGATGCGTTTTACCTCGTGCGCATCGGGTTCGTGAAAGTGTCGCAGGCGCATCCGGGCGCTGAGATGGTGCTCGCGTACCTTTCGCGCGGCGACTATTTCGGAGAAACGGGGCTTTTGCTCGGCGACGTGCGCACGGCGACGTGCACCGCGCTCGATCACGTGGAAGTGGTGCGAATCGGCGCGGACGATTTCGGACGCATGATCGAGCAGTTCCCGACGATCCGGCGGAAGCTCGAAGCCGTGGAGCAGGAACGCGCACAGATGAATCGCCAGCGGCTTTCGGTGCTGCAAAGCGTTCCGCTCGATAGCTTCCTTGCGCAGGGCTTGATGGAGGCGCAGAGCCTGCTGCTGCTCGATTTGAACAGTTGCACGCGCTGCGATGCCTGCGTGCGAGCGTGCGCCGATGCGCACGATGGGATCACGCGGCTCGTTCGCGAAGGGCTGCGCTTCGATCACTATCTCGTCGCGACGTCATGCCGGCAGTGTCTCGATCCGCTCTGCATGGTGGGATGCCCCGTGGGATCAATTCGCCGGCGCAATTCGCTCGAAGTGATTATCGAGGATTGGTGCATCGGCTGCGGGCTGTGCGCGGAGAATTGTCCGTACGGGAACATCAATCTGCATCCTTTCGACGTGATCGCAGACGATCCGGAGCATCCGGGCCGCAAGAAGGCCGTTGTGAAGCAGAAGGCCACGTCGTGCGATTTGTGCAAGGACTTTGCGGAGCCGAGCTGCGTCTATGCGTGCCCGCACGATGCGGCGCATCGCGTCGATCCGCGAAAATTTTTTGCGGGCTTGCTCGGACAGGCTCCCGGCATCGCCCGAAAATCCTGACCGTGCGCATAGATCACACACACAGGAAATGGTTCGCGGCATCGCTGGTTATCTTCGGCGTGGCGACGGCGGTGTATGTCCCCTACGCAGCGCATTCACCTTCGGGGCCGCGCGGGGGCAGCGCGATCGGGTTGACGTTTGGAATTGTCGGATCGGCGTTCATGGTTTTTGCAGGGCTGCTCGCGGCGCGGAAGAAAGTGCCGGTATGGCGGCTTGGCCGCGCGCAGTCGTGGATGCGCGGGCATCTGTGGCTCGGGCTATTGAGCCTGCCGATTATTTTCTTCCATGCGGGATTCAAATTGGGAGGGCCGCTGACGAGCGTGCTGATGGTGCTGGTGATCATCGTGGTCGCGAGCGGCGTTTTCGGCGCGGCGCTGCAACACTATTTGCCTCGCGTGATGACCGCGCAAGTGCCAGGGGAGACGATTTTCGAGCAGATCGATCACGTACGGGAGCAGTTGGTGGCTGAGGCTGACCGGCTTATCGCCTCGGCAATGGGTACCACAGAGATGGCGCCGCCGAGTTCGGGCGGAGGTCTCGCCTTGGCGACGGAGACCGCTGTGGCGGCCGACGAGGGCACGGTTCCGCTCCGCAATTTTTACGATCGCGAGATGCGGCCATTTCTCGAGAGCCGCGGCAAGCGGCGTCAGCTGCTTTCCGACGGCGACCGAGCGCACAGCGCGTTCGAAGGGCTCCGAACGTTGCTTCCGGCCGAAACACATGAAACGACGAAGCGGCTTGAAGCGATCTGCGAAGAAGAGCGGCAACTGCGCAAGGAATCGCGCATTCATTATTGGCTGCATGGCTGGCTGATGATGCATATTCCGCTGTCGTTTGCGTTGCTGCTGCTCGGCTGCGTGCATGCGATCACGGCGTTGCGTTATTAGGGCAAGAGGGAGCGACGATCTTGGCTGGCGCGGAGCGCACGACAAAGAAGCTGGCGCAGCGAATCGACCTGAACTATTTCAAGCGTCCGCATCCGTTCCGCCGATGGCGATTCTGGCTATCGGTCGCTGCGCCTGTCATCGCGATCTTGTGGCTCGCGTGGTACGGAGTGGCAGGAAGTAACCGCATTTACAGCGGCGGGAAAATGTCTCGAGCGCATGCAGTTCTCGCGGCGAAATGCGACGCGTGCCACCTAAGGACGGCGAGCACGTTCAGCGCAAAGGCGAGCGATCAGGCGTGCCTTTCCTGCCATGACGGTCCGATCCATCACGCGAATCAGACGTTCACGCCGAATTGCTCGTCATGCCACGAGGAGCATCAGGGACGCATGCGGCTCGCGGCGACCGCGGATGCGAGTTGCACGCAATGCCACGCGAACCTGAGGACGACCGGCGAGCCGACGCGCTACGTGCGCGACATCGAGAATTTCGGCTCGGGGCATCCGGAGTTTGCCGCGCTGCGGCCGAGTGCGGCCGATCCGGGGACGATCAAGCTCAATCACGCGGTACACCTGAAGAAGAATCTCAAAGGGCCGAACGGAGAGCCGGTGCAACTTGATTGCGACGATTGCCACCGTCCGCCGACCTCGGCGCAGCCGCTGCGATTCGGATCGGCAACGGGAATGCCGGTTTCGATCGCGCAGAAGTCCGATCTGCCGATTGCGATTTCGGCACGCGCATACATGGCGCCGGTCACGTACGCGAAGCATTGCGTCGCGTGCCACGGGCTGCAATTCGACAAACGCTTCACCGAAAGCGCACCGCACGACACGCCGCAGGTGATCCATACATTCCTCGTTCAGAAATTCCAGCAATACATCGCGACGCATCCGGCCGAGTTGCGCGAGGTGGGGCCGGATCGGACGCTGCCGCAGAAGCCATTGCCGGTCACAGTGCGCGTGCTGACGCGTGAGCAGTGGGTCGCGGAACGGGTGAGTGAATCGGAAGAACTGCTGTGGAGAAAGACGTGCAAACAGTGCCACGCGCTGAGCATACCCACCGATGGCGGGCTGCCGACGCTCGCGAAGTCGAACATCACCGTGCGATGGATGCCACATGCGAATTTCAATCACGAGCGGCACCAACTGCTGAAGTGCGCGGAATGCCACGCTGCCGCGCTGACGAGCCACGAAACGGCGGACATTTTGCTGCCCGGTATCGCGACGTGCGAGAAGTGCCACCATTCGGGCAGCGATAGTGCCGAGGTGCGGTGTTTCGAGTGCCACACGTATCACGATTGGACGAAGCAGAAGGAAGTCAAAGGAAGTTTGACTCTATCCGGGGTGGGGCGCGGGGAGTAACGAATCCGCTTCGCTGATTCCGAAAGCGAAAACCTAACAGCAGATTCCTCGGCTGCGTCGCGCGCCCACCGTTTTGCGGTCGGGAAGGCCAAGACGCGCGACTTCGCTCGGAATGACAAATAAAGGTAGGCGGCAGCCAAGGATTGAAGGCCGAGCCGGTCGGTTCTACTTGCTTTTCATGACGTAGACGCCGTCCCAATCGGGCTCCGGCGCGTTTTCGAGGAATTCGAGAGAACGCTGTAGAAAGAGGCGCGTGGGGCCGTCGTCGGGATAAACGGCGAGCATTTGACCGAAGCGCGCGGCAGCTTCGCGCCAGTCCTGCGAGCGATAAGCGTCCATGGCGTGATCGAACTCAGTCAATAGAGCCTCGTATTTCGATGTCGCGGCAATGTCATCGAGCAGCTCGTAAATCTTCACGGGCTCGTGCTTGCCCTTCACTTTGATTTTGTCGAGTTCGCGGCAGACAAACTTGCCTGCGACCTGCGTGAACGTGTTTTCGCTGATCACGATCTGCGTCTGATATTCCTTCGTGATGCCTTCCAGGCGCGACGCGAGGTTGACGTTGTCGCCCA
Source organism: Candidatus Acidiferrales bacterium (assembly GCA_035622875.1). Classification (GTDB taxonomy): domain Bacteria; phylum Acidobacteriota; class Terriglobia; order Acidiferrales; family UBA7541; genus Palsa-295. The sequence continues at coordinate 61,125 of DASPUN010000034.1, forward strand.
TGACGGTCCACGCGAGACGCTTGGCCGAGCCCATCCTGCAGAAGTTCACCTCTCCCGTGTTGAGGCCGATGCCGATGCCAATCGGACGGCGGCCTTCGGCTTCCCACTTTGCGTTCAGCTTCGCGAGCTCGCGCGACATTTTCAGCGCGCAGGAGCACGCGCGGAAGGCGTGGTCCGCTTGCGCGATTGGCGCGCCCCAGAAAGCCATGATGGCGTCGCCGATGTATTTGTCGAGCGTGCCATAGGTGGAAAAAAGAACGTCGGTCATCGCGCTGAGGTATTCATTGAGCAGGTTGACGAGCTCATCCGGCGTGAGGCCTTCGGAAATCGTGGTGAAGCCGCGGATATCACTGAACAGCACAGTCAATTCTTTCGATTCACCGCCGGGGCGGAGATATTTCTCCGGATCCTTTTCAATGAGCGCGATGACGGCTGGCGGAACCACTTGCGAGAAGCTCTTGCGGATTTGCCGCTTTTGCCGCTCTTCGAAAATCATGCGGTAGCTCGTGATCGCAGCGTAATTCGCGACCAGTGTGCCGGCGGGAATCACAAAGCTGAGCCAGCGGCCGTGCTGCCCAAAACTGTAGTAGACGAACCACGAGAAGCCCGCGAGCGCGAGAAGAAGCGAGATCGTGGAATAGAGCGGCTGCACGTTGCTGAACAAGAATCCGAAAAGAAGCCCGAAGGCGAGGATGAACGCGAGATCGATCATTTCCTCGTCGAAGCCGCGCGTGAGGAAGCCGCGACCTTTTTCGTTGTAGTGGAGGATGTTGTCGATGATGTTGGCGTGGACCTCGACGCCCATGTACGGCTCGCCGCCTTCGTAGGGCGTATTGCGCATGTCGCCGATGGCTTCGGCGGTCGGACCGATCAGGACAATTTTGTCCTTGAACGTCGCGGAAGGGAGCGAACCGTTGATCACGTCCCACATCGAGAAGTGCGGATAGGTGCCATAGGGGCCGGCGTAATTGATGATCGCCGTGCCGTTGTGCGCGGGCCAGAGCGTTCGCGAGCCGAATTGAATGCGTTCGAGGCCGTCCTCGGCAATATAGAGCGCGATCTGTTGATCCGGGATGTCTTCAAGCTCACGAATAATCTGCATCGAGAGCGGCGGAAAGAAATCCTGGTTCTGATAGCGGATCGCCAGCAGCGCGTGTCGAAGCGTGCCATCGGCATCGGGATTGATGTCGATGAAACCGTACGAGGCGGCCGCGTCGGCGAGTTTTGCGATGTTGGCTTCTGCGCCGGCTGCCACGGCGCCTCCGCCGCTGATCCAGGCCTGGCCGATGTCGAATTTATGGCCGTCCTTCGCCAGTACGGGGAATACCTGCGGATAATTCTTGGCCCAGACGATGTTGAAATATTCGTCTTCGAGTTTCTTATTGGCGTTTTTGGCGCGCTCGGGGTCAAGGAAGAGATGCGCGAGAACGACGCGGCCGGATTGCTTGATTGCGGCGGCAAACTGCTCGTCATGATCGCTCGATTTTTCGAGCTGCAGAATCTTCGCGGCTACCGAGGGAGGAGCGGACGGGCCGAGCGTGGTCTGAAGGTGTTGCAGCGCGCCGATTGCGGAATTAGTTTCCGGTGTGGGAAAGGTGACGTCGAAGCCGATCACGCGCGCTCCGTCGGCAGTCAGGCGATCGACGAGCGTCGCGTAACTCTCGCGAGGAAAAGGGAAGGAGCCGATGTTTTGGAGAGTTTTTTCATCGATGCCGACGATCACAATGCGGTCGTCATGCGCGCGCACTCCCCGAATGCCGAAACGCAAGTCGAGCGAACTCTGTTCGATATTCTGCAGGAAGGCGAATGCGGCGTTGGGATTGTCGCCGATTCCCGAGAATCGGAAGAGCACCAGACCTGCGACGGTTACAAGGACGCCGAGCGCGAGATCGACTCGAAGAAACGAGGCACGAGCGAGCCGTGCCCACCAACGGGAGGGGCTCTGTTCCTGCGCGGTCATGAATGCAGAGATTGCAAGTCAGCAGCCGTCAGCGCGGCCGCTCAGTCTACCGCAAGCGTCAAATTGCCGCCGAGCCGGTTACCGGCACGGCGCCCCGTTTGGGTTTGGTGTGCATGGTTTGCCACCGGTCGTCGCCAGCGCGCCCGCCGCCGCACCTACTGCCGCGGCCGAGGCGATGAATATCCAGGTGTGCGCATGGCCGCCGACGCCAGGGTGAACTTCGCCCGGCGGGTTTGTCGGCACCTGGGTTGCCAACTGAGTTCCTTGCTGCAAAGCGGGGGGCGTATCGGAAGTTTGAAAGCCGCCCGGAGGAACGACGTTACTGATCACGACCATCTGCCCCTGATTCACCGTGATTGAATTATTCGCGGCATTGGCTTGCCCTGAATTCTGCTGGACCTGCACGTTGCCGAGCGGTGTGACGGAAACTCGTCCTTCGTAACAGATCACCGTTGTCCGGTTCGAGGCAAAGGCGACATAGAAATCGGTGCCGATCGCGCCGATGACGGCGTTCGGAGTCTTCACTTCGAACTTTCCGCCCGGCTGCGTGATCTTTTGCACCTGGCTGCGCAGCTTGCCGTAATTCATTTCGAGTGAAGTCTGTTGTGACGCGGCATCGTGCTGCACGACGCGCAGCTGGCTGTCCGAGCCGACGCTCAGGATGGAACCGTCGAGCAGACTGGCCCGGACACGGCCCGACTTGGCTGTCTTAAGAAGATCGTTCCAGTCAATGTCCTCTTTGGGCTTGGCGGCCACGTCATTTCGCGTCGCGGCTGGAATCATCGCGTCGATTTGGCCGGCGCGCTGGCCGCCCGCCTGCGGCTTGCCAAGCACGGGTAAATTCAAGAGCAGAGCACAGAGCACGACCGCAGTGATACGCTTCGCAGAAATCACATCTTCCTCCCGGGTGTGAACCGCGTTTTCTGGAACGATTCTGGCAGAGGGCGTGAAGATGTCAACGCCCGTATCCGTGTGCGGTTTCAATGTGGTACACGAGAGTTTGGGAAACGCCAAATCAAGGAAGGCGACCGATTCAAGGCCTGTGACTCCGATCACAGTCAAACGCTGGTTTTCGCTGTACATACGTTGCGGGAGCAGAAGATGAGCCTCAAACAGATTCTAGTGGCTGTAGACGACAGCGAGTTTGCAGCCCAGGCAGCAGCCGTTGCTCTCGAACTGGCGAAATCGCTGAAGGCCAAGATCGGATTCGTCCACGTATTCAACCCAACAGTGGGCCCGGGGACGACGTGGAGCGTTCCGGCCGACACTTTGGCGGAGTTGTCCGAACAAGAAGCCAAGCGATTGCTCTCGGAATTTCGCGAGCGGGCGCCAGCCCGTTCAAAGGTTGCGGAGTTTCTGGAGTCCGGCAATCCCGGAGCGAAAATCGTGGACGTGGCGAAGAGATGGCCTGCGGACTTGATCGTTATCGGCAGCCATGGGCGCGGAAGAATCGGAGGTCTTCTGCTGGGTAGCGTCTCGCAAGCGGTATTGAGCCACGCGTCCTGCCCGGTCATGGTGGTTCGCGCTAGGACCTAACGGGCGGGCCAAAGGCGCATCTTGAGCGGAGCCCCGATCAAGGTACGGCGTGTTTTTCAACTGTGGACGCTGCTATTGCCTTGCGTCGTTCCAATCGGCTGACACTATCGAGAATGGTGTCGACCACCGCGTCTTCGCCGATTGTGGAGTTGATCATCAGATCGAAGCGCTGACGATCGGGCCAGTCAACACCGAAATATCGTTTGATGTAGGCGGCGCGGTCGCGGTCAACGGATTCGATCAGCTCGGCCGCCTCGGCGGCAGACTTTCCGCGGGCTTGCAGGCGTTTCACTTTTTCCGCTTCGGGGGCGTAGACGAAAACGTGAAATGCGTCGCGGCGGCTTTGGAGATAGTACGCGGAGCCGCGTCCGACGATGACGCAATTCCCGCGCTCGGCGACTTGTCTTACGATGCGTTCGGCCACATCGCGAATACAATCGGCGTCCGCCATCTTCATACGCTGGGCGTTCAGGCTGCCCTCGTGGCTGCCGCGCATGAACGCGCGGAAGAGGCGATAGGAGAGCGGGTCCTTTTTCTCTGCGCGCTCTTCGACGACACTGCAATCGCATTCCATAATGCGCGCGATCTCGTTCGTGAGCAGCTGGTCCCAGAGCTTCCAGCCGAGGCGGTCGGCGATCTTCTTGGCGATTTCGCCTCCGCCGCTGCCGTATTCACGTTCGATGGTGATGACTCGAATCACCGGCGATTGACTCCGCCAAGAAACCGCTATTCCACGACGATTCGCCGCCCGCCCAGTTCATTCTTTCTCAACGCGAAGGAAAGCGCAAACATCACCGCGGCTCCGATGGCTAGGATCATGTAGGTATCCATATAAGCCAAAGTGGTGGCCTGACCGATCGTAGACCGGTAGACGAACGCGTAGGACTGTCTCAAAGCAAGCTCGCCATTTGCCCCTGAAACGGCGAGGTGATTCGAGAGGCCCCCGACCACGTTCCGAAGATGGGACCCTCCAGACGTTAGGTTCGCGACCAGGTTGATCTGGTGCAATTGGGCCCTGCGGGCTATTAGCGTGGTAACCAGCGACGTGCCGACGCTGCTCCCAATGTTTCGCATGAAATTGACCAAACCAGAGACACTGCTGCTTTTTTCGGACGGCATGCCTACAAAAGAGGCCAGGTTGATCGGGACAAAGAGAAAAGGCAACCCGACGACCTGCATGACCCGGACAACGCTGGCTACTCCGAAGCTGATATCCAAATCGAGATGAACGGCGGAATAGTAGAATCCGAGCGCAAGGCTGAGCCAGCCGAGAGCGATCAGGTAACGCGCCTGGAACTTGCCGGAGAGCACCCCGATGAGAGGCATCGTGAAGAGCAACACCGCGGATCCGCCGGAAAGCACGAACCCAGAAGTCTCGGCGGTATAGCCCATTAGTGTTTGCAGGTACTGCGGCATGAGGACCAAGCTCGAGAAGTAAATGACGCCTAGTGTGAACATCATCGTGTTGGCGCCCAGAAAATTCAAGTTCTTGTACAGGCGCACATCCACGACCGGGTTCTTGGAAAACCACCACTCCCAAATGAAAAGCGCCAGAAGGCCACCGGCAGCCAGAATGAAAAAGGTCAGAATGAAACGCGAACCGAACCAGTCATCCTCCTGTCCCTTATCCAGCATCACCTGCAGCGCGCCAACGCCGACGATGAGCAGCGAAATGCCAATGTAGTCGATTCGGGCAAGCGCGTCCTTGATGCGATTCGCCCAGGGGGGATTCTCGACGAAGCGAAGCACCAGTAGCAGAGTCAAGACACCGACGGGAATATTAATGAAGAAGATCCACCGCCACGTGTAGTTGTCCGTAATCCATCCACCGAGCGTTGGACCAACCGTCGGGGCGACGATCACCGTGATCCCGTAGACAGCAAAAGCGATGCCGCGCTTTTCGGGCGGGAACGAGTCCGCCAGGATGGATTGCGCCAACGGCTGAAGTCCGCCACCGCCGGCACCTTGCAATATGCGAAATAAAATCAGAAGCCCGAGGCTTGGAGCCAAGCCGCAAAGAAGCGAACTCAGCGTAAACATTGCAAGGCACAACATGAAAAGCCGTTTGCGGCCCACAACCGTCACAAGCCATCCGCTGATCGGCAGCACGACGGCGTTGGACACAAGATAGGAGGTGAGCACCCACGTGCTCTCGTCGTTGCTGACACCGAGATTGCCGGCCATGTAGGGCAAAGCGACGTTGGCGATGCTCGTATCCAGCACTTCCATGAAGGCGGCCATCGCGACGACGACCGCGATCAGCCAAGGGTTGAAGGTTGGGCGCCACGCGGCGCGAGGAAGCTCCACGGCCGCTTCGATTTCGGTGGAAGCGTCGAGGGCTGTTCGATCGAGACTGGGAGCAGCGTCTGCCATGGGATCCGAACGTGCGCCGGGTGACCAGCGTCCCGGAACAAACTTAGATGCTTTTGCAGACGGAAAGCTTCAACAGGTATTCGAATTCCCTGGACGTGCCGGATTCGAACTGCGCGCCAGCGCAACCGGCTCTCATGGCGCAGTGCGACGCGTGCGACTTATTTCTTGGCGAGCAACTCTTTTGCAGCCGCGACGAGCCGCTGCGGCTCGAAGCCGAATCTTTTTTGAAGCTCCTTGAGCGGCGCGGAGGCACCAAATGTCTTCATACCGATGACGATGCCGGAATCTCCGACGTATCGTTCCCATCCGAGCGTTGAAGCTTGTTCGACTGCAATGCGCGCTTTGACGGACGGCGGCAAAACGCTATCTCTGTAATCCTGCGGCTGTTCGTCGAAGATGTCCCAAGACGGCATCGAGACGATTCGCGACCGGATACCCTGCGCCAGCAACGCCTCATGCGCATCCACCGCAAGACAGACTTCGCTGCCGGTGGCGATGAGGATCACTTCGGGTTTGCCACCCGGGGCGTCGGCCAATATGTAAGCGCCGCGCGCAACTCCCGATGCCGGCGCGTACTTGCTCCGGTCGAGAGTGGGCAGCGGCTGACGTGACAGAGTAATCGCGGCGGGCTTGTGGCGGAGCTGCAGGATGTATCGGTAGGCCTCGACAACTTCGTTCGCGTCACCGGGCCGCAGCATCACGAGACCCGGGATGGCGCGCATCGATGCGAGGTGTTCGACCGGCTGATGCGTGGGGCCGTCCTCGCCGTCGCTCATGGCGTCGTGCGTGAAAACGAAAATCGTGGGCAATTCCATGAGCGCTGAAAGCCGAATTGCGGGACGGGCATAGTCGCTGAAGATGAAGAACGTCGCGCCGAACGCGCGGAGCTTGGTCAGAGACATCCCGTTGACGATTGCCGCCATGGCGTGTTCGCGAATGCCGAAATGGAGATTCTTGCCAGTCGGATTGTCCGCTTCGAAATCTCCCGCGCCCGGATACGTAAGCAGCGTGCGATTCGATGGTCCAAGATCGGCGGAGCCGCCGAGAAACCACGGAATGTTCTGCGCGAGGACGTTGAGCACTTTGCCCGAGGCGTCGCGACCGGCGCTGCCTTTCGGGTCCGCTGCGAAAACCGGCAAGTTGCGATCCCAGCCGGCGGGGAGTTCGCGCCGCTGCATCTGATCGACTTCGGCGGCTAGGCCGGGATTCGCTTTGCGATATTCGCCTAAGAGTTTCGTCCACTCGCTGTGCGCCGAAGCCCCGCGCTCGCCGATGCCTCTTGCGAAATGCTCGTAGACGCCGTCCGGGACGAGAAACTTCGCGTCTTCGGGCCATCCGTAGGCGCGTTTTGTGAGACGGATCTCGTCCTCGCCGAGCGGCTCGCCGTGTGCGTCGGCCGTGTCCTGCTTGTGCGGCGAGCCGTAGCCGATGTGACTATCGAGAATGATGAATGTCGGCCGGCCCTTGGTTTGCCGAAATACATCGAAGGCGTGCTGAATTCGCTCGGTATCGTTGGCATCGCCGACACGGAGAACATTCCAACCGTAGCCGAGGAATCGTGCCGCCACGTCTTCGGTGAAGGTGATGCGAGTATTGCCTTCGATGGTGATGTGGTTGTTGTCGTAGACCCAACAGAGATTATCGAGACCGAGGTGAGCGGCAAGCGACGCCGCTTCCGATGCGACGCCTTCCATCAAACAGCCATCGCCGCAGACGGCATAAATCCGGTAGTCGAAAATATCGAAACCAGGCTTATTGAAATGAGCGGCGAGCCACTTCTGGCCAATTGCCATTCCTACGCTCGTTGCGACGCCTTGGCCAAGCGGGCCGGTGGTTGCCTCGACTCCGGAGGTCCAGTGGTATTCGGCATGGCCTGGCGCGCGGCTATCGAGCTGGCGGAAGTGGCGGATGTCGTCGAGCGTGACGGACGGCTGGCCGAGAGTTTCGTATTCGGCGTCGACCGCCTGTGTGCGCGTGAGATGCAGCACCGACCAAAGAAGCATCGAGGCATGCCCGTTCGAAAGCACAAAGCGGTCGCGATTGGGCCAGATCGGATCGCTCGGATCAAAATGCATCACGCGGTTCCACAGCGTGTAGACAAGCGGCGCAAGCGCCATCGGAGTTCCCGGGTGACCGGACTTGGCCTGCTGGACGGCGTCCATCGAGAGCGTGCGAATCGTATTAATGCAAAGCTGGTCCATTTGCGCATCGGTGGTCGGCTGGGCGGATTGCGCAGTGCTCATGGAATGCATCTCCTTCGTCGAGTCAATTTCTTACGACTGCTACGATGTGCTTCGGATCTTGCGATATCTGCGGATCAGATTGTTTGTCGAGCTGTCGTGAGCGAGCGCGGGCGCGGCAGAGCTTTCGAGTTCGGGCACGATGCGCTGCGCCAGCACCTTGCCGAGTTCGACGCCCCACTGATCGAACGAATTGATCTGCCAAATCGCGCCCTGCGTGAACACCGCGTGTTCGTATAGGGCGACGAGCTTGCCAAGAACCTCGGGCGTGAGGCGCGCGGCGAGAATCGTGTTCGATGGGCGGTTGCCCTGGAAAACGCGATGAGGGACGAGCCAGTCCGGTGTGCCCTCGGCCTTCACCTGCTCCGGTGTTTTTCCGAATGCGAGCGCTTCGGTCTGTGCGAACACGTTCGCAAGGAGCAGATCGTGATGGCGGCCGAGCGGAATCAGCGGCTGTCCAAAGGCGATGAAATCGCAGGGAATGAGCCGCGTACCCTGATGAATCAACTGGTAGAAAGAGTGCTGGCCGTTGGTTCCAGGCTCGCCCCAGTAGATCGGGCCGGTCGCGTATGTAACGTCGGTGCCGTCGACCGTCACGTACTTTCCGTTGCTTTCCATGGTTAGCTGTTGCAGATAGGCCGGAAGCCGTTTCAGGTACTGCTCGTACGGCATCACGCCAACCGTCTGCGCGCCGAAGAAATCAGCGTACCAGAGGCCGATTAGGCCCATCAGAACCGGGAGATTTCGATCGAACGGCGCGGTGCGGAAGTGCTCATCCATTTCGTGGAAGCCGCTCAGCATCGCGCGGAAATTATCGGCGCCAATCGCGAGCATGGTCGATAAACCGATCGCAGAATCCATCGAATAGCGCCCGCCAACCCAATCCCAGAAGCCGAACATATTGGCGGTGTCGATTCCGAACTTCGCGACTTCCGCCGCGTTCGTGGAAACGGCGACGAAGTGCTTGGCCACGGATTTCTCGTCACCACCGAGACCGGCGAGCGACCATGTGCGAGCCGAGTGCGCATTGGTCATCGTTTCGAGTGTTGTAAAAGTCTTTGAGGAGACAATGAAAAGCGTTTCGGTTGCGTCGAGATCGCTGACGGCTTCGCCGAAATCAGCGCCATCGACATTCGAGACGAAGCGAAACGTCATCGAGCGGTCGCTGTAGTGGCGAAGCGCCTCATAGGCCATCACCGGGCCGAGGTCGGAGCCGCCGATGCCGATGTTGACGACGTTGCGGATGCGCTTGCCGGTGTTTCCTTTCCACTCGCCGCTGCGGACACGATTCGCGAACTGCGTCATCTTGTCGAGGACCGCGTGGACCTCAGGGACGACGTTCTGGCCGTCGACAAGTATGGAAGCACCTTTGGGCGCGCGGAGCGCTACGTGCAAGACAGCGCGCTTTTCCGTGAAATTGATTTTGTCACCGCGAAACATTGCGTCAATATGTGCGCGCACGCCCGATTCTTCTGCCAGCTCGATCAGGAGCTTGAGCGTTTCATCCGTGACGCGATTCTTTGAATAGTCGAGAAAGATGCCGGCGGCCTCGGCCGTCATGCGTTCGCCGCGCTTGGGGTCGCCCGCGAAGAGCTTTCGAAGGTGCAGATCGCGAACCTTCTCGTAGTGCGTTTGGAGGGCCTGCCATGCCTTCCGTTTGGTAAGTGGCACAAGAGGCTGGGGTGCAGCATCCGAGGAAGCGCGTGTTGCCATCTGTTGCTCCTCTCTTGAAGTGGCCGAGGACTGTTTCGGTTGGGCGCATCATAGACTCTTAACCGATTCGCGATTTTCGTCAAGCGAACGGCCAGCTTGCCCGGCGCCGTCGAATTGGCTGACAATGACGTGGCAGGAGGAAATTTGTTCGAAACGGGCTTCTTCAGCAACACCTGGACGGCGCTGTTTATCTGAGATGAACTTCGAGTTTGAAGAATGCGGTTCGTAGAGGTGATGTTTGAATATCAATCCAGCTGCTGGAAAGCCAGCTGACGCCTCCATCCTCATAAATGTTCCGAAGCTGGTCGCAGCGTATTACGAGTTAAGACCCGATCCGAGCGACGCAAGACAACGTGTGATTTTCGGTACTTCCGGTCATCGGGGGACTGCGTTCGAGGAAGCCTTCAACGAATGGCATATTCTGTCGATCGCTCAGGCCATTTGCGACTACCGCAAATTGCAGAGGATAGATGGGCCGCTCTTCCTGGGCATCGACACCCACGCTCTGTCCGAGCCGGCCTTTGGCAGCGCTCTTGAAGTTCTCGCGGCAAACGATGTCGAAGTAATGGTGTCCGAAGGTACCGCCTACACGCCGACTCCGGCAGTCTCCCACGCTGTGTTGCGCTACAACGACGGAAAGAAATCGGGGCTGGCCGACGGCATCGTGATCACGCCGTCTCACAATCCGCCGGACGATGGCGGCTTCAAGTACGATCCTCCTCACGGCGGACCCGCCGATTCACGCGTCACAAGCTGGATCGAATCGCGGGCGAATGAGTTTCTGCGCGGCGCGTTGAAGGGCGTCAAGCGAATCCCGTTCGCGCAAGCGCTTCGAGCAGCGACGACGCATCGCTACGATTACCTGCACACGTACGTGGGCGACCTTGGAAGTGTGGTCGACATGGCAGCGATTCGCGATTCGAGAATCGCGCTCGGCGTCGATCCACTGGGCGGAGCGGGAATCGACTATTGGCCTCTGATTGCCGAGCGGTACGGCCTCAATCTCGCAATCGTGAATGAGACTGTCGATCCCACGTTTCGCTTTATGACCGTGGATTGGGACGGCAAGATTCGCATGGATCCATCGTCTCCTTACGCGATGCAGAGACTGATCGGACTGAAAGACAAGTTCGATATCGCGTTTGCGAGCGATACCGACCACGACCGCCACGGAGTCGTTGCCAAAAGCAGCGGCTTGCTGCCTGCGAATCACTTTCTCTCTGTTTGCATTCACTATTTGTTCCTCAACCGGGAGAAATGGGGGAAAGACGTAACTGTCGGCAAGACGATTGTCAGCAGCAGCATGATCGATCGCGTTGCGGCGCAGCTGGGGCGGCGGCTCTACGAAGTGCCCGTCGGATTCAAATGGTTCGTCGAGGGCTTGATCGCCGGCCGACTCGGCTTCGCGGGAGAAGAAAGCGCTGGCGCTTCGTTTCTTCGCCGAGATGGGCGCGTGTGGTCTACCGATAAAGACGGAATTATTCCGTGTCTCCTCGCAGCGGAGATCACGGCGCGCACGGGAAAAGATCCGGGGGAAATCTATTCCGAGCTCACCAAGCAACTCGGGGAGCCAGTTTATGAACGCATCGATGCGCCAGCGACGCCGGAGCAGAAGGCCGTGCTTGGGAAACTATCCCCGGCAGATATCCGAGTGAAGGAGCTCGCCGACGAGCCCATCAAGCAAGTTTTGACCACAGCGCCCGGAGACGGCAGCCCTATCGGCGGAACAAAGGTGATCGCACAGGACGGTTGGTTCGCGGCACGCCCGTCGGGGACCGAAGAAATTTACAAAATTTACGCCGAAAGCTTTTGCGGCCAAGATCATCTTCGGCGCATCCAACAAGAAGCCCAAACCATTGTTTCGGAAACACTCGCGCGGAGCGTGCGAGCAACGGTCGGCGATTAAGCCGCAGTAGGGGGTCCGTTATGACCAGCCCCGCCTTCAGTAATCGTCCCGATGACAATGATGTCTCGGAGGCCCTCACCGAGCTAGCCCTGGACCTGAGATGGTCCTTCAATCACTCGGCTGACCAGCTCTGGGAAAGAATCGACGCGGAATTGTGGGAGCTTACCCATAATCCGTGGGTCGTGTTGCAGACCGTGTCGCGAGAAAAGTTGCAGAGCGTCACGGCCGATCCGGATTTTCAAGCGCTGGTCGCTGACCTCCATCGGGATAAAACGATTGCCGAAGGACCACAGGCGTGGTTTCAAAAAGCGCATCCGAATTCCGGCGTTTCGACGGTTGCATATTTCTCGATGGAGTTCATGCTCAGCGAGGCGCTGCCTATTTATTCCGGCGGACTCGGAAACGTAGCCGGCGATCAGCTCAAGACAGCGAGCAATCTCGGTGTTCCGGTAACCGGCGTCGGGCTGCTCTACCAGCAAGGATACTTCCGCCAGGAAATTGATGCGCAGGGCCAGCAGCAAGCCCTCTACCCATTCAACGATCCCGGACAGTTGCCCATCGAACCGTTGCGGGAGCCGAACGGCGAATGGCTGCGTCTCTCTGTAGAGATCCCCGGGGGAAAGCTTTGGATTCGCACGTGGCAGGTGCAGGTGGGCAGAGCCAGATTGTATCTGCTCGATTCGAACGATCCCGCAAATCCGCCTTCGTACCGCGCCATCACGACGGAGCTTTACGGCGGAGGCCCGGAACTGCGTTTGAAACAGGAGATGGTGCTGGGACTCGGAGGCTGGCGGCTTTTGAGGGCGCTGGGATTGCACCCGGAGGTTTGCCACCTCAATGAAGGACACGCCGCATTTGCCGTGCTCGAGCGAGCCCGCTCCTACATGGCCGATCATAATCAGCCGTTCGACGTGGCGCTTGCGATCACGCGCGCTGGAAATCTCTTCACGACGCACACGCCGGTGGAAGCGGGATTCGACCGTTTCGCTCCGGGCTTGATGGAGCGGTACCTAAAAAGATATGCGGAAGAGCGGCTCTCGATTTCGATGCACGATTTGTTGGCCCTTGGACGGCAGAACCCGGATGATTCCTCGGAACCGTTTAATATGGCGTACCTGGCAATCCGAGGCAGCGGCGCCGTCAACGGCGTCAGTCAATTGCACGGCGCGGTCAGCCGGCGAATTTTTCAGAATCTTTTTCCCAGGTGGCCCGAAAGCGAAGTCCCGGTGACTCATGTGACCAACGGCGTGCATACGCCCACTTGGGATTCTGCCAAGGCAGATCAACTGTGGGAGGCCGCATGCGGGAAAGATCGGTGGCGCGAGGAAATGGAGGAGGTGGAGGACTTTCGAAACGTCAGCGACTCCGATCTCTGGCAGCTTCGATCCGACGGGCGCCGGTCTCTCGTAAGCTACGTTCGAAAGCGCTACACGCGCCAATTGGCGGCTCAGGGCTCGTCAGCGGAGGAGATCGCACAAGCCGCGCAAGTGCTCGAGCCCAACACGCTCACGCTCGGATTCGCGCGCCGATTTGCGCCTTATAAGCGCCCCAACCTGCTTCTGCACGATCCGCAACGCCTGGTGGCAATTTTGACGAACCGGGAACATCCCGTTCAGATCGCCCTCGCAGGTAAGGCGCATCCCCAAGATGGCCTAGGGCAATCGATGCTGCGGCAGTGGGTCGATTTCTCGCGCCGCCCGGAAGTCCGGTCGCGAGTGGTCTTCCTGAGCGACTACGATCTGCTCATGGCGGAGAAATTGGTTCAGGGCGCAGACCTTTGGGTGAACACGCCGCGACGTCCGTGGGAGGCGAGTGGCACGAGCGGCATGAAAGTGCTGGTCAACGGCGGACTGAACCTGTCTGAACTCGATGGTTGGTGGGCGGAGGCGTATTCTCCCGAACTCGGATGGGCCATCGGCGACCGGCGCGAACACGGAGACGACCCGTCGTGGGATGCGACCGAAGCGGAAGCTCTTTACGGATTGCTCGAGCGGGAAATCGTCCCGGAGTTTTATACGCGCGACGACCGGGGAATTCCGTGCGGCTGGGTTTCGCGGATGCGCGAGAGCATGTGCCGACTCACGCCGCTTTTCTCGGCGAACCGCGTGGTGCGTCAGTACACCGAACAGCACTACCTATCGGCTGCATCGGCATTCAGCGAGCGTGCCGCCAATAGCGGCGCCGCCGGAAAAGAATTGGTCGAATGGAAGGCGCAACTCGCAAAGCACTGGCCGGCGCTGCGATTCGGTTCGGCGACGGTCGAACAGAAAGACGGGCACTTCGACTTCCAGGTTCAGGTGTTTCTCAACGAGCTTGATCCCGATGCCGTTGCTGCCGAACTCTACGCGGAAGCTCACAACGGCAACCCCGTTGCACGATATCCGATGACTCGCGGAGAGCGGCTTGTGGGTTCAGAGAACGGATTTGCATACACGTTGCGCATTCCAGCGACTCGGCCTACGGCCGATTACACGCCGCGGCTCGTTCCGAAGCACAGCGGAGCTTTCGTGCCGCTGGAGGCTCCGTTCATCCTGTGGCACGAATCGCCGTCCTGGCGATGACGGAATCTCTTGCTAGCTTTCACTCGTTGCGAGGAGTCGTTTGATTCCGCGCTCGATTGCGCCAGAGAAGACCGCAGCCTTTTTCAAAGTTTCCGAACGGCTGCGAATAATCTAGAATCAGAGAGAGTTCCCGCTGTGGGCGTGTAGCTCAGCTGGGAGAGCACCTGCTTTGCAAGCAGGGGGTCACCGGTTCGATCCCGGTCACGTCCACCAAAACATTCCGCGTTGTTTCCGCGTTTCAGGCTGAGCCTTCAAGCATCTATTTCGGATGGCCGAACCGGCTGTGTCTTGCTAGTGCCGGCGCATGGGCGGCGCCCCTCAGTGGCCCGCGGTCATCTCCAAGATCTCGCCGAGTTCGTGAACGATGCGATGCGGGCGACGGCCGCGCGGCTGCGCCGCCCAGTCTTCCGCCGAAGTAATTCCCGTGGTGACGCCAAAGCCCATTGCTCCGCCGCGGCGGGCCATGATCATTTCCACCAGCGGATCGTCTCCGATCACGCCCACTCTATGCATCGGCACGCCGAGCTTCTTTGAAACCAATCGCAGAGCGTGCAGGGAAGGTTTGCCCGTGAGGATCATCGGAGCGTGCGTCATCTTTCGCACCGCGGCCGTGATCACGTGCGAATAGCCCATCGTTTTGCCGTGAGTGGTGGCGAAGAAAGGCACGTCGGAAGCGACGTAGAGTTCCGCTCCGTTCCAGATTGCGTGGATGGCGGCTTCGATATCCTTGATGTGACAGTCGGGATGCCAGCCGATGTACACCGCCTGAACGTTCTCAGCGCCTTCTTGTCCCGGAAAGAGAGTTTCGATACCAACGTCGGCAAGCGGGCGAGCGACGCCGGGAGTTCCGAGCACGAGCGCGCGCTTCACGCCGCGGCGGGGCATGAGGTCCGCCGCCACGCTCGTCGGCGTAAGCAACACTTCGTCGGCGATCGGCAAGCCAGCCGCTCGCAGCTTCGGAGCCTGCTCCGAAGCGGGATGGGCGCTGCCGTTGGTAAGCGCAACGAACGGAATGCCGCGCGATTGCAGCTGCGTGAGCACTTCGACTGCTCCCGGAAGCACCGTATAGCCCCGCAGCGACCGGTCCGTTAGGACCAGCGTGCCGTCGAGGTCGAACATGAAGCCTTCGACGGGCCCGAGCTTTTCTTTGAAGCCATTCTTGGAAAGCTTCATTTTCATGCCTGTACCGGAGCGGTTTGGCCGCGCAACTCTAATTTGAATCCGTTCTTCTCGACCGAGAGGTACGCGATGTCGCGCCGCGCGGTTAGTTGACGGATCAGGCTCATCACGGGAGCCATGTCGGGATCGTACGTTTGCGGTGCAGGGCCGGCCGCTTTCATCGCGTCGACTTGCTCGGCGGGCATCGTGGCTCGCAGGAGAAACTCTTCGTCGCTCAATTGCGGGCCGATGCGCTGACGCAACTCCGACAGCGGCGCCATGCCCGGTTCTTCGCGCAGCTCGCGTGTGCGGGGCAGAGACTCGATGCGATCCATCACTTCCGGCGCGATCGGAATATTGGGGCGGCCGAATCGTCCCAGCGCGTAGCGGATGATTTCGTCAGGGATTGTGCTGTAGCGCTCCTTGCCCGTCACATTCAAGACAGCTTGCGTGATCAACATCTGCGCGAACGGAGTCATCACGATCGGCCAGCCCAGCTCTTGCCGCACGCGGCCCAGCTCCTCGATCACCGCGTCTTCCAGATGCGAGACTCGCGTTTCGGCGAGATGCCGCCGCATCGTGCCGATCGTTCCGCCGGGAAGTTGGTGATGCAGATAGCTCGCGTCGAATGCTTGAGGGCAGCCTGCGGGAAGCCCTTCGGCTTCTGCGAGCCGCGTGAAATAGCGGCACACCTCGGCGAGAGCTTTGTCGTCGATATCGATCTGATGCCCGAGGGCGCGAAGATTTGAAACCACACGTTCCGACGGCGGATTGGAGATGCCGTCCGATGCAGCGCCTGAAGCGCACTGAACCGCGCTGACGCCCCACTCAGGCGCATCCATGTAGGTCAGCTCACCGACGCCGATCGTGCAGTGCGAATGAAGCTCGAGGGGCTTATTGCCGATCGCTGCCTTCACTGCCGGGATCAAAGTGCGCGCACGGAGCGGCGTCAAAAGGCCGCCCGGGTCCTTGATGTACACGGCATCAACATCGGGGCTTTCCGCAAGCGTGCGGGCGCGAGCGACGTAGTGCGCGTCGTCGTGAATCGGGCTCAGCGTAAAAACGAGCGCGCCGATCACGTATTGGCCGCCCGCGGCTTTGATCATGCGCGCGCAGGCGACGTTGGAATCGGCATCGTTCATCGGATCGGCGAGCGCAAATCGGCGAAGCCCGTTCTTGATGAGCGTCTGGAAGGCGAGGCCCATGAACTCGGGGCTGGCCGTCTGCCAGGAAATGAAACGAAACCCGGTGGAGAGAAACTGCAACGGCGTCTTCGACATGGCCTTGGCCATCAGCCGAATGCGCTCCCAGGGATCCTCTTTCTTGTAGCGGACCGCGACGCCCATGTGCGTCGAGGTCGTGAAGTCGATGGCCTTGAAGCCGACGCGGTCCATCACGGGCGCGACCGTCAGCGTCTTGGCCGTGTCAACGCCGAGCGCCGACCAGAGACACTGATTGCCATCGCGAAGGGAAGTCTCGACGATTTGTACGTTAGCCATGCGCTGTCACCTGCTGTGCCGCGCCCCGGCGTTCCAGAAACCGCGGCAAGAATCCAGTGTCGACGCCGCCTCGTTCAAACTCGGCGTCGGACAATACTTCGGCGTGGAACGCCACGTTTGTGGCGACGCCCTCGATGTAAGTTGCCGCCAGCGCTTCACGCATGCGCTTGAGAACCGTGGGACGATCGGCGGCGTGAACGATGATCTTGGCCATGAGCGAATCGTAAAACGGCGGAACGCGAGCGCCCGAGAAGATATGCGTATCAACGCGCACGCCCTCGCCTGAGGGCCAAACCGCCGTGCGAACCGTCCCGGGGCTCGGATGGAAATCGCGCGCCGGATCTTCGGCGTTGATGCGGCATTCGATTGCGCAACCGTTTCTCTTGATCTGTTTCTGTTTCAGGCGCAGGCCGCGACCGTCGGCAACCGCGATCTGCTCGGCCACCAAATCGACGCCCATCACCGCCTCGGTGATCGGATGCTCGACCTGAATTCGCGCGTTCATTTCGAGGAAGTAGAAAGCGTCCCGCTCCAAATCCACCAGAAATTCGACCGTGCCCGCTCCGCGGTAGGAGAGCCGCTCGGCAAACCGCACCGCTGCCGCATGGATTCGCGCGCGGAATTCCGGCGAAAGGCCCGGCGCCGGCGTTTCCTCGATCAATTTCTGATAGCGGCGCTGGACGGAACAGTCGCGCTCGCCGAGATGTACCACGTTTCCTTTACCGTCTCCGAGAATCTGGACCTCCACATGGCGGCCTCGCGCGACGAATCGCTCCAGATACACGCGCGAATCACCAAACGCCGCGCCCGCCTCGCTTGCAGCGAGCTTCATCGCGTCGGCGATATCTTCCAGCCGATCGACGCGCTTCATGCCGCGGCCTCCGCCTCCGCCGACCGCCTTGATCAGCAGCGGCGGGCCAATTTCGCGGCCCAGAATCATCGCTTCGCCAATCGTCTCCACGGGACCGCCCGGCGCCGTCGGCACGCCGGCAGCTTCGGCTTCTTCGCGCGCACGCAATTTGTCGCCGACGGCGTCGATCTGCGCCGACGTCGGCCCGATGAAAATGACGCGCTCTTCTTCGCACAGCCGCGCGAGCGCGGAACGCTCCGATAGAAAACCGTAGCCGGGATGAATCGCGTCGGCTTGCACGCCCAGTGCCGCTTGCACGATCGTGTCGACCCGCAAGTAGCTCTCGGACGAACGGCCCGGCCCGATGCAGACGGTGCGATCGGCGACGCGAGCGGGCAGCGAATCCAGATCGGCTTCCGACGCGGCCAGCACCGTCTCGATTCCAAGACTCTTGCAAGTGCGAATCACGCGCGCGGCGATTTCCCCGCGGTTCGCAATCAGGATGCGGCGAATGGCGATGGCTAGGCCTCCGGGCGCACGCGCAAAAGCACTTCACCGTATTCGACTAGCGTCCCGTTCACGGCTAATATCTCGACCACCTCGCCCTTCACTCCCGCGTGCACGGAGTTCATCAATTTCATCACTTCGATGATGCCGACGACGGTTTCTTCATTGACCTTCGACCCGACCTCGACGAAGGGCGGCTCGCCCGGTTTCGGCGCGCGATAGAAAATTCCGAGCAGCGGTGAGGCGACTTCTGCAAGACCGGGCTCGGAAGGCGGTTTCGTTTTTCGCGTGGGCGCGGGCTGTGGAGACGCGGCCGGCTGAGGCGCTGCGGCGGCGGGCGCTTGGTGCACCGGCACGGCTGAGCCGCGCTGCAGATTGAGCTTCACGCCGTCGATTTCGAGCGAGAGGCTGTCGAAGCTCGATTGTTCGAGCAGCCGCATGATTTCGGCCACATCTTTGGCCGTAAGAGTCATCGGCGGCCTCCGAAAATTTTCATCACGTGTTGCAGCGGATTCTCCGTCGGCTTGGCGACAGGCGCCCGCTCCTTCGAGGACCAGACCGTTTCCGGCCGGCTCTGCAGCAGATGGATTTCACCTAATTGATCGATGGCCCACTCGATGTCTTGCGGCCGGCCGTAGTGGCGCTCGACTTTGCGAGCGATCTCCCTCAACGCGCGAATCTCTTCGTCGCTCAGGCAGGGAACTTGCCGAAGTTCCTCGGGAGTTTCGACTTCTCTCACGCCGCCTTCAGGCGCAGGCAGATGCTGGACGTGCTTATTCGAAATCTCGCGCACCGAAATTTCGCCGGTGATCTTGGCGATGACGAAGCGGTCCGGCGTGACTTCGCCGCTCACAACCGCCGAGCCGAGTCCCCAGGCTCCCTCGATCGTGACCACCGATTTGTCGCCCGTGAGCGGGCTGCGAGTGAACATCACCCCCGCCTTGCGCGCGTTGACCATTCCTTGAACAACGACCGCCATCGCCACGCCGCTTTCCGGCATCTCGTGCTTACGGCGGTAGGCAATCGAGGGAACCGAATAGAGGCTCGCCCAGCAGGAGCGCACTCGCTTCAACGTTTCTTCCGCGCCGATGGTCCACAGATAGGTGTCCTGCAGTCCCGCGAAGCTGGCGTCGGCCGCGTCTTCGGTTGTGGCGGAGGAACGCACCGCGACGGGAGGGTTGTTGCTTCGTCGGCTGAGCTCGGCGTGCGCTGCGCGAATTTCGGAGTTCACATCTTCCGGCAGGGGAGCGCTTTCAACGCGAGCGCGCAAATGTTCCGAGAGCGCGCTAATTCTTTCGAGTTCATGCGCGGCAAGGGCCTCGACCTTCGATCGGATCGGCTCGTCCCGCTCGAGCGCACTGAGAAAACGCTCGAATGCAGCTGTGCGCACGACGAATCCCGGCGGCACGGGAATGTTCGCGCGCGTCAGCTCGCCGAGCGAACCGCCTTTGCCTCCCACGGTGGGGCGATCGGACAGACTGATGTCTGCGAACCAGCCGATGATGTCGGACGAAGGCACGCCTAAGGTCTCCTAATCGAGCAATGTTACGATGCCCCGCCCCCCATCAACGCGGATGCGCTGACCATCCCGGATCTTTTGCGTCGCGGTGCCGGTGCCAACCACGGCGGGCAAGCCGTATTCGCGCGCCACGATCGCCGCGTGGCTCATCGAGCCGCCGATGTCGGACACGGCTGCCGAAATTTTCTGAAACACGGGCGCCCAGCTCGGATTCGTGACCTGGCAAACGAGGATGTCGCCATGGTGGAGACGATCGATCTCCTCAGCCGCTTTCACTACGCGAGCCACTCCTTCGACGATGCCATTCGAAGCGGCGACACCCTTAATCTCGTTCGAATTCGGCATCTCGCCGGCCTTTAGCCACGTATCGAGATTTTCGCGCGTGATGCCCCAGAGCATCACGATGGCCGGATCGTCGATGATGTCGGGTACGGGGCCGAGCGCCGGCGGCGTTTCGTGCTTCGACCATTCCGCGATGGCCGCTTTGCGCTCGCGCACGATCGCGGGCCAGCGCTCCGGGCCTCGCGGCAGCGAGCCGTTCGACCACGAAGTCATCAGGTCGACGATCGCGCTTTCGAGCTCGTAATGGCTCAGTTGAAACACATCCTCGGCATCGGGGAAGAATCCGTGCTTCGCGAGAAGCGAGCCGAATTCGCGAATCTTGTTGAAGAAAAGATTCGTGTACCAATGTTCGCAATAGAATTTGTGTCCTTCGACGTACGGGAAGACGCGATGCGCCAATTCGATCATTTGATCGTAGGCCGCGCGCTCTTCATCGGTTTCGAGCAGCTCGCGATAGTCCGCGATTAGTTTCTTCCGCTCCTCCATGAGCTTGTCGGTCTGGCGTTCGAGGCGCTCACCCTTTTTCGCGTTGGCGATGTAGCCGGGGAGCGCGGCGAAAGGCATCGAGAGGTCGTCGTTCCACGCGCGGTGATAGTGATAAAAGCCGTCGCCGACGTTGATGTTGAACCACGGATCGCGCGAGACCGCGAGCTCCCTGAGCCACGCCTCGCCCGATGCGCCCAGCTGCTTGAGCGAATTGATAATTTCGTCCGGCGACCTGCCTTCGTGGAACTCTTTGTCGATGCCCAGATCGATCGCGCATTTAGCGAGGCGGCGGAGCTCGTCATCGGGACGGAAAATTTCGGCTTCCAGTCCGGCGACCATCCGCGCGACCGTCTGATCGCTGATCTCCGGAAACGCTTTCTTGCAGAAATCGAAGAAGGTCAGGTAGGCGCCGTATCCGAGCAGCAGAAACTCGAAGTGGTGATGCCACATCCGGAAGTAGCCTTCGAGGGTTTTCTGGTACGTCTCGAGGATGTAGTGATTGGAAGCGATGCCTCGGCCAGCGTGAACGTGTTGCAGCGGCTCGAATTCCGGGAGGTCGAGCCTCGGAAACGCTTCGGCCTGGCGAATCAGGCCCATCATCTTGTCTTTCCACTGCGCGAAAAGCCGCTCCCAATTGCCGTAATAGAAGAAAGCGCGCTTTTGAAATTCTTCGGTGCGCTTCTGAATTTCAGCGGGATCGGTGACGCCGTTGCCGCCGATGTAGACGCGGCCGTTGATGATCCGATAGTCGATGCCAAGCGTCGTCGGGAGCGAGTGCACTCGCGTGTTGGCCGAACCCAGCGCGCAGTAGGCAGCTTCGGCCGTGATCATGTCGAAGACGCACATCGGCTCGGGGAAGTGCATCGAGTTGTAAAACCAGAAGCGGTCGTCGTCTTCCTTGGTGAACTGCATGTAGTACGGATAGGCGGCCTGCGCCCGCTCCGTGCCTGCGACGACTTTCAGTGAACTCGGAAGCGGAAACCCTTTGGGCTTCGCCGTTGCGTTAACAGTGGTTGTTGTCATGTTGCCATCCCAAGACGTGCTCCATGCCCTAATCCAATTTTACAGACTTGCGACTGCCTGCGCGAGTTTCCACAGGTGTCCCCACGGCCGGACGAACCGCAATCGCCCGGCCTGCGAAGGACCAAACCCACTTGCTTAGCTTCGCCCGTCCTTGGTCAACGTGGCGCCCGAAATTCGCTTCGTTTGATTTGCCCAGTTCGTACCCGGGTAACTGAAGAGCAGATCATACCCCGGCGAGCCGCCCGCTACCACAATGTGGAAGTCGTCGGGGCTTTGCACCACCGGAATGCGCCCGCCCGGCTTGAGAGCTTCCAGAAAAACCGGCGCACGATCGGGGCGGATGCGGCCGTCGGCGATCGATGTGCGAATGAAATCAACTTCGTTGTCGTGGCCGAAGAAGACGGGCCCGGCGACCTTTTCGTATGGCACGCGGGTTTGCTCGTACAAGTGCTCTTGCAGACTCTTTCGCGTGTAGCCGCGCTTTGCGAGATCGATCGCGCAGTCGGGATGCAGCACGAGAATGAAAGTCTGGGCGTGGGGCCAGACGACTCCGCCGCTTCGGATTCGCGCGATGACGGAATCGATCACGCCCTGCCCGGTCCACGGCATTACGGCTCCGCCGCCGAAAACCAGCGGTGAGGTCACGGACGTGGCTACCGTGACGGTGCTGTCCTCGGGCTTGTAGCCCAGGCTCACGTGATACGGCTCCCACGGACTCCGCACCGTATCTTCCGCGAACGTGAAGAACGTGTACGCCTCGAATCGCCCGGTGAGCGCCATGTCGTTCACCTGCGGCCACGTTTGGCCGAGATTGAGCAGCGAAAGCCTGAGCGCGCGGCCGACGGTGCTGTTTGGCCGCCAGCCGTGACCCAGCATGCCGATGCCGGAATTGAAGCCCAGCTCCTCCGCGATCGGGCCGTCGACGATCACCACCGGCGTGAACGAGCCGGTCGATGCTTGCACGTGCGTCAAATCGTATTTCTTATCGGTGAAGCCTTCCATCGCCGCGAGGATGACCGGAAAGTATTCCGGCTTAGCTCCGGCCATCACTGCGTTGACGGCGATCTTTTCGACGGTGGCGGTGCCATTCTTTGGCGCGACCTGTCCGATCACTTCCTGCGGCAAACGCGTTGTGCCTGCAACCATGGCGTTGACCAGCTCGCGCGTTGGCGGGACGATCGGCAAACCGTCCGCCCAGCGATTCGCGAGGAACAGCTCGTTCACCTTCTCAAACGCGCTGAGAAAACCATCGCCGCTTACTTGAATATTGCCGTCTTCGCGCTGCTTCTCGATCGGCGAGGGATTTGCTTCTTCTGTCGTGAGCGGACGAATGAGCGCGTCGATCATTGCCTCGAAGCATCCGGTAGCAAGCGGCTGCGCTTCTTCTTTGTTCGAACGCGCGCTGTAATATTTTTCGGCCGGGAGCGTGAGGATGCGGATGCCCGGCATGCCGTTATCCCGCGCTGCCGATTTCGCATCGTGAATGAACTCGCTGGTTGCGAAGTAAACGCCCGGCATGCCCGATTTCTCGATTTCGATCGTGTCGTGGGAACCCCACCACGTGCAGCTCCCTCAATCACCGACACCGAAAACGAAGAGATCGCCCTGCTGTTTGACCGTCGGATACCACTTCGGCACGTTCGTGATCGTTTGCGCGGTGGGCTTGGGATACATCACGATGGTCGCCTTCGGATACTTTTCTTTCAGGATGTCTGCGAGCGCATCGAGGAAATTGTTGGCGCCGAATTTTCCGTTGTCGACGAGCACGATTTTCTTGCCGTCGAGGCTCGAGACTCGAGAATTGATGCCGCGGGTCGGCGGCGGAGGAATTTCGCCGCGCGGGTTCAGGACTTCGAGCCGCACCGCGGCTTCGTCTGCCGAAGAAAGTCCTCCCACGACGTTTGCCATCGGAATCGCCTCCCATCCGTCGAAGATGCGCGCCTGGCGGTGTGTGTTGCCGCAGCCTGGGTGATTCTAGCCCTTTGGCAATGTTGTTGTCAAAACAACGGCACTCTCTCTGGAGTACGCCCTGCCAAACACAGCCTATCGGTGCATTGTGCCAAGATGTTGTCTTGACAACTACAATGCGCTTTGGTGTACTCTGGGCGAGTTCCGCGAACGGAGTCGAGGAGGTAAATCATGAATCGACGAAAAATGCTGGCACTGCTGGGCGCGAGCCCCGCGCTGGTTGCCGATGCGCCGACGTACGCGCGAGCGGCTGCGAAGAATCCGCCGAAGGCCGCGATGACGGCCGGGCTGGTCAACTCGATGAATCCCGCCATCACGGCGCACCTTGCGACGCGAGTGCCTCTCGCGCCTCGCCTTGACACGCTCGAAGGCAAAACGATCTACCTCGTCGACACCGACTGGGGCGGCATGGGGCAGAGCGGCGTCATTCAGGAGGAAATGCAGAAGTGGTTCGCCGAGCACATGCCCGGCGTCAAGATCGTCATCAAAATCAAAAAAGGAAATTTCGTCACCGACGATCCCGCGCTGTGGAAGGAGATCGCCGACAACAAAGGTGACGGCGTCGTCCTCGGCGTCGCCGGTTGACACGGCTGCGTCGGAGCCGTGAGCTCCGAGGCGGGCGAGATCGAGCAGAAGTATCACATTCCCGTCGTCGCCGCTGCAGGTTCCAACGTCGTGTCGTTTGGCATCGGCGCGAATTTCAAATACAACACGGGCATGCCGATTCGCTACGTCGGCGTGCCGTTTCCGTTTTCCGGGCAGCCGCGCTCGGTGCTGAAGGGCTACGTCGAAGGGAAAGACACCGTCAGCGGCAAGCCGATGATGCAGGCGATCGTCGACGGCCTCACCAAGCCGCTCACCGACGAAGAAAAAATGTCCGGCGTTCCCGCCGAAGCGCAGCCGGAGCCGAGGATGCTCGCCGCGGACACCGAAGATAATTTGCAGCGCCTGTTCAAGGATCGCTGCTGGACCGATTTCAATCCCGTCGTGATTCCCACCGAAGAGCGCGTGGCGGCGATGCTGAAAGGCACGAGCCACAAGCCGGATGAAGTGATCAAATCCGCTGCGGGAACGTTCGGGACCAAGCGTCCGTTCACGGTGGAAAAAGTGGCGATGATCGCGGTGATGGCGGGAGCGAAGCCGGAATATTTTCCTGTGATTCTCGCGCTCTCGAGCATGGTGCCGTATCAGGACTCGACCACTTCGATCGCGCAGATGATCGTGGTCAACGGACCGATCCGCAAAGAGATCGACATGAACTCCGGCCTCGGCGCGCTCGGCCCGAACAACGACGCCAATTCCGTGATCGGCCGCGCAATGACGCTGATCCACAAAATCATCCAGGGTTACGACGAGGGCGTCACCGGCTTTGCGTCGCTCAGCAATCCGCTGCGCTACGACAATCTCTGCATCGCCGAAAACGAGGAAGCGCTGCCCGATGGCTGGCAGCCGCTGCACGTGCAGATGGGCCACAAGCCCGGCGACAGCGTCGTTACGATGTTCACCGGCTGGAATTTCATCAACAGCACCGGCTGGGTCGAGTCGCACTACGCGCCGCAAAACCTGATGCGCGACTACATGTCCACGCTTTCGGGAATGAGTGCGACGCTGCTGATGGACCCGTCGGTCGCAGAGCTGCTGCACGATGTGCAGGGCTTCGCGGCCAAAGAAAAGCTCGGCGAGTGGCTCTCGCAGAACGTCGAAAAGACCGCCGAATCGTACTGGGGAAATTCGATCGTGTCGAGCATGCTCGGTCCGCTCGGCACGCAGGGGCTCGAGCCCTACGCGAGCTGGAAAAAGCTCCCGGGCGATGCGCGCATCAAGCCGTTCAACAATCCGCGAAACATCCGCTCGATCGTGGTCGGCGGCAAGACGGCCAGCGTGTGGTTCGCCACCGATTTCATGCCGGAGAAAGGCGTCTCGATCGACGCCTGGCGCTAGCGCCGCCCGCGCGCCATCGTCATTCTGAGCGAAGTGGCCGGACGTTTTCGCTTTTGGTTCCGGTGAAGCCGGAACGTCCAGACGTGCAGTCGAAGAATCTCTCTTCTTGTTCGTGAGCGCTTCTGTCTCCCCCGGTGGAAGCGTGGGCCTTCAGGCCCGCGAATACGAGCGTTTGCAAAGTTTTGGGGCTTTAGCCCCGGTCAACCCCGACTACATGCTGCGACAAATCCAGCGCAAAGGAAGGGCTCCCAGGTCGACGGCGAGTCGAGCCTGGGGGATCAGTCGTGGGCGATTTCGTCGTGACCGATGCGCCGGAAATCGACGCCGAGCACAGCGACGTCGAACGCCTCGCCGACGCCATCCGCCGCCACCCGGGCCAATCGAAGCACAGCCTCGTCCAGGGTTCAGGCGTCCGCTGGGCCAAAGCGCGAGCGCTCCTGGATCGCTTCGATGGTGAACTCTGGCGGACCCAGGCCGGACCGCACAACTCGCGGCTCTTCTTCCCCTTGGATGACCAGCCGGAGCGTAACGAGGGTGCTTGAGTGCTGGTGGGTCTAGTTCGCCAGCCAGCCAACCCCAGGGTTTGGCTGGCTGGCGAACTGCCCAGTTCTTGCCGTTTGCCGGGGCTAAAGCCCCTACATTTTTGAGCCGGATTTTCGTGGGCCTAAAGGCCCACGCTTCCACCGGGGGGAACGCTGCGAGATATCTTCGTAGGGGCATAGCACCGCTATGCCCGGCAAACTTCCTTGGCGGGATCGGCGCCATTCGTCCCGGACGACGCGGCGAGGTGAATCGTCAAGACCGCGCCAAGCATTCGCGCCGGGCACAGCATGCTGTGCCCCTACAAACAGTTCCGACCGCATTTCCTCGGGTGGAAGCGCGGGGCTTCAGCCCCGCGAATAGCGGACACAAAAATCAGGGGCTTTAGCCCCGGTGCCGGGCTGAAGAATCCGGGGCTACGTTCGGTTCGTTCGATGGCGGCGCAGGCGATTGATGGGCGGCACCGCGCCAAGCATTCGCGCCGGGCACAGCATGCTGTGCCCCTACAAACAGTTCCGACCGCATTTCCTCGGGTGGAAGCGCGGGGCTTCAGCCCCGCGAAAAGCCTGCTCGTAGGACAGGGCTTTAGCCCCGGTGCCCCGGAGGTCGCCGTCATCC
This sequence comes from Candidatus Acidiferrales bacterium, assembly GCA_035622875.1. Classification (GTDB taxonomy): domain Bacteria; phylum Acidobacteriota; class Terriglobia; order Acidiferrales; family UBA7541; genus Palsa-295. The sequence goes on from DASPUN010000034.1 coordinate 87,865, forward strand.
TGAGCGGAGCCGCACGCGGTTTGGCGTTTCCCGCGTAGTTTGCGGGCGTGCGGCGGAGTCGAAGGATCTCTCTTCGATTGAACGCGTAGCCACGTCGCACGCGAAGAGGGGTTCTTCGACTGATCTCCCAGGCTCGACTTGCCGTCGACCTGGGAGCCCTTTCCGGTGGCCGGACGTTCCGGTGAAACCGGAACGAAATGCAAAAGCGTCCGGTCACTCCGCTCAGAATGACGACCGCTAGCTCCGGGGCTCAATCGGAGGTTGTTACGGCTCCGCGGTTGCGCTCAGTGCCGTGACGTCAATCCGACGCCGTCACCGGCTCGGCGCTGGGCGCGGCGGTGGGGATGCCCGCCTTGGCGGGCAAGCCCGCCACCTGCTCGCCAAGGTGAGCGGCGGGTAAACCGCAGGTGCCGTCCTTGCAGGTGACGGGCGCGGGCATGCGCAGCGGCTTGGCGTCGCGACGGATTCCGCACTTCGGCCGCCACTTGTCGATCGAGAAGCTGCGCGTGTACGAGAAGTCCGTGGTGATCCACATCGGATTGGTCTCGCCGCCGACGACGATGAAATTGATGTCGTCGGGCGAGCGGCGCGGAGCGAGCAGCGCGTCCTTGGGCAGCTTGGCCCACGACGCGAACGGCTCGATGCCCTGCGCGGCCAGTCCCGCGGCCATGGCCGACTGCATCTCGCCTTCCCAGTAGTGCCCGGCGGGAACGTGCGAATTCTCGACGATCCACTTCGCGGCTTCCTGCTTGGTCGCCAAGCCTTCGGCGCGCAGATTTTTCGCCACCAGCGGATCGACGACGAACGTCACCGCGCCGTACATCCCGCCAAACGTCGCGATCACATGCGCCATCTCTTTCGCCGGGCCGATGCCGAAGTTGAGCATGTTCCATCCGCGGAACAGGCTGACGACGCTTTCGTCCGCGCGGAAGCCTTTCTGCACGTGGAACGGCTCGAAGACGCTCAGCTCCTCGTTTTCGCCGCAGCACATGTTGTTGTAGTTGAGATTGTGGCCGAAGGTGGCCATGAAGTTTTCGCCCGCGCGGGCATCGCCGAAGTTGATGCTCATCAGCGTCCAGGCGCGGCCGATCACGGAATTGGCGAGATTGAACGGGCTGAGCGCCGCCGTGCCGCAGTTCATGCCGATTTCGTTGCGGATCGGACCGTTGACGATCATCATGCGGCCCCACGAAGTGGTCGAGCTGGGCATCGACGGCTCTTGCGAAGCCGCGAGCGCCAGGATCACCGGGAAATGTTCAGGCCGCGCTCCCGCCATCACCGCGATCGCCGCCACTTTTTCGACCGTGTAGTCGTTTTTTTCCTGATGCGTGGTGATGATCATGCGGCCGACGATTTCGTTGGGCGCGTGGTCGGTGCCGGTGAGCATTTCGGCGACGCGCTCTTCGGTGGGCAGCACGATCGGCAGGCCGTCGGTCCATCCGTTTTCGACGAATGTGCGATAGAGATTTTCGCCCGTGTCGGCGGGCAGCAGGCGCGGACGCCGCTGCTTGCGCACGATCGTGGGATGCTTTTCGCGTTCGCTGAGCGGCGAGGTGAGCGCCTCGATCACTTCGTCCATGAACGGCTTCTGCGTGATCGGATCGCTGCCTTCAATATATTTGCGCAGCGCAGCGCGCGACATCCCGACGACGGGATACGGAGGGAAGCCGAAGCGCAGCGGCGTGCCGCGCGCTTTTGCGTTGCGCTCGACGAAATCGGCGAACCGCGCGGTGACGAGCGGCGCGGTCGGAATGCCGTGCTCGTCTTCCAGCGTTGTGGCGTAATCGGCGACACTCGCCGAACATGCCTCTCAACCGCCGACGCCGAGAATCACCGCGTCGCCGCCGCTCGATTTGATTTCGTTCCAGAGCTGCGGATCGTCGGTGAACATCGTGCCGCGCTTGTGGCGGATCACGGTCTTCACGCGCGGCATATTTTTCGCGAACCAGTCTTGCAGCTCCTGCATGAACTCGAAGCTGCCGCCGAATCCGGTTTCGACCAGGTAGACGGTCTTGCCGTCGAGCGAGCGGAGGCGCTGCGCCATGGTCATCGGCTTGATTTCGCCGCTCGGCTGCTCGAAGGGATCGAGGATCGCGCGCGGATTGGAAGTCGCGTCGAGGCGCCGTCCGAAAATGCCGGAGGGCTGCCCGTGCGGATCGAGGACCGTCAGCTTGCCGTTTTCGCCCATGGTTGTTCTCCCTGGTTGCGTGTGATTCTCGCTTCTCTTGATGCGCCGATTCTAATCCGGGTTGACTTCGTTGTCAAAACAACTGCTTTGGCGCGAGGGTTCGTAGCGCCGGCCTCCAGCCGGCGGTTTTAGTTGAACGGCGGGTGACGGCATCTGGCTTTGGGCTGCCGAGAGGCTCGGCCAATCGGACGAGGCCTGTGGAGTGGGGCGCGCGAGCGCCGCTGTTTGCCGTCCCGGCTCGCCGGGACGTGCTCCCCGCACGAGCCACCAGCGCGATTGTCGCGAGCCTCGCTCGCGTTGCCCAAGTTCACCGCGGCGAAATACAGCGGCGGCAAGCCCGCCTGCGGCGGTCAGGCCGCCGCACTCCACATGGGCTTGCGCCGCCGAACGTTCGCGAACGATGGTCCACATCGCGCCAAACAAGCGGACACGGAAAAACGCCGGCGAGACGCCGGCGCTACGAAACCGTTGCCGTGATCGCGCGACGAGATCGATTCGTAGCAGCCACCTTCAGCTGGGCCGCCTTTTGCTCGGCTTCTGGCGCATCGCGTCTTCGTACATCGCTTCGGCGCGAGCCGAGAGCAGATCGAGCGCGCGCTCGACGTCCCGAGGCCGCTGCCCCTGCAGCAGCTGACGCTGATATTCCTGCGCGACCGGAGCGATCTCGCGCAGCAGCGCCTCGCCTTTTTTCGTGAGCGAGAGCAAGGCGGCGCGGCTGTCGGACGGGTGCGCGATTTTCGTGATCAATTTGCGGCGCAGCAGGCCGCGCAGCGAGCGGCTGATCCACGCCTTGTCGATGTGCGTGCGGCGGGAGACTTCGTTCACCGAGATCGGCTGATACGCGCCGAGGATCACCAGGATTCGCAGCTCGGTGGTTTTGATTCCGAACCGGTCGGTGAAGGCGAGCGAGCCGATGCGCAGAATCAATTCCGAGAGGCGCACGATGCGCACCGAGACGAGCCGGATCAGCGCGTCGATGTGCGGCGCAGGCTCGCGGCGATGCCGCGCAGCGGCGAGAGCGGCGCCTCGCGCGCGTTCTTCCGGTGGCTTGCTGCTCTGAAGCGCTCTCATGCCGTCAGGAGTGGTCGTCATTCAATCCCTTTGTGTGCTGCTGCGAAATCGTCCCGCCGAGTATAGAGGAACGGGCCGCGGGAATGCGATGAAATCGCGGACCGGGGAATCGCACTCAGCGGGTCGTTGTTTGTCGCAATGATGTGTTGACAACAATCCGCCCGCGATTATATACGATGGGCAGGCTCGCGGGGAGCGGGAAATGTTTTCGCGGGCGCGGCTTCAGGCGGTATGCTCCGCCCGGCGGCACGAACGCGCGGATGTCGGCGGTCGCGGCGATAGGAGGAAAAACATGAATCGAAGAAAAATGCTGGCGATGTTGGGAGCGAGCCCTGCGCTGGTCGCCACCTCTCCTGGCTACGCGCGAGCGTCTGCGAAAGCCCATCCGGCTCCGCGAGCAGCCGGCGACGGCCTGATCACGGTGATGAATCCGGGCATAGCGAACAAGCTGGCCCCTCGAGTCCCTCTCGCTCCTCCACTGGATAAGCTCGATGGCAAGCTGATCTACATGATCAATCTGTCCTGGGAAGGACCGGACGCCAGCAACTATTTCTACGCAGCAATGACGGACTGGCTCACCCAGCGCTACCCGGGCATCAAGACCGTCGTGAAAGTGACGGCGGACGGAATGTTCGGCCTCGATCCCGCAATCATCAAAGAGATGACTGCGAACAAAGCCGACGGAGCCATCGTCGGCGTCGCGGGTTGAAACGGGTGCTGCGCGGCCGTGAGCCGCTGGGCAAAACAGATTCAGACGCAGCTCAAGATTCCCGCCATCGGAATCGCCTCGAACAACGTGGTGCATTACGCCATCGACTACAATTTCAAGTTCAGCAACGGCATGCCCGTTCGCTACGTCGCTGTGCCGTTTCCTTTCACCGGGCAGCCGAAAGCCGTCGACGTCGGGTACGTGACCGGCAAGGACATGCTCAGCGGCGAGCCCTTGATGAGCGCCGTAGTCAAGGCGCTGACCGATCCCCTGACCGCGGAGGAAAAAATATCAGGCGCATCGCCAGCCGAGGTCAGCGAATCCCGCCTTCTTCCGCCCGACACGGAGGAAAATCTGCGCCGCCTGTTCGAAGGCAATGGCTGGACCGATTACAACTGGATCCAGCTTCCCACCGAAAAGCGCGTCACCGAAATGCTGAAGGGCACCAGCCGCAAAGCCGACGAAGTGATCAAGACGATCGACATCACCGGCGGGGCGCGCCAGCTCACCGTAGAGAAAGTGGCCATGTGCGCGGTGATGGCCGGAGCTTCGCCCGAGCATTTCCCGGTAATCTTGGCGCTCGCGACGCAAGCGCCTTTCGGCAACTCGACCAGCTCGATGGCCAACATGGTCGTGATCAACGGCCCGATCCGCAAACAGCTCGATTTCAATTCCGGAACGAATTCGCTGGGTCCTTACAATCGAACGAATGCGGTGGTCGGCCGGGCCTACACGATCGTCTCGAAAATCTTGGGCGATCTGCGAAACAACGTGAACGCCTGGGAAAGCCTCGGCAGCAATTTCCAGTACAACAATCTGTGCTTCGCCGAGAACGAAGAGAATCTCCCCGAGGGATGGGCTCCTCTGCACGTCCAGATGGGCTTCAAGCCGACCGACAATGTCGTTTCGGTCGGAATCGGCTGGACGAGCATCTCGAGCGTCGGCGGCAGCCAGAGCCTCTACCCGACGCACCACCTGATGCGAGACTATATGCGTTCGCTTACCGCGTCCGGCTCATCGGCGACGATTCTGCTCGATCCTACCGTTGCGGCGCTGCTGAAGGACACGCACGGGTTCAGGACAAAGGAACAGTTGAGCGAGTGGTTCGCGCAGAACGTCGAAAAGACTGCAGGCTCGTATTGGGGCAACGGCGTGATACAAAGCACTGCGGTTCCGTTCGCATTGCAGGGACTCGAGCCCTACGCAAGCTGGAGGAAGCTGCCCGAAGATACGCTCATCAAGCCGTTCATTAACCCGGGCGCGATTCGCGTGGTCGTCACCGGCGGCAAGATTCAAACCACGTGGTTCGTCACGGATTTTGGCCTGCGTCGCGGAGTCAAGATTGACGACTGGGCGTAAGATCGGCGCAGCGAGAAAAGAGTTCAAATTGGAGATCGAGACGATGCCATCAAAGAAAACGTATCAACGCGATCGCAAGCCAGCGGTGCGCGGGATTGCATGCGTCGCGCTGCTGGTCGTGGGCCTTGCGTGTATGGCGCAGCGAGCCGCAGCGCAGTGGTCGACGGTCGGCGGCGACGCGGGCAACGAGCGCTATTCCTCGCTCGCGCAGATCAATAAGGAGAACGTCGCGAAATTGGGCGCAGCGTGGATTTCGGAGAAGATCGCTCCGCCTCCGAGGTCTCGCGCGATGCCCCTGATCGACAACGGGCTGATGATTTTCACTGCGCCGCCGTTCGTTTACGCGGTGAACATCAGCACGGGACAAGTCACGTGGAAATACCGCACGGCGGCCGGCGAGGGCGGACTGTTTGGCCCTCCGGGCTCGCCCGATGCAGAAGGCGTGGCAGTTGGCGAGGGCCTCGTGTTCGTCGGCCTTTCGGATACGGCTATGATGGCGCTTCGCGAGCAGACCGGCGAGTTCGTCTGGAAAGTCAGCATCGCGGCGCCGTCAGGCGAGCCGACCGGAAGGCCATCGGGTGCGCCGCTGTACTCCGATGGCGTCGTTTCCCTCGGTACGACCGCGGACTACGGATATCGAGGCCAGATCGTCGGAGTCGACGCAAAGACCGGCCACGAAGTCTGGCGCTTCTTCGTGATTCCCTCGCCGGGAGATCCGGGCTTCGAGACCTGGCCGAAAAGTAATAACGCGTGGAAGCACGGCGGCGGCGCCGTTTGGCTTGTCGGAGCGAAGGATCCTGACCTGGACCTGATCTACTACGCGACCGGCAACGCCGTGCCGCAATACGGCGGCGAAAATCGCCCGGGCGATAATCTCTACACCGACTGCCTTGTCGCTCTGGACCCGAAGACCGGAAAGCTTCGCTGGCATTACCAGATCGTCCATCACGATATCTGGGAAGCCGACGTCGCCGAAGCGCCGGTGCTGTTTGATGCGCAAGTGAACGGACAAACTCGCAAGGCGATCGCCGCGATGCGCACCGACGGGTATCTCTTCATGCTCGATCGCACGACCGGCAAACCGCTCGGGCGCATCGAAGAGCGCCGCGTGCAGCAGGACGCGTTCCAGAAAACTTCGGCCACGCAGCCGTACCCTGTGGGCGGGCAGCCCGTCCTGCCGGATTGTGACTACTGGAAAACGCAGTCGCTGCCGAAGGGCTTCGAGCTGGGCTGCTTCTTCACTCCTGCGTCCACGCAGAAGCCGAACGTGCTGGCGCCGGTTTACGGCATGCGCGCCACGCCGATGGCGTTCGATCCGCAGACGCAATTCTTCTACGCCACCGGTAACGCGGCGCTTCAGTGGTTCCGGCGCGCCGAGGATCCGGACTTTTTCAGCCTCACGTTCAGCAACCGCGTGCCGGGGCTGAGCAAGTTGGGCTACGGCGTCCTCGCCGCGATCGACACGCGCACGGACAGAATCGCGTGGACGAAGGAATTCCGCGGAACAGAGCGCCCGAGCGGCGCGCTCGCAACTGGCGGAGGTCTCGTCTTCCAGATGCCCGGCGACGGCAACATCGAAGCGTACGATGCCGCGACAGGATCACCTCTCTGGAAGTTTCAAACGGGTGCTGCCGGAGGAAGCCCGCCGATCTCATTTGAAACCGGCGGCGAGCAGTACATCGCCACGATCGTCGGCGGCAACGTGTGGGCGTTTAAGCTGGGCGGAACGCTTCCGCAGCGTCCTGCTCCCAGCGCTCCCGCACCTAGCGTTTCGCTTCAGGACGATTTCTCCGGCGCGATCGTCGACACCGCCGACATCGAAACCACCACACTGGCTCGAGACATGGGCCTTTCTGGCGCGCACTTCCTCTCCGACGAATACGCGTTCAACCCCTATCGCGCGAGAGTCAAGGCCGGCACAACGGTCAGTTGGAGAAACAACGGCACGATGACGCACACGATCGTCGCCGTCGACGGCTCGTGGACCACTGGACCGTTGCAGCCTCTCGATATCGGCCAGGTGAAGTTCGACAAGCCCGGCACCTACGACTACATCTGCAAGGACCACCCGTGGGTCTACGGCCAGATCATCGTCGAACCGGCTTCCACGAAATAACGGCGAAGCCAATGGACTGAGAAAGCGGGCGCGCAGCCTTTCTTATGGCGCTTTCAATGCGCTCAAACGGCGGGCAACTGTGCTCGCTTGCATCTTTCCATTAGTTTCGTCCTTGCGAAATCCAACACACTGTCCCGCCGTACCATTTACGCAGTCGGACCGCTGCTCTCCAATTGAATCAGGGGTCGTTCGCGCAATTCAGTGACAATTCAGGCTTTCACCGCACTTTCGCCGTTCGGGAGGCAGGGGATGCGACCGGTCGAGGCGATCTGGATCGGCATCGCCGTCTGCGCCGTCGCCTATGTTTGGTGGCGCATCTGGCTCTGGCAGACGCGCTTCCGATGGTCACGCGCGCTTCTTCTGCCTTCGAGCCAGCTCTCGTGGAAGGCTGTGCCTGCTGACGCTGCGAATCAAAGCGGCAGCGAGAAGCGCAATCGGAGTTCGTCGAAGCGGGCGAGGGCGAAAGAATCAGCGGCAGCGACAGACGCGGTTCCGACTGGCGCAGCTGCGTTCGCCGCGTCCGCGACGCTTGCGAGCATCGATCCGCAAGTCTTGCACACAATTCAGATCGCGACCGTCGAGCAGCTTCGCAGCGTAAATTCCGTCAACGACTACATCCGGGCCAATTTTCACGATGTTTCCGGTGCGAGCGCGCAAGCGTGGATGCAGCGATTGGAAGATTACGTTGCCGAACAACAGGCAGCTCTGGCGCTTGAGAAAGCCGGCCACGATGTTCGACTCCACGCTGATCAGGCGGGCTGGCACTGGCTCGTGGACGGCGCGCCCATCGAGGTGACCAACGGCAAAGGGTCGCTCGCGAGCGCAAAGCAGGCACTTGCCCATATTCACACCGCCTCGAACGGCAAGCGAGAAATGGTACGCGGCCTTTCCGACTTCAATCACGATGCGATCACCACGGCGTCGAAGGACGCGCTGAGCGTCGTTCACGAGGGATTCGATCCCGGCCTGCATATTCCGCTGGGCACGCTGGTCCGCTCGGCCTGGCGAGAGCTGGAGCTGCTTTTCGACAAGAAGACTCCGATCGAACGCGCAGTGAAACACGTCGCAATGGACGTCGCGAGTGTCGGCACCGGCGCATTTCTCGGCGCAAAGGTCGGAGGCGGTCTCGGCGCGGTCGTCGGGCCATTGGGCGCTGGCGCCGGGCTCTTGGTCGGCGCGATGGCGGGAGCGATTGCGGGGCGCGGGCTTGCCCATAAGTCGCGAATGGCTCCGTTCAGCAGGGCTTACGAAAGATACGAAGCGACTCTCGGAGGCGCGCGATCTGCGGTCGAGATTGCGGCTGCGGAATCGAAAGCCGAAATTCTGGAGCTGGAATCGCAATATCAGGCAAAGTTCGAATCCGCCCGCGGCGAGGTTGAATCCGCTGTGCGCACCGAGCTTGAAGAAATCGAGAGGAAACAGACGGAGAGCCTGAAGCAGTTTCTGCGGCATTTCCCGGACTACTTGAGTGCGCTCGAATCGCAGCTGATCCAGGAAGAATCGGCCGTGCTCGCGGAGCTGCCGCCCAAGCACTGGTGGAGCTGGATCTTTCCGCGGCGCCACGACCTGGAAAGAGCGATCACGCGTCGCTGGTTCCTGCGCGCTCGAAAGATCGTCAAGAAGGAGCGGCGCCGATTTGAAAAACTAAAAGACGGTCCGATTCCGGCACTGCAATCGAAAGTGAACCGCTTCCTGAGCGTGTATACGTTCAGCTTGAAATCTTTCGACGACGCTCTGGCAGCGCTGGCAAACGAATTCAGCGAAGCGCGCAGCGCCACCGAAACAGTCCGGCACGGCGCTCTGTGTGAGATTGAAAACGTGCGAGACCAGATGCTTCTCGATATTCGCGGCCGGGTATCGAAGATGTATTTCGACCTGTGCCAGACAATCGCGGCATGGAAGGAAAAGGTGCAGGTCAACCTGGACGAGCTGCACAAGCAGGCCGTCCCGCTGGGAATCGAGTTGCCCGAGTAGCGCCGCCGCATTGCAACCGGCACGATTCCCGGCGTTGACATTCCTCGCGGCTCAAGTATCATTTTCCTAGAGGCCATGGAGTTCGGCCCTTAACTGCTGTCCCACCTATCGCCGGGGCAGATGATGACTCCTGACAGCGATCTTGTCGCGGAGTCATGTCGCCGGCAACGATCGTGTAAATGGAGCGAGGTTTGACATGCAAAATGTCTGGGTACTGGCCTCTGTCTGGGTGGGATTAGCTCTCATCGCCACTCTGTTTGCCATCTGGTTCAAGATTTCGACGGCGCTCACGGAGATCGTAGTTGGAACCGTAGCGCAGTTGATCATCGGTGCGCTTTTCGGCGCGACGAGCCTGGGAGGAAACTCTCAGTGGATTACGTTTCTCGCAGGAACCGGCGCCATTGTGCTGACATTCCTCGCCGGGGCGGAGCTTGACCCTCAGATCTTTCGCTTGAAATGGAAAGAAGCCACCGTCGTCGGAATGGTCGGTTTCTTCGGGCCGTTTTTGGGCTGCACCGCGGTTGCCCACTACGTTCTGCACTGGAGCGTTCGCTCGAGCTGGCTAGCCGGCGTGGCGCTATCGACCACTTCGGTAGCCGTTGTGTACGCCGTGATGCTGGAGCTGGGTTTCAACGTCACGGAATTCGGGAAAGCCATTCTCGCCGCTTGTTTCGTCAACGATCTGGGAACGGTGATTGCGCTTGGATTGATTTTCTCGCCGTTCACGTTCCGGACGCTGATTTTCGTCGTCGCTAGCGTCGTCGTCTTTCTGACTTTGCCGTTCATTACGCCGCGCTTCTTCAAACACTACGGCGGTCGCGTATCGGAACTCGAGGCCAAATACCTCTTGTTTCTGCTTTTCGCGATGGGCGGCCTGGCGGTCTGGTCAGGAAGCGAAGCGGTGCTGCCTGCTTACATCATCGGGATGGTGCTTGCCGGCACAGTCGGTAAGGACCACGTCTTGATTCGCCGCCTGCGAACGCTGACCTTCGGGCTGCTCACTCCCTTTTACTTCATCCGCGCCGGCTCGTTTGTTTCGGTGGCTGCGCTCAGAGCCGCGCCTCTCGTTTTCGTCGCTCTTTTTGCGGCGAAAATGGTTTCGAAGATCGTCGGGCTGTTTCCGACCGTGAGAGCATTCAAATATCAGAAGGAGGAAGGCCTTTATTACACGCTGATGATGTCAACGGGTCTGACCTTCGGCACCATCTCCGCGCTTTTCGGACTTTCGCACGGCATCATCGATCAGACACAGTACTCGCACATCGTCGCGACGGTGATTGGAAGCGCGGTCATTCCGACGATGTTTGCGAACGCTTGGGTGATGCCACGGCACCTGTTGCCTAAGAAAGAAAGTACGAGTGAGCCGGCAGCTGCCGGCGCGGCCCAGCAAACTGTGAACGCGGATTGAGTCAGGAGAGCACAATGCCAAGGAGAAGACAGAATCCCCACTTCCGAAAGATCATGATCGGCTACGATGGCTCGAAGCAGGCGGAAAAGGCCGCTGAGGTAGCGTTTTCGCTGGCGCAGTCTGTGGATTGCAAGGTGCTAGTCTTTGCGGTCGCGCGTCCGCCCGAACCCGCGACGATGGTTGAACTTGACGCGATGCTGGACGACGCCCGCGAGCATTTCGAGCAACAGTTCAAGAGTTTGACCGAGAAAGCGCGTTCGCTCGAAATTGAATGCGAAACAGCCATCGCCGTGGGACATCCAGTCGAGCAAATCGTACACCGCGCGCAAATGGATCAGATCGACCTGATCGTTTTGGGGCAACGCGGGCGGTCACGGTTCGAAAAGATGATCGTGGGGTCGACAGCCGAGAAAGTGCTACGTTACGCTCATTGTCCGGTGATGGTCGTGCGATGAAAGGCGAGAAACCCGGCTCATCATCGGGTGCAGCGCGTTTGAACGAGTATCAGGCGCGGCGCTTGCGAGTGACATTTGCGTACATCGATAGACTTCTGTGCGAGATCGAGGGGATCCTGAACGCTTCGGAATCCCAGGCGGCATTTCCGCGATATGAGGGCGAGGTCACTTCACAACAGCGTGAAACGATTCAAGACTATGTTGCGCGCCTTCGATCAAAACTCGTGCGCGTGCTGGAGGGCCAAGGCATACGCAGGGAGGGAGCGTCGATTCACGCCTTGCATGCGATTCATGTCGCGCTGGGCTCCATCGATATTGCGGTTGAGGAGTTGAAACCTCGGTACATGCGCGGCTATGGTGAGGTGCCGGAAGCGGCGGCTGCGGAGTTGAGTGAAATCGTAGAGAATCTGTGCGGACTTGTAGCAGAGTTCGACCAGTACGTTCGTAAAGTGGATCGAGAGGGCGTTGGTCATGCAGCGAAAGGAGATCCAGAGTAGCTCCTCATGGGCAAGTACATGGTCGTGGGTATCGGGGGGTTCATCGGCGCAATCGCTCGATTTTGGCTGGGAGCGTACATCAGCAACCGTATGGGGACGCGTTTCCCGTACGGAACTTTTGTGATTAACTGCACGGGATCCTTCTTGATCGGATTCATTCTCACGCTGCTCGCCGAAAGAACTCACTGGAGCCCGAATTGGCGATATTTGATTCCGGTGGGATTTATCGGCGCGTACACAACGTTCTCGACCTTTGAGTACGAGACGTTTCGCAGCATTCAAGACGGTGAGTTGTTTATGGCCGGACTCAACGTAGCGTTGAGCGTAGTCGTCGGCTTCATCTGTGTATGGTTGGGAACGGTGGCAGGAAGAACGATCACCTAAGACGCACGATCCGGAGAGACGCATGCTGATGGCGGGGCCAGCTAAGAAAGTGATGATCTATGTCGGTGAAGACCACAAGTATCACGGGCAGTCTGTGTATTCGGCAATTCTGGACTTCCTCTTTTATCGGGGCGTTTCGGGCGCGAACGTGGTTCGCGGAATTGCGGGATTTGGCGCGGACCATCACCTTCATACGACTCGGATCGAGCGTTTGACGGAAGATCTCCCGATCAAGATCGAATTCATCGAAACTCCGGAGAAAGTGGAGGAGCTTTTGCCCAAGCTCCGCGAACTAGCAGGCACCGGCTTGATCGAAATTCAGGACACGATGATTGCGAAGCCCGCCGAAACGGAATCATCAAAGAAAAAATCCCCGAAAGAAGCAGTGCCAGCGATTCGGCGTGAGGGCAAAGCGAAGCTGATGCGGATCTTCGTGGGAGAGAACGACAAGTGGCGCGATAAGCCGCTCTATCAGGCGCTGGTCGAAAGCATGCGGGCAAACGACATTGCAGGAGTGACTGTTTATCAGGGAATCCTCGGTTACGGTGCGAACCGGCGCATCCACCGGGACAGCGCGCTGCACCTTTCACACGACCGCCCGATCATGCTTTCCGCCGTCGATACCGAGGAAAAGCTTCGAGCCTATTCGCCGATCCTGGACGAAATGGTGCAGCAAGGATTGGTTGTGCTCTCCGACGTGGATATCATCAAGTACACACACAACGTGACGGTCACCGAGCGGCGCAAGGAGCAACGGCCATGAAGCTCGCCGGCAGGGCCAAGATGCTGCGTATCTACTTTGGCGAGGACGATAAGTGGAGGAATCAGCCGCTCTATCGCGCTATCGTCGAAAAATGCCGCGAGCTGGATATTGCCGGCGCTACGGTGCTCCGCGGGATCGCCGGATACGGTGCGAGCACGCTGATCCACCGCGCTCACCTTCTTTCCTTTTCGCACGAGGCGCCGCTAATGGTCAGCGTTGTCGATTCGGAGGAAAAGATTCAAGAGCTGCTGCCTTTCTTGGACGAAATGGTCGATGAAGGTCTGGTTGCGATGTCTGAGGTCGAAGTCGTCAAGTACGTACATCAAGAAGGTGCGCGCTCGGGCTGAAAGCAGTGGACACTTCCGCTTGCCCGCAGTTTGGCATGACGCAAGATACCAGCCTCGAAATACTCCTTGGACGCAAGGCAGAGTTGCAGCGCCTGTGCGCCGCGATCGAGAAACGGTCGAGTCAACTGATCTGGGGACCGCCTGACTCGGGAAAGACGACGCTGCTTCGAAGCGCGATCGCCCGGCTCCCGGAAGCGATTCGCCGGCGATGCATCTGTTGGTCAGGCTCGGCGAGCGGTCGGGAATTGGTCTCGCACTTCGTTGGCAATCTGTACTCCGCCGGGGATCCTTTCATACGCCGCAGGGTACACGCAAACGGCGCATCAGAGGTCACGCTGCGTCGTTGGCTGAAAGATCAGTCCTTTCTCCGCTTGCGCGGACTGCTGTTTTCCGCCATCAAGAGCCGTGACTACCGATTCTTCCTCGACCAGTTTCCACCGCCAGGGCTCGCGATCGCGAAGTTGATGAAAGAGATCATGTACCGCTGCAAGACCCCCGTCTATTTAACAGGCCTCGGGTATTCGACTGCCGAAATCGGATTCGCCTGGAGTCTTTACTGGAGTGACGAGTACCGCATCCACGTTGCGCAGTTGCCGGAGAGCGCCGCGCGTGCGTTGCTCGAACTCTGCATCCGCCGCTTTGGCCTGGACGCGCTCGACCTGGATGGATTTCGCGAAGAAATCCTGCGTCTGAGCGGCCTCCTCCCGGGTGCGATCGTGAAGATGTGCGAGTTGGCAGCCGACGCCCGATATCATCACGGGGATCAGATCAAGACGAAAGTCGTTCAAGTCGATTACCTGATGCGGGTGAAGCCCTCCAGCGATTCCTGGCGCACCGCCGGTGTGTCTCGATGATCGATCAAGCGGGTCCGGGCGGAGCAGCGCCGCAAGAGACAGGTCAGGGCGGCGCGCTCCGGCGCCTTGCCGAAATCGCAGGGGAATTGGGCTCAGATCGGATCGCCGAGGAAGCGAAGAGTCTCGCCGAACGTCTCGCAGAGGGGCGTTTCTACGTCGTCTGCGTGGGCCAGTTCAAGCGAGGCAAATCAACGCTGCTCGATGCCATCGTGGGCGACCGCGTGCTTCCGACTGGCATTCTGCCGGTTACTTCCGTTCCGACTGTCGTCCGGTGGGGCCGCACGAGAAGCGCGCGAGTTCGCTTTCGCGGGGGAAACTGGCTCGAGATACCTCCTGACGAACTAACACAGTACGTTTCCGAGGAATTCAATCCAGAGAACACCAAGGGTGTGGCAGGTGTGGAGGTGTTCGTGCCGAGTCCGCTGCTCTCCGGCGGGATGTGCCTTGTCGACACGCCGGGTGTCGGTTCGATCTTCGCTGGAAACACGGCGGCAACGCAGGCATTTGTTCCGCACGTGGATGCGGCGATCTTCGTTGTGGGGGCGGATCCGCCGATCTCAGGCGAGGAACTGGCGTTGGCCGGGCAAGTTGGAAAGCACGTCCGCAACCTCATAATCGTGCTGAACAAGGCCGACCGGACTTCGGATTCCGAACGCGAGATGGCAAAATCGTTTACCAAGCAGGCCTTGGAAAAGCGGCTGGGGCGGCCCGTCGGGTCAATCTACGAAGTCAGCGCCGAAGACCAACTGCAGGCCCGAGGTCCGGAGCGGGATTGGGGCCGCTTGATTCGCGCGCTGGAGAATCTGGTTCGAGAGTCCGGACGCAGCCTGGTCAGCACGGCGGGCGAGCGAGGCGTGCGCAGATTCACTGAAGAACTACTGTCGACTGTTTCCGAAGAAAGAGAAGCACTGGCGCGACCGCTGGAGGAATCGGAACGGCGCATCCAAAGGCTGGGTCAGACAATCTCGGAAGCAGAACGCTCGCTGCGCGAGTTGGGCTATCGGTTTACGGCAGAAGAGCAACATCTGTCAGATACATTCCTCACGCGGCGGAAAGCGTTTATCGCAGAGGCGGTGCCCCAAGCAAACGCCGAGCTCGACGCTTCGCTGGCGCGGCTTCGATCGCGCTTCGGTCCAAAGTTCCGCAGAGATGCGATGCGTGCGGCGCAAATGATCTCCGAAAGGCGCGTGCTGCCATGGCTTGAGCAGGAACAGGTGCGTGCCGAAGAGGAATATTTGAGAGTCGCATTGCGATTCGTGGAAATCGGAAACGGGTTTCTGAAGAAACTTTCGGAAACGAGCGTGCCCGAACTTGCGCTCATGCCCCATGCGCTCGATTCCGAAACTTGCTTCCGCGTGCCGTCAGGCTTCCGGTTCGAGGGATTGATCACGATCGCGCAGCCTGCGTCTCCCCTGCGGTACATGGCAGATGCGTTTCTTGGACTCGTCGGAGCTTTGTTCTCGATCAAGCGCGACGCGCATGAGTTCTTGGAGCATCTGATGGAGACGAACAGCACGCGCGTGCAGTCGGATCTGATCGACCGCGTGCAGGAGAGCCGCCGGCTGTTGGAAGTCGAGATTCGACAGACACTGCGGGAAGTGATCCGGATTGCCGAGCGCGCTCTCGATCACGCTCGTAGGGCCAGCGCAGAGGGTGCTGCGGCGATTCAGGCGGCCGTTGCTCGTTTCGAAGTCATAGAGAACGAGCTGCGAAACCTTCCGGGGCGCATCGAGATCAGTGCCGATCAGGCCTAGATTCGAATCGGAACGCGCCAGGTGGGTCTACCCTGCACCATTTTGGGAATTTCGTCGGTTGTCTTGTATCAAGATGAGCGAGCGGGTGGAAGGAGGACCCCTCGTCGTAGGCTACCCTTTGTAATCTTCTGAAGCGCTCTGCCGTTCAATCATTGAAAAGAACCTGCCTTTTTCTCGAAGCATGCCCCGCGACGCCACGGCATGCCGAGAAAGCTGTGGTGTGGGTCTGTGCACGCGAAACTGGCACATCCATTGCTTGGCTAATGCACTGATTAGCGCTAGAGTGTGACGCTCATCACAGACGGGATCTGGTCGAAACCAATAGCATTCGCACGCATTTTTCTCCGGGAGCGGTGCGCGCATGAAATTGGTGGGTCAGAAGAGGATCGTCCGGCCGCTGTTGGTACTCGCCAGCTGCCTCGTGTTTGCACCGAGCTTCAGCCTTGCGCAGAAGATGCCGGATGCGCAGCAGGGCCCTTCCGTCGCCAGCCGCCCTCCCGAATTCGACGCCGAGCCAACGGAGTTCGTCGGTACTGATCGCTGCCGATCTTGCCATAAAGCCGAAGTCATCGAGTTCCAGAAAACCAGCCACTCGAAGCTGACGTTTCCCGGCAAGGAATACATTCAGGGCTGCGAAACCTGCCACGGTCCGGGCAAGGCCCACTCCGACGCCGTACAGGCTGCTCATGGAGACGATGCTGAAATCGCCGCGGCGCTAAAGAAATACCCAGTGTTCGTTTTCAAAGGGTCGCCGGAAGAAAACGCCGCGCGCTGCCTCACCTGCCACACCAGCAGCAAGCAGCAGGACTTCTTCGCGCAGTCGACGCACGCGGGCCACGGACTCTCGTGCAATCAGTGCCATGCCGCGCACTTGGTGGATGAGGTTAAAGATCAAAGCAAAGGCGATCTCAGCTACCCGCAGCACTATTTCTTCGACGTCCCAAAGGTGGCCGACGAGGTTCGCTGGCTGCACAACAGTCTGCTCAAGATGCCCGAGCCCGAGGCCTGTTTTAGCTGCCACCGGACGATTCAGGCTGACTTCGCGCTTCCCGAACACCATCGCGTTCCCGAAGGCCTGATGAAGTGCACGGACTGCCACAATCCGCACGGCACTCTGAATGCCGCGAGCCTGAAGAAGCTGGGGTCAGAGACTTGCGTCAACTGCCACGTGGAAAAGCGCGGCCCGTTCGTTTATGAGCATCCGGCGGTGAAAGTGGAAGGCTGCGTCACTTGCCACAATCCGCATGGAAGCACCAACAATTTCTTGCTGGTTCGGCGCGAGGGCCGGCAGCTCTGCCTCCAGTGCCACACCGGTTTCCATACGCAGGCACAGGTGCCGCACTCGCGGCTTGGTTTCCAGGCGAGCGGCGAATGCATCCGTTGCCATGTGACGATTCACGGCTCGAACTTCGATCCGAATTATTTGCGGTGAGGGAAGTCATCATGAGGCCACGACATCGTTTCTTGATCATCGCCCTGGCGCTCGTGGCACTGGCCCCGATCGCGGCGGCGCAGGATGATTCTGAGACAGCGCCCCTAACCCTCGGCGACTTCAATCTGCAGGGTTCGGTGACGGGCGGCTACCGCTTCGAAACTCTTTATTACCCCGCGGGCATAACTCCCGACTCTCACCTAGCACCGCCCGAGTTTCGCGAGTTGTTCGATCTCGGACGCGGCTTTCGCGTGATGGACGTCAGCCTTTTCGGAGAATCGCAGGACGGGAAGAATCCGTTTGCCGATAGCTTCTCACTGCAGCTGAGCAATTTGGGCGGCGATCCCTTTCCGTCGGCGCAATTCACGGTATCGAAGAAGAAGCTCTACGATCTGCGCGTCAATTGGAGGCAGAGCTATCTTTTCTGGAATCAGAATGACAACACGGTTCTTCCAATCGTGTCGGTAGCACCCGCGCTCAAGCCACCCACAGGCAAGACTGCAGCGGGACTAACAAGCAATCAAGACTGGGCAACGGTGCGGAAATTCGGTTCCGTAGACTTCACACTACACGCCACCAACAATCTGCGATTCACCTTCGAATACTACCGGACTTCTGACGACGGAACGACTTTTACAACGCGCTCGCTCGATTTCCTCGATTCTCCTGGATACTGGGGCACCTTCGCCCGAGCGAATCCCTACTATCTGTTCGCGCCTCTCGCGGACGAAACGAATCGCTTTAGCGGCGTCGTCGATTACACTTGGCACTCGTGGAGCTTTCACTACAGCATTGGCTACCAGACGTTCACGGAAAATATGAGCTTGAACAACGCCGTTCCCTTGAGTGTTGGCCTCACGGACGGTTTGGGCTTTACGGTGCCGGGACTGATTGGGACCAGCATTAACCCGAACACGACTGCGACGGTGCCTCTGACGAGCCTGTCATGGTCGCAGTTCCGGCGCCTCACGACGCCGATTAGCGAGTTCTCGTTCGTTGGCAAGCCGCTCAAGAAACTCGAGTGGCGCGGCGGATATATCTTCTACCGTTATCAAGGACCTGCCACCCTCGATCAGGCGATCGATGGGTCTGCTCCGAACAGCGCGGGCACGCCGACGCAGCCCTACACGCTCACGCAAAGCGGGAGCGCCATGCTGAGGGAGCCGGACAATATCGTCAGTCAGGGCCTCACGTACCACTTTTTCGATTGGTGGAGCGCCGACGTCGATTACCGCTATTCCCGGTTCAGCTCGAACGCGATCGGCAACTTCGAAAGCCTCTTCCAAGTGACTACGCCGGCACCCGCGACAACGGTGTCGACCGAGGCGACCGACGTGGTCTGGCGCGACGGTCTGAGCGATCTTGATATCAGCATGGATTTCACGCCGATCAAAGGGCTGACCATTCGTCCCGGCATCCAATTGATGAAATATGATGTCGAATCGCTCCAGGACGGGGTCGTGCAGGCTCCGATCACGTTGCGCACGAAGATCGCCCGGCCCGAGATAAGCGTGGGCTACGAACCGTCGAAACTATTCAGCATTCGGGGCGACTTCCACAGCCAGACGAGCGGCGCGGAATACACGGCCATCACTCCGCACACGGAGCAGGGCGCGCATTTCGTCGTCCGCGTGAATCCGACCGAAAAAATCTCGATCGAGGACGACGCTCACATCCTCAACGACAGGCTCATCACCACGAACTTCAAGAACAACGTCCGCGCCAACGCCATCACTGTGTCATACTCACTCAGCGACCGGCTCTCGGTCTACGGAGGGTTTAGCTACGAGAGCCTCTTTGCGCAGGGAAACGTCGACTACGTGCGCGGCACCGCTCCTCTGACTGACTTCCTGCGAGATCAGGAATTGAACCGCGTCTGGCAGGGAGGAATCGAGCTGAAGCCGGCCAAGCGCGTCGGTCTGCGCCTGACGGGCAACTTCGACCGTTCGAGCGGCGTGGGCGCGATTTTCGGCGTACCTCCCGCCACTGCACCCGCAAATTACAACGAGCCGCCTGCTTACGGCCCGGTTAGCTGGCCGCTCATCACCGGGAGCGGCTACTACGATTTCCCTATCGCGGGCCGCCTATCGGTGGATCTTGAGCGCACGTACTACAGCCAGCAAATCGTGCCCGTGAACAATTTCGGTGCGAACCTGCTAACGATCAAATGGACGCGCAACTTCTGAGCAGCGGGTGCGCGCGGAGAATACATCGTTTGGAGGAATGGTGAACCCATTCATGAGGGTTTTGGGAACTGTGCTGCTCGCGGCTGCCGCATGTTTCGTCGTTATTTTCGTTTTAGGGACAGGCCGTTCTTCGCTCGCATCTCCGGCACCTCAGAAAAGTGCACAGGACGTGTATCTGGACAAGTGCGCTGTGTGCCATGCAAAAGACGGCTCGGGAAACACAGCAAAGGGCCGGAAGGTCAAAGCCAAGGATTTGCGGTCGGCCGAGATCCAGAAGATGAGTGACGCCGAGTTGATCAAAGACGTCTCCGAGGGAAAAGGCAAAGACATGGACGGCTTTCAAAAAGAATTGGGCGCCGACATGGTCAAGCAGCTTGTCGCCTACTGCCGCTCATTTGCCAAGCAATGACCCTCGGGCAGTCCATCGAGTTAGTCAGCCGCAAGGTTGCGCCGGGCTAGGGCCCGCCGCGTCTGATCGAAACGGAGCAGCTCCACTCCCATGGACAGAACGTCGCTGATTCTGATCTTCTTCACCGCGATCGTAGTAGTTCTTGCATTGCTGATGTCCGCGAGAGCGGAGCTTACGCGTGCGCGTGGTGGCAAGATGCTTGCGTTCGTTGCTCTGTGCATCCTGCCGGCGCTCGCGATGTGGGCGGGTGCGAACGAGCACATGGAACGATCCACGAGGACTCAGTTTTGTCTCTCCTGCCATGTAATGCACGATTTCGGGCAGAGCCTGTACGTGGATGACAAGAGCTACATTCCCGCCGTGCATTTCCAGAACAACCGCGTGCCTCGCGATCACGCCTGCTTCACCTGCCACACCGATTACACGATGTTCGGCGACTATCGCGCGAAATGGCGGGGAGTACACCACGTCCGGGTGCAATACCTCGGCACCGTGCCGAAACCGGCTGATATCAAGCTCTATACACCTTACAACAATCGCGAGTGCCTGCACTGCCACGCCGGCGCGCGCTCCTATGAAGAGGCGTCGCACCATTTGAAGGACCCGAACATGCTGGCGCTCGTGGCCGCCAATAAACTTTCCTGTATGTCGAGCGATTGCCACGATATCGTTCACGATGTGGACACGCTGAAAGACGCAACTTTCTGGAAGCCGTCGAACTAATATGGCCGGAAACTTTATCGAACGCCGCATTCGCTGGTCGGGAATCCTGGTGGGCGTGGGATTGATCATCCAGATGCTCACGCTGCTCTGGACGCATCCGCTCGCGTTCGTTGCCTTCCTGCTGATCGGCTGCCCGCTCGTGGCCGCGGGCATTCTGCTGTATTTGTATTCGCTCGTCGCCCTTAGCCAAGCGACCGAAAGCACCTCCGAACATCCGGTTCAAACTCCTCGCTAGAAATGTGGTAGAGATCACCACCGTCTCGCAGTAAAGCGCTCGGCTGCGCGGCGATTCATGCGCTGCACGAGACTCGATTTCGATCGGTTGCGGACGTTGCACCCGTTTTGATATACACTCGGCGCACTGTTGATCGCAGGGGGGCGGAATGCACAGAAAACATCTCGTAGGCGTGATCGGAGCATTGTGCGCGGTCATCATCATCGGCGCGTCATTCGCCGAGCGAGCGCCCGGGAATCAAGCGGGCAACGCGATGTCGAGCGGTTGCGACCGGGCTTGCCTAGAGGGCTTCGTCAATCAATATCTAGACGCCGTGGTCGCGCACGATCCATCGCGACTGCAGCTCGCCAAGCTCGTCAAGTTCACCGAAAATGGAGCACATCTGGAGCTGGGCGACGGTTTCTGGAGAACGGCCACTGCGCGCGGTGGATACAAGTTCTACGTCGACGATACGAACGCCGGTCAGGTGGGTTTCATCGGAACGATGCAGGAAGCGGGCCAGCCCGTCATTCTCGCGCTGCGTCTTAAGATCGAAAACCAGAAAATTTCCGAGATTGAGACGATCGTTTGCCGCGGAACGATGGCGCAGGGCGGCGCCGCCAGTCTTGAAAAGAGGGGCGCTCCTCGCCCCGCGTTCTTGGAAGACCTTCTGCCGGGCGAACGCGTTTCGCGCCTCGAGCTGATCAAGACCGCCAACAAATATTTTTCCGCGATGGAGCAAGATGACGGCAAAGGCGATTACTCCTTTTTCGCCGACGATTGCAACCGCCTCGAAAACGGAATGCAGACCACCAACAATCTCAATCCCATGCCGGGACTCACCGCTTCTGGCCAGCCGCGTCCCGCTCCATCGCCTAAATACGATCCCGCGACCAACCCCACGATGTATTCCGCCGGGTGGTCGTGCAAAGACCAGTTCCGCTCGGGCCTGCTGCACTTCGTCACGTGGATTCACGATCGCCGCTATCCCGTGGTGGACGAGCAGCGCGGAGTTGTCTTCGCGTTGGGCTTTTTCGACCACAGCGCCGGCGCTACCCGCACGTTTCAAACGCCTACGGGCCAAAGCGTGACGGCAGGTCCGACGACGCCGTTCACTTGGGAAATCGCCGAGGTGTTCAAGGTCCGCGGCGGCCAGTTGCACGAAATCGAAGCGGCGCTTACTCAGGGAATTTACGGGATGTGCTCCGGATGGAGTTCCTGGGAAGACTGCCGATCCGATCAGCCGCAGTGGTGAGCCTGATCTGGACTGAGGAACTATGAAATCCAAGCGTGCAATTATTACAGTGCTAGCGGTTCTTGCGCTGCTTTTGGGATTCAGTGATTCAGAGGCGCTGGGAGCACTTTCTCCTGAATCGAATGCGGCGTCCTCGAGTCCTTGCGATAGCGCGTGCCTGAACGGATTCGTCGATCAATACCTCGACGCAGTTGTCGCGCACGATCCGTCTCACCTGCCGCTGAAGAAAAACGTCAAGTTCACCGAGGATGGCCAAAGGCTTGATCTCGGCGACGGTTTCTGGCGCACCGCGACCGCAAGAGGCAGCTACAAATTCTATATGGACGATCCCGTCGTCGGACAGGTCGTCTTCTTCGGGACGATGCGTGAGGCCGGCAATCCCGTGAGCCTGGTTCTCCGCCTGAATATCGAAGACAAGCAGATCGCCGAAATCGAAACCATCGTAATCCGCACCGGCATGAACCCGTCGCGTCCTGCCGATACCGGCGCTGAGGCCTTCGAAAAGCTGGGCGGCCCCGATCCGCTATTTCTCGAAGAGATTCCGCCCGCACAGCGCGTCTCTCGTGACGAGCTTGCCCGCACTGCCAACAAGTATTTCTCAGGCATGCAGTTGAACGATGGCAAGGGCGATTACTCCTTCTTCGCCGACGATTGCAGCCGGATCGAAAACGGTCAGCTGGCGACAGGGGGCCGCAACACGGTGGCAGACGGCGCCGCACCCGCCACTTCCTACACGGTGAAGCAAGGCTGCCGCGCTCAATTTGAAACCGGCTTGATCCATTTCGTGACACGGATTCGCGACCGCCGATTCGTCGTGCTCGATACCGTGCACGGCGTGGCGCTCGCGTTCACCTTCTTCGATCATGCGGCCGGGGACACCCGAACGTTTCAGACTCCCGACGGCAAGACCGTCACGGCGGGTCCCACGACACCGTGGACATGGGAAATCGCCGAGGCGTTCAAGGTCGAAAACGGAAAGATACGTCGGATCCTCGCCATTTTTCAGCGCTGCCCCTACGGCATGAATTCCGGCTGGAGCAGTTGGGAAGACGGAATGTCCGACAAGGCGCGATGGTAAAGTCCGTCTAGCTTCGAGCAGTTTCATCCAACGGTGGATTACATGCGACGAGAGTGGCTGGCAGGTATTTTCGCAGGATTTCTACTTCTGGGTCTTGCAGCGCTGCGTCCTCACATCGCTCGTGCGGCGGATGATTCCTGCGACCGCGCGTGCCTCACAGGAATGATCGACCAATATCTCGCAGCGATGGTCGCGCACGATCCCTCGAAGCTGCCGCTCGCAAAGGATGTCAGATTCACCGAAGATGGCGTGCAGCTCCAGCTCGGCGATGCTCTCTGGGCAACGGCGGGCAGCCTCGGCACCTACAAGCTTGTCTTCGCTGAGCCTGAAACAGGCGCGGTTGGAGCGTATGCGGTGGTCCAGGAGAACGGCTCCGGCGCGTTGCTGATGGTCCGCCTAAAAGTCGTGAAACGGCGAATCAGCGAGATCGAAACCTTGGTCGCGCGCAAGCCGACCACCTCGATCCTCAATACGGACAATCTGACCGAGCCTCATCCGATCTTTCTTGAAACCGTTCCTGCTGCTGATCGCCCCTCGCGCCAGGAAATGGTCTCGATGGTCGGCAAATATTTCGACGGAATCGAGCAGGGCAATGGCGATATCGTGCCGTTCGATCCCGATTGCATTCGCATCGAAAATGGCATCCAGACGTGCCCGTCCTCAGCCTCCTCGCCGCTCGGCGCTTTGAGTTGTGGCGCGCAGCTCAGCACCAAGATTTTCACCTACATTCAAAGCGTCAGCCCGCGCCGGTTCGCGATCGTTGATCGCGAACGCGGCTTGGTACTCGCTATCGTCCGCTTCAACCATCCTGGCACGCAGCAAACGGTCGAGGTTCCCGGCCGCGGCAAAATGACGATGGGGCGCTACTCGCAGTGGCCCAACAGCACGCAAATCGCCGAGCTCTTTAGAATCAAGGAGCGCAAGATCAAGGAAATCACCGCTGTGATCGTCACGGCGGCCTACAAAGCTCCCATGGGTTGGGAGTAGAGCTCCAGTCGCGCGATGTTCCGCCTTCAGCAGCCAAGCGATACGGCACTGCGTCACAGCCCCGCTGTTGCGCCTGTCGTTATCGTGTGGTTAGATACGATTCGGTTGCGTTTCTCTCACCTTGCGTACGGAGGACTTCGTGGAGCCCGTTGAGCTGAGGCCTCTCAGTCTGGGAGAGCTCCTCGATCGGACGTTTCGTCTCTACCGGAGTCATTTCTTTCTTTTCGTGGGAATCATGGCCATTCCTGCGGCCCTGCTGCTGCCGTTGAATGTCGCGACGATGAGCCATCAGAATGCTCAGCTGACTACGGCGATGACCGCGCCGGCCGCAGCACCTACCTGGCCGTCGGTGCCGCTCATCATCGGCGCGATCATCGGGGCCGCCATTGGCATCGTGGTCTTTGTCTCGCTCTATTCCGTCGCAGTTGCGGCGGCCTCGACAGCTGTCTCGGATGTCTACCTTGGCCGCAACGCAACCATTCGCGGAGCCTTCAGAAGAATTCGCGGCCGGTTCTGGACGCTCCTTGGTGTTGTTGTGAACGTAGTACTGAGAATTCTGGGTTTGACGCTGCTTCCAATCGTAGTCATCGGCGGTGGGTTTGCGTGGATCGGCTACGCAGTGGGAGGCGGAACCTCGAGCCCCGCGTTTATTTTGATCGCTGTCGGCGGCTTCTTCTTGGCCTCTGTGGCGGCCATCGTCCTTTACGTTTTCGTCGCTCTTCGCTATGCCGTTTCGATTCCGGTCGTGATGCTCGAGAATCTCGGTGTTCTCGCCACGATTCGGCGCAGTGTGTTTCTCACGCGCGGTCGCCGTGGGCATATTTTTCTGGTATTGCTGATAGCTGGAATCATTGCCAGTGTCGGCGTCTACGCGTTCGAGATGCCGTTCACGATTGCCATGATGATTTCAGCTGTGCGGGGCCATCCGTCCGAGTTTCTTGCTTTCGCTACCGCTGTTTCAGGCTCGATTGGCAGCGCTGTGACCGGTCCGTTCTCGATGATCGCGATCGTACTGTTGTATTACGACTCACGCATCCGCAAGGAAGCGTTCGATCTACAGTTCATGATGTCTTCGCTGGATAGATCCGCACCCTCGAGCGGCACTGTCGCTACGGCATGACTCGAGTGCTCCCTTGCAAATGAACCTAAGGCCCAAGTCCCACCACACTCCGCGGCTACCGATAGTTGTTTTACTGGTATTGGCGTCGTTCGCCCGGGCTCCCGGCGCAGCTACTTCTCAGCAGCTCAGCTTGCAGGAGTACATTTTCGAGCTCGACAAGTGTTCTGCTCTCCTCGCCAGCTCCGGGAATAATCCGGCGGTGCTTCGGACGCTGCGCATGTCTCTGCCCAGCCAGTGGGTCGTTTCGGCCGGGAATCAAACGTACACCGTTTCGACCGATTGGCTCGCCGATGGCCTCGCAAGGACGGAAACCGCCCGCCATGGAGATTCGACCGCGCTGGAGCAAACGCAGCAACAGATCGCCGCCCATCGTGACGCTGCGCAGGCACTGGCCGCGCCTGCCTCGCCGCGAACGCTTGATCAATCCCGCGCAAAGCTGAACCACATTCTCGATGGCAGAGAATTTCAGGCCATTCACGGACCGACGTGGTTTGATTTGCTTCGTGCGCGGGTCTATGACTGGATTTCGCGGTTTTTGGAAAAACTCTTTGGGCGATTCGCCGGAGGACGTGCCCTCGGAAACGTCATCGCCTGGATCGTGATCGCTTTTGCGGCGCTTCTGCTGATCCTGTGGGCGGTTCGCGCGAGCATGCGGTCAAGCGCTCGTCCCGAGATGGACTTGCGGGGCGCGGCTGGAGCAGGCAAGGATTCGGTGTTTTGGCTGCGCGAAGCCCGCGACTCCGCCGCTCGCGGCGACTACCGCGCCGCCATCCACGCGGCGTATTGGGCGGCGATCGCGTGTCTGGAAGAAATAAAAGCGCTCCCGGAAGACCGCTCGCGAACTCCTCGTGAATCCCTGCGCTTAATCCGTCGCGAAAGCGCCGAATATGCGCCGCTGACTCAGTTGACACGCCGCTTTGAGCTTGTTTGGTACGGCTATCGCTCCGCCGATTCCGCCGATTGGACCGACGCGATGAAACAGTTGGAGACACTCGGATGCCTGCGTTCCTCGACTCCCGCGATCTCCGCCTCCTGATCGGCGCCGGAGTCGTGATGCTCCTGCTCCTCGGGGTGACGTACGCCTTCACTCCGGCGCCCGCACAACAGTCGATGGGGTTCCCGTCGAGTGACTCGAGCGGTTGGTACGGGGCCAAAGCCGCGTATCTCTTGCTGCAGGAACTCGGCTACAGCGTGGATCGCTGGAACCAGTCGCCGGAAAATTTGCCGGTTGGCGCGAACGGAGCGGTGCTTGTGCTGGCCGAGCCGCTTGAGGCTGCGACGGCAACCGAGCGAATTGCACTTCGAAGATTTATCATGGCCGGTGGGCGAGTGCTGGCGGCGGGCGCTTCTGCCGCGAAGATTGTGCCGGACGCCGAAGCCCGCGAGGTCCCATCGTTCGACCCCCAGGCGAAGACTTACTCGGCCCTGGTCCCCTCGCCCTATACGCGTGAAGCGCCCGAAATCACCATGGTCGCGCCCGATGAATGGACGTCAAGCTCACATACGTGGCTCGCGCTCTATGGGAAAGACGACAAAATCGCGGCGCTCTCGTACAAAGTCGGAAAAGGCGAAATCATCTGGTGGGCGTCGGCGACGCCGCTGACGAATGGTGCGATCCGCGACAAAGGAAATCTGGCGTTTTTCCTCGATTCGATTGGTGCACCGTCGCAATCCCGCGTGCTTTGGGACGAGTACTATCACGGCACGCGCGGATCGCTCGGTGAGTACATCGCTGGCACGCCGCTGCCTTGGGCTGGTTTGCAATGCCTGATCGCTTTCATCGCGATCATGTTCACCTACTCTCGCCGCGCTGGACCAATTCGCGCTCCGGCGACCGAGCCACGGCTATCTCCGCTCGAGTTTGTCGAGACCTTGGGCGACCTCTATAAATCGGCGCATGCCGCTCCGGCAGCCGTGGCGGTAGCCTATCGCCGCTTCCGATACGCGCTCTCGCGCAAGCTGGCTCTTCCGACACAGGCAAAGTTGCCGGACGTCGCTCGCTCGGCCGCGGCGCGATTCGGCTGGCAGGAAGCGTCGCTTCTCGATACACTCGCGCGCTCGGAGCGAGCCATGCGCAACATCAATCTCGACGACCGCGAAGCGCTCGAATTGGTCCGCCAGCTTCACGACTATTCCGCCACCATTGAGCCTATGGGTGGCGAACAGGAGATACCTGCATGGAGATGAGCGCAGCCGCTTTGGCGGCGCACGTGCGCAGGGAATATTCGAAAGTGATCGTCGGGCAGGGCGAGGCGCTCGACGACCTGCTGCTCGTTGTCCTCACCGGCGGCCACGCGCTGATCGAGGGCGTTCCGGGTCTTGCGAAGACGCTCGCGGTGAAATGCCTCGCACAGATCTTTCGCCTGCAGTTCCAGCGTGTGCAGTGCACGCCCGACCTGATTCCCGCGGACATTCTTGGAGGCAACATCTTTCAGCCCGCCGAAGGCACGTTCCGCCTGCACAAAGGGCCGGTCTTCACTGACTTGCTGCTCGTTGACGAAATCAACCGCATGCCTCCGCGCACACAATCCGCGCTGCTGGAAGCGATGGAAGAATTGCAGGTGACGATCGACGGCAAGAGCTACCCACTTTCACGTTCGTTCTCCGTTTTCGCTACGCAGAATCCGATCGAATTCGAAGGGACCTATCCGCTGCCCGAGGCGCAGCTCGACCGCTTTCTGATGAAGATTCGCATTGGTTATCCGGACGCCGGGCAGGAATCCGAAATCCTTTCGCGCTATCAAGGCGGTTTCGAGGCGAGGGATCTCGAGAAGGCCGGCCTCGAACCGGTTTCGCGCGAAGCGCTGCAAGCCGCGCGAGAAGAGATCGCCCGCGTGCGCGTCGAGCCGAAGCTTTTTGATTACATCGTCGCGATTGTCCGCGCGACTCGAGATTCCGCCGCTGCCAGCCTGGGAGCCAGCCCGCGCGCCGCCGTTGCGATGATGAGCGTGTCCAAAGCCCTTGCCGCGACGGAAGGCCGCGATTTTCTAATTCCCGACGACGTAAAAAGCGCGGCGCCGCCGATTCTTAGGCATCGCGTCTTGCTCAAGCCCGAAGCGGACCTCGAAGGCATCACGCCCGATCAAGTGATCGCCGAAGTTGTTGCCGCCATTCCTGTTCCCAAATAGCGCCGTGAACCGACTCGTTCCTCCGAACGTCGCCGCCCGCGCGCAGCGAGCCCGCCGCGTCCCCATCGCCTTCGGCCGTCGCGCTTTTCTGCTTTTCTTCATCGGATTTGTTTGGATCGCACCTGCGTGGCGCAACACGCGTTTCCTTTACGCGCTTGCGATTTGGGACGCCGTCGTGCTCGCGCTGTGGGCCTGGGATCTCTCGTGGATGGCCAGGCCGGCCGATCTGGAACTTCGGCGCGTTTGGAGCGAACCGCTCGGCTTGGCAAGCCAGGGCACGATCAAACTCGAACTGCGAAACTTCTCGCGGACGTCGATCTCCGCACAGATTTGGGACGAAGCTCCTCCGACCTTCTGCCGCGATCTTCCGCTAGTCCAGGTCTCCGTGCCCGCTCAAGGTGCCTCCACCGCGTCGTATCCGATCGAGCCCCGGGCGCGCGGCGATGCGGCATTTGGCGACGTGTGGCTGCGTTATCAAAGCCCGCTTTTGATCGCCGAGCGATGGGCGCGTGCGCGTCTCGCGCAAACGGTTCGCGTCTATCCCAACATCGAAGAAACGCAAAAAATGCGCATCTATCTGATCCGCAGCCGGCAGATCGAACTCGAAAAGCGCTTGAAGCGCCAGCGTGGCCAGGGCCGCGAGTTTGAAAGTCTGCGCGATTATCGCGAAGGCGACGAATTTAGAGATATCTCCTGGACCGCCACGGCGCGTCGGGGAAAGCTCATCACCAAGGTTCATCAGATCGAGCGCAGCCAGGTCGTGTGGCTCGTGCTCGATGCGGGCCGTCTCCTTCGCACACAGGTTGCCGGCCTCTCGAAACTCGACTACACGATCAACGCGGCTCTGTGTCTCGCTCAGGTTGCGTTTTATTCGGGCGATCGCGTCGGACTATTTGCTTACGGACGCAAGCCGCAGCAGCGCGTGGGGCCCGGGCGCGGCGTGCCGCAATTGCGCGTTCTGTTGGAGAGTATGGCGCAGGTCCGCGCCGAACCTTACGAGGCCGATCATCTTTACGCGGCTGAGCACCTGCTTTCGCTGCAAAGCCGCCGCAGCTTGATCGTCTGGCTCACCGATCTCGCCGAGACCGCGGCGACGCCCGAAGTGATCGAATGCGCCGCGAAAATGGCTGGGCGCCACCTGGTGCTTCTCTGCGTCATGGGCCAGCCGGAATTGCGCGGACTCGTCGCCGCGCCACCGCAGAACGCCGGCGATATGTATCACTACACCGCCGCGCTCGAAATCGTGCAGCGGCGCGGAATTCTCTTGCGGCGCGTGCGCCAGCAGGGCGCGCTGACACTTGAAGTCGATCCACGCGGTCTTTCCACCGCACTCGTCAATCGCTACCTGGAAGTGAAAGAACGCAGCTTGCTCTAGGCGGACGCTATAGCTTCTTTGGCCGGTTTAGTTGGCGCGGGAGCCGCCGACTGTTTCGGAGCTTTTCGCTTCACGAAAAGCAGCAGCAGCAGAAACATTAGCGTCGCTACGCTGAATTTCAACCAGACTGGAATGTCCGATGGTGAAACGAATCCCTCTATCGTGCCCGCCACGATAAGCATCGGAATGATTCCAAGCACGAGTCGCACGGCCCGCCCGCCCTCGCGCACCAGCGAAGCGCGTCGTGGCAGCGTGCCCGGAAACAGCATTCCCTTCGCGATGAGCAGTCCTCCTCCGCCGGCAATGAAGATCGCCGGCAACTCGATCACGCCGTGCGGCGCAACGAAACTCCAGAGCTGCAGCGACATTCCCGCTTGCCAGCACGCCGCTCCAACAACGCCAATCAGCAACCCGTTGAACATTAGTTCAAACACCGTTCCGATGCCCGCAGTGATTCCCAGCGCAAACGTCGTGAACGAAACCGAGAGGTTGTTCGTCATGATTGCGCTCGATGCCAGCGGCTTGATGGACACGATCGAGTGCGTCCACATCTGACGCTTCTCGATCGTTTCCATCATGTCTGCGCCCAGAAAATATCGCTGGAATCCGGGATGCATGATCGAAAGCATCAGACCGGCTGCAGCCAGAACCCAGAAAATCGCTCCCGCGGTGAACGTGTACGCGAACGTGTCGTGAAACACCTGCGGAAAAGTCTCGCGGTAAAACTTGAAGATTCCCCCAGGTCGCGAGCGCCGTCCCATGTAGATGAAGTTGTGGGCGCGGCCGAGCAGTTGATTCAAATAGTGCGCCAGGCTTCGGCTGGAAGCATCCTCGCGGATGGTTGCCAGGTCCGCGGCGGTCTGGCGATATAATAGGGCCAATTCCTGCAGCTCGGGGTGAGTGAGGTTTCGCACGCCCTCGCGCCCCGCGCGTGTGAGAAGCTCATCGATCCGCGCCCAATACGGGCGCCGCTTCTGAAGCCAGCTCGTGGAGATCACCGATGTCCTCTTCGGACAAGCTTACCATCGAAACTCCCGAGCAGACTTTACTCGACTTTCCACTTGCCGGAATCGGTAGCCGCTTTCTCGCGATTGCTCTCGACACTTTGATTGTGTGGGCTGCGATCTGGATCATCGCGCTCGTCGTGCTCCTCGTGGCCATTCCGTTCAGTCTGATGTCCAAGACGACCAGCATCTATGTGTTGGCGATCGGCTTTTTCGTACTTTTCGCGATTCAATTTGCATACTTCGCGGTGTTCGAGGCGCTTTGGAATGGCCAGACGCCGGGCAAACGCTGGACACATCTCCGAGTCATAAAAGACTCCGGCCGCCCGATCAGCTCCTACGACGCGATACTTCGAAATCTCGTGCGTATCGTGGACGCGCTTCCCACGCTCTACGCCATCGGCCTCATCACCATGATTATTAGCCGCGAAAACAAGCGTTTGGGGGACTACGCGGCGGGGACCGTCGTGATCCACGAGAAGCCGCTGCAGGCTGTAGCCTCAATTTGGAACGCCCCTGCGGGTGCGCCGCAGGCCGGGCCGCTCGGATCGATCGTGCAGATCACATCAGAGGAGCTACAACTCGTTGAAGCTTTCCTCGAGCGTCGCGGGAGCCTCGATCCGCAGGTCCGCTGGGCGATGGCGCGCCAGATTGCCGACCGTGTCGGCACGCGCATCGGAGTGTCCTCTGAATCTCGCCCGGATTCGGAAAAATTCCTCGAATCGGTCGCGGAACAGCGCCGCGCCTCCGCACGTTTCCGATGAAGCGGGCTAGCTGTCCGGAGATTTCTTCTGATCGGCGACTACCCCGGAATTGTGCAGCAGAGGTTTGTCCGTATGGAAATACTTCTTGTACGCGGTAATCCAATTTGTGGCCATCTCGTGCTGCGCCGTAGGTAGGTCCAGTCTTCCTTGGCATACAAGGGCGTGGAGGCGATCCTCCAGTTCGTCCTTCACATGGGCGTTCCACTCCGGCCGGTAAGATTCGGGCCAGAGGTTGCGAATGTCGTCGGTGCCGCCCAGCGCTGGCGTGATCAGATGGTCGACCTCGTATTCTTGCGCGGGCGCTCCGTCCATTCCGTATTCGTGGAAAACGGCTCGCTGCACGGATAGCGGCGGACGTCGCTCCGCCGGTTCGTCCGCCGCACAGATTTGGCTGATTGTCACGGCACCCACAGCTCCCGGCGTCAGGTTCGCATCGGGAACCAATGGCGCAGCACCGTGGGCACTTCCAACCTCACCTTGGCTCGCCGACCCAATCGGTTGGTAGCGGAGTGCGAGCCAAGTCGCTCCCAGTACGAGCACGCCGGCGACGTACGCCCACGCGGGCGCTCGAACGAAGGCTGCTAGATCGCCAAGCCACGAAGCTTGCCGCGCCCCGCCCTCGGCGCTCAGTCGTAATCTAAGTCGCGCTCGCGATACATCTTCCGGAGTCAATGATGAATCGAGCGAGTCGCGATACGCATGAGAAGCAGTTGACATCGCGTTTTCGATCTGCACCAGCCGCACGCGGCAGGATTCGCATTCGGCCAGATGCTCTCGCAACTTGCTGGCGCGCTGCGAAGGAAGCTCGCCATCCGATCCCCACAGCAGTTCTGCGTCCGTCAAGTGCCGATTGCTTTCTTGCATGGCTCTATTGCCCGTCCGCTCGCATCAGGCGTTCCATCGACTTTGCAAGCGAGTTCGACACTGCGCCCAGCGAGATACCCACAACTTCTGCTATTTCACGGTACCCTAGTCCTTCCGCGCGAAGATAAAGGCACGAGCGGTCTTGATCGGGCAGAGCCAGCATTACGGCCCGCAGCTTCTGTTGCCGCTGGCTATTCGCAAGCTGCTCCTCGGGATTTGCGCCCGGATCGACATCGAGAGCTCTTGATTCCGCTTCCGCTGCGATCCTCGCCTGCTGCCTCAGTCTCACGTTTCGCTGTTTCAGCGCGCGATTGTGAGCCACTCGAAAAATCCAACCTCGCAGGTTCTCGCGCGACCGCCCCATTTTCAAATGCCGAAACAGGTACAGGAAAACTTCCTGGACCACATCCTCGCCATCATCAACGGAAAGGCCAATCGAGACGGTGTAGCGCAGCAGCCGGTTGCGAAACGCATCGAAGAGAGCGATCACATCGCGCTCGATTAGCTCCGGCGCGCGCGGAAGTGCGGCGTCGAGCGGGCCAGTAAGCGTCAAATCGATCGCCGTATTCTGTGTTGGCGTGTTCACGGGTTGCACTACGCTCTATAGCTTGTTCCGGCAATTCTGTCCACCGGCTACTTGGAGTCGCAATTTCTTCCGGCGTGAAATGAAAATAAATGCTGAACAAAACCGCCGGAAGGGGAATACTTAAATGTGAAGCGAAGCAATGCATTGAAACAGACGCAAACTAACGGGGCCCATCGTTCTTGAAGAGACTTCTCATCCTGGTTCTTCTCGGCGTTTCCATTCTCCGCGCGCAAACGAACACCGGCGAATTGCGCCTGAAGGTCACCGATCCCTCCGGTCTCGGCGTCAAAACCGCCATCCGCCTCACCAGCGAAGCGAATCAGTATCGCAATACGCTCGCCACCGACGAGCAGGGCAATGCCACCGCGCAGCGTCTTCCCTACGGCCTCTACCATTTGGAGGTTCACCAGCCGGGCTTCGCCGACGTCTCGCAAACCGTCGATGTGCGGTCGTCCATCCCGACCGAATACGCGATTCAGCTGAAGCTCCCGCTTGTCGCGCAATCCATAAACGTTACGGCAGCCGGTACGCTGATCGATCCGGACCAAGCCGGGTCGGTCAACCAGATAGGCACGAACTTCATACAAAACCGGCTTGGCTCCATCCCCGGCCGCGGAATCCAGGACTTGGTTAATGCGCAGCCGGGCTGGCTCTATGAAGGGAACGCCGTGCTGCATCCGCGTGGCTCGGAATATCAAACCCAGTTCGTCGTCGATGGCATCCCGCTCACTGATGACCGGTCACCCAGCTTCGGGCCAGAGATGGAGACAGACGACGTCCAGTCGATGAGCATCTACACGGCAGGCTTTCCGGCCGAGTACGGACGGAAAATGGGCGGAGTTGTGGAAGTAAATACGCTACAGGATTCGCGGCCGGGTTTTCACGGCCAGGTCGTGCTTTCTGGCGGAAGCTTCGATTCTGCAGGGGCGTATGCTGATGGCCAATATACCTGGGGCAAGAACACGCTGGGCGGCAGCGCCAGCGGCAGCATGACGGATCATTATCTGAATCCCGTCGTCGTGCAGAACTTCTCGAATACGGGAACACTCGGGGACTTTTCAGTTCGCTACCAGAGTGACATCACGCCGAACGACCGGCTCAATTTGATCGTGCGGCACGAAATTGCGCGCTACGACATTCCCAACGAGATTGTCCAGCAGGCTGCGGGCCAGCGCCAGACTGCCGATAACGTCGAGACGATGGGAATCGCCTCTTATCAGCACATCTTCAACTCACACGTCGTAGCCGATTTCCACGGAATGGTTCGGGACAATTACAACGACTTCGATTCCAACCCAGAGTCGACTCCCATCGAGGTCTTCCAGCACAACCGGTTTCGAGATGGGTATTTCAAGAGCGCCGTGACGATCGACCACGGCCGGCAGGAGTGGAAGGCGGGGGTTGAGTCGGACAACATGTTCTTGCATGAAAACACTGCTTACAACGTGACGAACCCGGACTTTTGCGGGTCTGACGACGATGACGACATCCTCTTGCACCCGGTGCTGGCCCTTCGTCCGTCATTAGGGATCCACCCGATGGGAGGACCAGGGGGCGGTGGTGGCGGCACTGCGTGCCAGTTCGCGTTTGCGGCGGCGCGGCCGGATCTCGAGCAGGCCGCCTTTGTTCAGGATTTGATCCATCTCGGTAACTGGACGATCAGCGCGGGGCTGCGGTGGGATCACTACCAGTTGATCCTCAACAGCCAGGCCGTCGATCCGCGCTTCTCGATTTCGCGTTATTTCCCGTCTGCTGATGTCGTGCTTCATTTCTCCTACGATCGAATTTTCCAGACGCCGTCGTTTGAGAACATCCTATTGTCGAGCTCGACTGCGGTCGAATCCATCGACCCGGAGAGTTTTCTTCGCCTGCCCGTCGAGCCCTCCGAAGGGAACTACTACGAGGCTGGCCTGACCAAGGTTTTCGCGAACAAGCTGAAGCTCGACGCCAACTATTTCCGCCGCCTCGTGAGCAACTACGCGGACGACGACCAGATTCAGAACACCACGATCAGTTTTCCGATCGCGTTCCGCAAATCGATCATCTACGGCGCGGAGGCGAAACTCGAAGTCCCGGATTGGCGAGGCTTCTCCGGGTTTCTCAGCTACTCTTATGAGGTCGGCAATGCATGGTTTCCCGTCACTGGCGGCCTGTTCCTGGGCGACGACGCCACCAGCGCCGAAACGCAGCTCAGCGGCCATTTCCCCGACTCCCAGGATCAGCGCAATACGGTCCGCGGGCGCGTCCGGTACCAAGTCACGCCGCACTTCTGGATCGCCACGGGAGTTCAATACGACACGGGCTTGCCATTCGAGTTTCAGTGCCCCGACGGGGAGAGCCTGAACGACTGCATCGCCGGCGTCGTGAGTCAGTACGGCCAGCAGATCGTCAACCGCATCAATTTCGATCGTGGCCGCATCTACCCGTCGTTCCAAATCAGCGCTTCGGCGGGCGCGGATATCTACAAATCGGACCGCTTGAACGTGCGCTTCCAGGTCGACGGAGAAAACCTCAACAACGTGCTGGACGTCATCGACTTCGGCGGCCTCTTCTCCGGCAACGCTATCGGGCCGCCCCGCAGCTTCGCGATGCGCCTCACGACCAGCTTTTAGCGGCCGTTTGTGCCGCCCGTTGCTTTGCCTCGAATTACATCGACCATCGCCTGCGCCGCGACTGTGAGCGGCTTGTCCCGCCGATAAACGAGATACAATCGGCGCACGATTCGCATCTGACGGATTTTCAGCGCACGCAAACTGCCCGCTGCCACTTCCCGCTCGGCGCACATTTGGGGTACGATCGCTACTCCTCTTTTCATCTCGACAAACCGCTTGATGCTCTCGATCGTCGGCAGCTCCATCTCCATCCGCAGCGGAGTCCGGTGTCGCGCGAACAATTGCACCACGCGCTGGCGGTACGGCGACTCCACAATGTGCGCGACAAACGTCTCTTGCCCCAGCTCGCTGATGTTCACGTCGCGCCGTTTCGCAAGCCGGTGCCCCGGCCAGACGATCATCACAAGAGAGTCCCGGTAGAATTCGGCCGCTTCGAGCTCGCGCTCTTCAGGAAGATAAGAGATCACGCCGAGGTCGAGTTGATGATTCATCACCTCGCGCGGCACGTCGCGCGAAAACACGCGGTGAACGCGAATTTGAATGCCCGGAAATCGCCGCCGGTATCGGTCGAGCGCCGGCAAAAGCGCGTGTATCGAGCTTTCGTTCACGCCGATCGACACCTGTCCGCGCTCGAGCCCTCGCAGCTCTTGCATGCCTTTGCGGATTTCCTCGCGCAGATTGAGCATCCGGTCGGCGTATTCGGAAAGCAGCATTCCTGCGTCCGTCAACGTGCGCGCTCCCGAGCCGCGCACGAACAGCGGCTGGCCCACCCAGTCTTCGAGTTTGCGGATTGCGATACTCACGGCTGGTTGTGTGCGGTAGAGCTTTTCGGCCGCGCGCGAAAAGCTCTGCTCGCGCACGACCGTTTGAAACACTTGCAACGATGCAAGATCCACGACGTTCCCCTCACTCGCGTTTCTACTACATAAACGAGATTTATTCCACCCGCAATTATTATAAATTGGACTCCTTGCGCGACTCGCGCTTCACTGGCATCATGGATGAGAGGAGCTGATATGGATATCCTCCAGATTTTCGACACGACGCTGCGTGACGGCGAGCAGTCCCCGGGCTTTTCCATGAACAAAGAGGAAAAGCTGCAGCTCGCGCGCCAGATCGAGCAGTTGGGCGCGGATATCATCGAGGCGGGATTTCCAATCGCCTCGCCGGGCGATCTCGACGCGACGCGGGCCGTAGCCGCCGAAATCAAGCAGTCGCGCGTAGCGGCGCTGGCGCGCGCCCGTCAGGAGGACGTAGACGCGGCGCTGAAAGGTCTCGAGCCCGCTGCTAAGCCCCGCCTGCATCTTTTCCTCGCCACGTCAGATCTGCACTTGAAATACAAGCTCCGCATCAACCGCGAGCAGGCGCTCGATCAAATCACGAAAATGGTGCGCTTTGGCCGCCAGCATTGTGAGGAAGTCGAGTTTTCCGCTGAAGATGCGAGCCGCACCGACATTGACTATCTCTGCCAAGTTGTGATCGCTGCGGTTGAATGCGGCGCGACGATCATCAATCTTCCGGATACCGTCGGCTACTCCACTCCCGACGATTACGCCGCGATGTTCCGCCAGGTTCGTGCGCGCCTGGGCGCTTATCCGAATGTTGTGCTGAGCGCCCACTGCCACGACGACCTCGGCCTCGCGCTCGCGAATTCCCTCTCAGCAATCGATGCGGGTGTGCGGCAGGTGGAATGCACGATCAATGGCATTGGCGAGCGCGCCGGTAACGCGTCGCTGGAAGAGCTCGCCGTCGCACTGCATGTGCGGAACAATCGCTATCCGGTGACCACGCACATCAAGCTCGAAAAGCTATATCCCACCAGCCGCCTGCTTTCGACGATCACAGGCATTTCGGTTCCGCCAAATAAGGCTGTGGTCGGTGCGAATGCGTTCGCGCACGAAGCGGGAATCCATCAGGACGGCATCCTGAAAAATCCGCTCACGTACGAAATCATCGTTCCGGAAAAAGTCGGCGTTCCGGCGCGGCGACTCGTACTCGGCAAGCATTCCGGGCGCAACGCGTTTCGCGCGCGCCTTTCGGAGCTCGGTTTCGAGACCACGAACGCCGACCTCGCCGAATGCTATCGACTCGCGATTCTGCGCGCAGACGAAGAAAAAGAAATCACCGATCGCGATCTGATCACGATCATCCATCAGGTGCGCCGCGCCCAAACGCCCGCCGGTGCGAAGTCAGATACCGGCGCAGCGCTTAGCCGCTAGAGCCGCGCTATCTTCACTCAATGACCCGAATTCGAAAAACCATCGCACTCTTGCCCGGTGACGGCATCGGTCCCGAAGTCACACGCGCCGCCGTCCAGCTTCTCAAGGACTGCGCCTCGGTCTTCGGCCATCAATTCGAATTTCGGGAATATCCCTTTGGCGGAAACGCCATTGACACCTGCGGCGCAC
Organism: Candidatus Acidiferrales bacterium; assembly: GCA_035622875.1. GTDB lineage: Bacteria > Acidobacteriota > Terriglobia > Acidiferrales > UBA7541 > Palsa-295. The sequence continues at coordinate 125,889 of DASPUN010000034.1, forward strand.
CGCTGCCGGCTGAAACTCTGTCTGGTTGCCGCGCTTCCGATGCCGTTCTTCTCGGCGCCATCGGCGGCCCCAAGTGGGAGTCTCTGCCATTCGGCACGCGGCCTGAGGCCGGACTCCTTGGCATTCGCAAGGAAATGGGTCTGTACATCAATCTTCGTCCGATCCGGCTGCGTCCTGCGCTGCGCAATATTTCGCCATTGCGGCCCGAGCGCCTCGGCGCCTGCGATTTCGAGATCGTGCGCGAGCTGGCAGGGGACATCTATTTCGGCGAGCACAAAATCACGAAAGAAAAGGCCAGCGATCTCGCCGAATACTCCGTTCCCGAAATCGAACGCGTCGCTCGCTACGCGTTCGAACGCGCAACCGCGCGCAGGCGCCATTTAACGAGTGTCGATAAGGCCAACGTGCTCGCGAGTTCGACGCTCTGGCGCGACACCGTAACGGCGCTCTCTCGCGAATATCCCGGCATCACCGTCGATCATCAATATGTCGATAACGCCTCCATGCAGATTCTGCTACGCCCGACACAGTTTGACGTCATTCTCACTGGGAACATGTTCGGCGACATCTTGAGCGATGAAGCTGCCGCGCTCGCCGGCTCGATCGGGCTGATTCCATCGCTGAGCCGCGGGCGCAAGGACCAGCCCGCGCTGTATGAGCCGATTCACGGCTCGGCTCCCACGCTGGCAGGAAAAGATGTCGCCTGTCCACTCGGCGCAATTTATTCGGCGACTTTGATGCTGCGCGAATCGTTTGGTCTCGAAGCCGAATCGCAGTGGATCGAGGACGCGATCGACCGTATCCTTGAGCAGGGATATCGCACCGCGGACATCGCCGAGCCGGGCAGCCGCGTGGTCGGCGGGTCGGAGTTCACGGAAAAGATCCGCGCCCAGTTGCAGGCCGCGCCCGCTACAGGCGCTCGTCGCAGCTCCGGCGCATAGCGCTTTTCTGTCTGCCCTTGAGTTGTATACTCTCCGGCGCAGATTCCATGCCTATTACAACCGCCATTTCGCCTCAGTGGTTGCCCCTGGAAGCCGCGAAAATCGTGTTCACGCTGTTCCTTTCGTTTCTCATCGGCCTTGAGCGCGAAGAGCACAAAGCTACGATCGACAAGTATGTCTTCGGCGGCATCCGCACGTATCCGCTTATCGGATTGCTCGGGTACTCGATGAATCTCCTTTCCGGCTCTCAGTTGCTTCCGTTGACTGTCGGCTTTGGTGTCGTTGCGGCGTTTCTCTGGCTGTCCTATCAACACAAGTTACAGACTGCGGAGACTGCCGGCGTCACCACGGAAATGTCCGGCCTCACGACCTACGTGATCGGGGCGCTTGTCTCGCAGGGGCACTTTTGGATCGCGGGAACTCTCGGCGTCCTGAGCGTTTTGCTTCTGGAATTGAAAACCTTTCTTGAAGGTCTTTCCCGGCGAGTGCCTGCCGAAGAAATCTTCACTTTCACCAAGTTTCTGTTCTTGACGGTCGTCATTCTTCCTGTCGTGCCCGATAGGAACATCGGTCCCTACGGCATCAATCCATTCAAGACGTGGCTCGTCGTCACTGCGGTCAGCGCCATCTCCTACGGCAGCTACATTCTTCAGATCCTCACCAAAGGCAGAGGCGGACTGCTGCTTTCTGCGCTGCTGGGCGGAGCCTATTCATCGACGCTGACGACGATTGTGCTCGCCAAGCGGGCCAAGGAGGCTGGACATTCCCCGCGTTGCTTTTCGGGCGCGATTCTGCTGGCGTCCGGTGTGATGTACCTCCGGCTCGCGGGCCTTATCGCGATTTTCAATTGGCAACTAGTTGTGAGAATCGCGGTCCCGCTTCTTGTGTTGGCGGTGATTGGCGTGGTGGGCGGATGGCTGTGGAGCCGCAGCTCCGAAACGGAAGCCCTGCAGTTGAATCAGGGAGTCGTGGCGAGCAATCCGCTCGAGCTTTGGATCGCTCTGCTGTTCGGATCCATCTTCATCGCCATGATTGTGCTGACGCGCTGGTCGTTAAGCCACCTCGGCCAGCGGGGCCTGCTCACCCTCGCAGGCATTATGGGCGTCACGGATGTCGACCCATTTGTGCTAAGCCTGACGCAATCGTCGGGAGCGGTGGTCTCAACGGCGCTCGCGGCGGCTGCGGTGCTTGTCGCGACGGCGAGCAACAATATCGTGAAGGCCTTCTACGCCTTCGGATTCGCCGACCGCAAAGCGGGCGTCCAGAGTTTGCTTCTACTGGTTGGTTTTTCGGTGCTGGGAATCGCGCCCATTATTTGGACCCTCGGGCACTGAGGGCCGAAGTCCGATCAGGTTATCTATTCCGGATTACCAGGGTTCCTGCGATCAGGTCGTGCAGACCCTGTTTTTTCTCCGTAAAACCCACCAGAATGAACCCGAGAAAAAGGAAGCTCGAAAGATACTTGCCGAAGTGCCGGGCGGTGGCGCGTGCGAAGCTCAGACGGTTGCCGTGCGCATCGCTCACCTTGAGTCCGAGGAGTTTCTTTCCGAGCGTCGCTTGCCAGGCGGAGCTCTCGAGAGTCGCCGAGTAGAGCCAGTCCGCCAAATGGATGAGCATTACCAGCGCAATGGATTGTCTCGTCCAGCTGGAGTAAAAGGCGTAGATCTCCTTCGGCGAGGTTCCCACGTTGTTGTTACGAATGATCGGCGCTACCACTGGCGTCAGAGCGATTGCGAGAAGCAATCCGTCGATCAAGTAAGCGACGGCGCGCAGCCAGAAGCCCGCGTACACAACCTTGCGGCGCGCTTCAGCAAATCCGGGTGTTGTGTGTTGATCTGAAGTTTCGCCGCGTGCAGGCTCGCCGCAGGCCGGACACGCTCTAGCGCCCTCCGGCAGTCCTGCACCGCACTTCGGACACTGCAACGATTCCCCCTGTGGTCCCTCAGTAGGTTTTGTGCGTGTGATCAGTCGAACAATGTTCTATGCGTTCCGCTGTACCAAACAGCCCGCGATCATGTCGTGCAGCGCCTGCTTCTTTTCCGTGAAGCCCGCCATGATGCAGTCAACCAACCAGTACAGGCCGCCGATGGAAGGCACAAAACTGATCCCGCGCCCTGCGAAAAATCGCCCGCTGGCTTTTCCGAAGCTCACGCGGCTACCACTGAGATCGGTGACGTACAATCCGAGCGCCTTCTTGCCGAGCGTCGCCTGCCATTCAGAGCTTTCCATCGCTGCCCAGTAGAGCCAGCTAGCGGCCAACACTAGCACCAAGATAAAAAAGATTCGTGGCAGGACCGCCATCACGATCACCATCGGATTGGGAGGCTGATTTCCGTAACGCACGAGAGCGGGTATCGCGCTCGCGATCGTCAGAAAGATGAGGATGCCGAACGGAATCCCCAGAACTAACCCGTCAATGATTGCCGCTACTACGCGCAGCCAAAATCCCGCATAGCGGCCCGTATCTCCCGGAGCCGCGCCGCCCGCCGCGACGTACGCTCCGCCGGCGCCCGCTCCCGCCGAAGTTTGCCCCACGCTGTATCCGATAATCGGCTTTCCGCAGGACCCGCAAAACGCAGCTCCCTCTTTCGCCGTTGCGCCGCATGACGCACAGATCATCGCAGTCTCCTCTAGGACGGATTCAGCCCCCGGGCTGGCCCCAAGCTTTTTCGCATCGTAACGGACCTAAATCAGACGGGTCAACATTTTGCGGGAGGCTTGTGTTTAGTTTGCCTGCGCGCGCTCCTTTTGCAGCTCCGTTTGGAACACGCCCTCGGCGCGGATGATGTAAGCCTGATAGCCCCACGGATCGATGAACGGATTCTGCGCCGGTTTCCCCTCCATCACCTTGCGTTTATCGCTCATCGACCAGAACGAACCGTGCGCGCCGAGAAACACATCGCACGGCAGCGACTTCAACACGCGAAACGTTTTCTCGTAATCCGCCTTGATGCCGGGATAGGTTGCGGGAGAACCGGGCCGATCGATCAATTTGTATTGCGGCAGCACAGTCGCGCTTCCGACGAAGACCACGTTGTAAGTCTTTCCGCCTTCCTGCGTCGTCATTGTCCACGTAGTGCAGCCCTTTGTGTGTCCGGGCGTCTGGTGAGCCGTCATCGTCACTCCGCCGAGCTTCACCGTGTCGCCGTCGTGAATTACGCTGTCTGGCGTCGTCGCAGGAAATGCAGTCCCGGCCTCGAGCGCTGCCACGTCGCCATCCATCGCCAGAAATTTCGCACCGGATAGTTTTCGCAACTCGTCGATGCCTCCGGCGTGGTCCAGGTGCGCGTGGCTATTGAGCAGAAGTTTCACGTCGGTCAGCTTGAAACCGAGCGTGGCGATATTTTTCTCGATCTGCGGCGCAGTCTCGACGAAGCCGCCATCGAGCAGAATGTCGCCCGCCGGAGTGACGATCAGATAAGACGTGATGTCCGATGCGCCCACGTAGTAGATGTTGCCGATGATGTGGAACGGTTCTACGGGCTGATTCATCTGCCGCGAGAGATCGTTCGCCTGCCCGCGCACCAGCGGCGCAATTGCGAGGACCGCTGCGAGCGGAGCAATCCATTCTGCTGCCGTGACCGGGCCAAATCGTTTTCGCATCGGAATCCGTCCGGTCGCCGTTATCGCGCCGGAGTCGCACCAGCCGTCGGCGGCTGATTTGCCAGCAACTTCTGGTACGTATCTTCCATCCGCTGGACATAAGCCTTGTAGCCCTCAGGGTCGATGAAGGGATTCCGCGCGGGATTCTGCATCAGGGCGTCGTGCTTCTTCTGCATGTCGAAGAAGGCGGCATTCGTTGCGAGAAACACGTCACACGGGAGCGTCGGCAGTTCCTTCATGGTCTTCGCCCAATCCGCGCCGATATTGGGATAAGCCGGTGTGCCCCGCAGGTCCGTGTTTGGAAGCACGACCACAGTTCCAAGAAATACGACGTTGTAGTTTTTCCCTGCATCGGTGACGGTCATCGTCCACGTCGTATTCCCCGGCGTGTGGCCGGGCATCAGATGCGCGGTCAGCGTCGTGCCGCCCAGCGAAACCGTATCGCCGTCATGTATTACGCGATCGACGTGCACCGGCGGGAACAGATTCCTGTCGCCGAAGATCACGTCGTTGTGCCCCCCGCTTTCGAAATACGGCGCGTCCTGCGCCATGGCGACAAGTTGTGCGCCGGTGTCTTTCTTGATCTGCGCCATACCGCCACCGTGATCGATGTGGGCGTGGCTGTTGATCAGAATCTTGATGTCCGACAGTTTGAAGCCGAGCAACTGAATACTGCCCTCGATCTGCGACGCCATATCCGGATAACCCGTATCGAGCAGGATGTCGCCTGCCGGTGTCGCAATCACGTAACATGCCAGCCCCGCGGATCCGACGTAATAGATGTTGCCGATGATGTGGAACGGAGGAAAGGGCGCCTTCATCGCCGCCGCTGCGGCAGCCGCACCGCCGCCGGCAGGTGCCTGTCCGCCTGGCTGCTGGCCCGCGGGCGCTTGTGCCTGCGAAGCAGCGGGCACACTCATTGCGACCGTCAGCGCCAGCGCTGCAAATCCCGCACGCATTCCCGACGCCTTCGCAGAGAACATTTTTCCCCCCTTGTGTGGAACCCAGCTTCGCGAGCACGCTAGCAGAACGAAGCGAACTCTGCAAATAGTCGGTTGCCCGAACTAGCGGGAGCCGATGTGATCTGCGACACAGACTCTACTTCGCGAACGACACATCCTCGTAATGGAAGCAGGAGGAAGTTGTGATGATTAGGAAAGTGAAAGGCGGATACCAAATTCTATCTGAAACAACGGGCAGGAATTTGGGCGGTCCCTACAAGACGCTCGAAGAAGCCAAAAAGCGTCTGCGCCAGGTCGAATTCTTCAAGCGCCGCAAGGGCTAGCCGATCGCGCTAGGACTGAATCTGCACAAGCGCATCGCCCGACGGTTTCGCGGGCGCGCCGGGCGCCCACCGTGTTGGCTTGGTCTCCTGTGAACGCAGGCGGCTTACGAGTGTTCCGACCTTCATCGACGTTCCAATGAAGTGATTGACCTTCACTCCACCGGCTAATTTGATCCCGCGAATCCAATGCAGCGCCATGCTCGCCGAGCAGCCGCAATTCCCGCAGTCCGGGTTCCCGCCGAATACGCATGGTTCGACCCGGCTCTCTAGGTCCGCTGAATAGTTCGCAGACATCTTCGCGAATAGGCAATGGTGCGGGTCCTTCGGAGGGTGCAGAAACGCCCCGGCAATGCCTGCTTTGAACTGTAGTTTCGGGTAGAGCGCAGCCAGCCGAGGCAGCTCGCTACCCACAAATGCCCGATCCTCAGCCGTCATCATTTCCGCGCTCTGCTCCCCAATCTGCGGCGTGTAGCCGCTCACCCAGATGCAATTCAGTTCGGGACGCTCGCTCCAAAAGGAAACGTATTCCTTAAGGTAGCTTTCGCGCGCGAGCATCGGCCGGGTGATCGTCCAGTGCACATTCACCGTACAGCCCGCAATGTTTTTCAGGATGCGCTCGTAGGTCGCCGGCTTGCGGCGGATATCGTGATGCTCGGGCAAGCCGTCGATTGAAATCGCCACGCGCAGCCGCGGGATTTTCATCCATTCCGGCGGCACGGGAATCACGCCGCTCGTCACCAGCAGCGTAAAGACGCCCATTTCACTCAGTACCGGTAGGATTCGGCTCAGTTCGCGGCGCCGAATCATCGGTTCGCCGCCCACCAGTGACACGTGCATTGCTTTGTGCTTGCGCACAAGGCCGATCACGCCGTCCACCAGCTTGTCGCCTCGGTAGTCGTCGAGTTCGCTGAGCGTCACGCCGCCGCCCAAGTGTTTGTCGCCGTAGGCGTAACATCCGGGACAGCTCAGCGGACATTCACGAGTGATCTCGATCGAAATCATCGGGAGATTGCCGGCCAGAACCCTCCCCCATGCCGTCAACATCTCGCGTGCGGTAATGCTGGGACTGGGGACTGTGGTGGTCATGGAACGTACGATGCAGCGACTGTGCCTCGGGGTATCTCGAATCTCTTCCCCGAAGCCAACATGTTACGCCGACCAAGCCCTGATGGCGCGGCTCTAATTGTTAATTTCCGATGACCACGGTCCACGGGCGCACGACCCAGTTCCTCACCAGACCATGACGCACGTAAGGATCGGCGCGCACGAACGCCTCCGGGACACTCCGATCCTCCGCGCGAAATATGAGCAATGCGTGATCGGGCGGCTCGGCGAACGCGCCTCCCATCACGAGCTCGCCGCGCGCCTTCGCGTCCGCCGCGAGCTTCAGATGCTCGGCCCGAAGCGCGGCTCGCCGTTCGATGTAGTCGTCCACCAGATCGTAGATCACCGCAAAATAGGCCATTGCTTGTCCTTTCTGCCGGACACTCGCGCCACCAGTATCGCTCATCGTGTCCGATTCCCACAGGGATCACGGGACGCGGGCGCGCTGTGACGCAAATCACAGCGCGCGGCAGACGTTTTTGTTAACTGCTCCTCTAGGAGGTGATATATGCAACTCGATAAATATCTGCGCGTCGCCCTGGCAGCGGTATTCTTTGTGGCAAGTGGGACCGTCCTGCTCGGGCAGCAAGCAGGGGCCACGAGCCAACCACAGAAGACCATCGAAAAGAAACCAATCACGCACAGCAACCCCGCGTCAGGCAAGGAGATGTTCAAGGACTACTGCGCGGCTTGTCACGGTGCTGGCGGAAAGGGAGACGGCCCTGCGGCCGATATTCTGAAAACCGCGCCGCCGGATCTCACGATGCTGGCGAAGAACAGCGGCGGGAAATTCCCTGCAGATCATTTCGTCGCTGTACTGCATTTCGGAACTGAGGGCCATGCTCACGGCACGATCGACATGCCGGTCTGGGGGCCTCTGTTCAGCAAGGAGAACAAGGATCTCACGCAGCTGCGGATCAGCAATCTCGAGTCGTACGTCGAGTCCATTCAGGCAAAGTAGGCGGGTCCGACCAAACACGAACGATTGTGTCGCAGAGTTAAGAATCACTTAGCAGGTGCCTCCCGCGGCGACGATCCAGCCGTTGCCGCGGGCTCTCTGCGCGCAGACTAGGCTAGCGTCTTCAGCACTTCCGGCGTGAACGGTTTCAGTTCGCCGAAGTGTTCCTCGCGGACCTTCGTCGCCCACGCTGGATCGGCGAGCAATGCTCGTCCGACTGCCACCAGATCGAAATCTCCTCGCGCGAGCATGTCGAGCAGCCGATCGACGTGCGCCGCGCGACCGTCTACCTCCCCCGGTTTCCGCGGTGGAGCCGGCTCGCGTCCAAACGTCACAATGAAATCCAGGTCCAGTGTCACCGATCCGACCGTAATCGTCGGCTTGCCGGTTAGTTTTTTCGTCCAGCCTGCAAGATTCAGATCGCTGCCTTCGAATTCCGGCTCCCAAAATCTGCGCTGCGAGCAGTGAAACGCATCGATTCCTGCCGCCGCGAGCGGTTCGAGAAATCGGCCGAGTTCCTGAGGCGTCGTCGCTAGCCGCGCCGTGTAGTCTTGTCCTTTCCACTGTGAAAAGCGAATCTGCAGCGGGAAATTCGGCCCGACGCGCCGCCGGCACTCCTGAATAATTTCGACCGCGAATCGCGTGCGCGCCACTAGATCGCCGCCGTATTTATCCGATCGCTGGTTCGTGCCGTCCCAGAAAAATTCGTCGATGATGTAGCCATGCGCGCCGTGAATTTCGACGCCGTCGAATCCGACCCGCTGAGCGTTCGCCGCGCTCTGCGCGAAGCCCTCGATCACCGCGTCGATATCGGCCTGCGTCATCGGCTCGCCCACTTTCACGCCGGGCTTTAGAAACCCCGACGGGCTCACCGGCGCGATCGGCAGCGTCGACGTGGCCGGGATCTGCACGGCGCCCACGTGCCACAGCTGCGAAAAAATTCGCCCGCCCGCAGCGTGCACTCTATCGACGACTCTCTTCCATCCGGCGATCGCCTCGTCGCCGTACATCTGCGGCACATTCGGCAAGTTTCTCGCCTGCGGATGATTCGGCGCTGTGCCTTCGGTCAAAATCAGTCCGACGCCGCCCTCCGCGCGCCGGCGGTAGTACGCGGCCACATCCTCTCCCGGCACGCCTCCGGGCGAAAAATTCCGCGTCATCGGCGCCATCACCACGCGATTCGGCAGCGTCACTCCCTTCAGCGCAAACGGCTTGAACAGTTCCGCAATCAGCACGCCTAAGTTCCTTTCGTCGCCGGAAGTCGAATTCGGAATTATATCCGATGCCTTCGCCCACGGCCGCGATCTGCCCGAATCCTCCGCGATATGGCATCGCCCGTGCAACTTCATTCCGCGCGTGCCGCTGGCGCGAAAAGCGGCGCACCGAGGGATGGAGTCATGAGAGACGCCACGCGAACAGCCCAATTCCTGGCCTTTCTCTTAGCTCTCTGCTTTCAGCCACTTGCCTTGGCCCAGCAGGAGACTCCCTTCCGCGTCGGCCCGTTCGGCGCGATTCCGGAGCCGGTGCGCCCGATCAAAGCCCCGCGCGATATCGCGTCCCTGCTGCCACGCGTCGCGATGGTCCGTGTGCTGGAAAACACGAACCTCGCTCCCACCGGCGAAACCACGGTGCTCTACGACATCTTCGAGCCGCCCGACAACGACCCCGACCGCACCTCCGGCCGCATGATCAAGAACGTTCACGTCGTCATCCTGCGCGACGAGAAAATCGCAGCTGATCTCGGCGCGCCCGACGAGGCCTGCGATCTCGCCGGTTTCTCACAATTCCGCCTCGACGGCAAATCCAACGCAGCCGCGATCGCCTTCCGCTGCGCCGGCGACGGCTCGCGCACGAATTTCTTCCTGCTCCGTTTCGACGGCGAATCCTACGAACTCGAGCCGATCGCGCAAACCTCGACCGGCCGCATGGAAATTCTCGAAACCGATCCCGCCGAACTTCGCGTCTGGTCCGCGGGCGTCGACGACACCTGCGTCTGGTGCGATCAGCACTACAGCACCGACATCTACATTTGGCAGGACGGCGCCTTCACTCCCAAGTCGCACAACGTGACGTCCGACACCTTTAGTCCCGGCGAATTGAACCAACATCCCATTGTGAAGAGCACCCCTCCGCCGAAATCGACCTCCTGAAGAATTTTCCTCCGGCCGTCGGATGGCGATACTTTCGCCCGGACTCATCCGGTCCCCGCAAACAGCCCGAGGGTACCGGATCGTTTCACGCTGTTCGTGACGCGCGCACACGGCTCTTCCGAGCGGCGGCTTCAGCCCAGCGTGCTATCATGTGCTCGCCTATTCCTCTCAAGTGACTGGACGACAATGGAAAGTCTCGAAAGTCCATCGCCGACGAAACGCAAACGGAAGTGGATTCGATGGACTCTGTTGATCGCTCTGCCGGTTGTCCTCCTAGCTCTGGTAGCGTTGACGTTCAACCTGGGAGTGCGGGCCTACGGATTCTGGCCATACTACACTCCATCGAAGGCGATGGCACCGACGCTGCAGCAGGGCGACCGGTTCTTCATGGACGCCCGCGCGTACCTGAGAGCTGCACCTCAGCGCGGTGACGTCATGGTATTTGTCCGAGAGGAGACGGGCAAGACTCTTTGGGTGAAGCGTGTAATCGCGATCGGTGGAGATGTCATCCAAGGTGCAAACGACACGGTCACCTTGAACGGCAAGATCTTGTCGGAACCCTACGTGGCTCCAGTCGACGCGTCGGAGGCCGTGCCGGATCCATTTGGTCCGGTCGCCGTTCCCGCAGGCAAGTTGTTTGTCATGGGCGACAACCGGCACAACAGCAATGACAGCCGTTATTTCGGATTCGTAGACGTGAAAAATGTCCGCGGCAAGGTGGCCCTGATATTCTTCTCAAAAGACGCCAGTCGTAACTGGACGCGTGTGCACTGACGCGATGCCGCCGATTTCCACTGCGGGCGCTGAAATTCACAGGGGCATTGCGACGCCCATGTAAAAAAATCTTGAATGCCACTTGACGGAAATTTGGATATTGCTATACTCTTTTGATGTTGGTGGAGCCCTGATTCGCGGGGAAGTCTACTGACGGACCGGGCCTGCCGACTCATCCAGAGGTGATGTTGGTCACGAACACCGGGTAGCAGGAAAACGAGCTTCGAGCACATCCGTCCGAGGGCGCGCACAAAAGACGCCCAAAGAGATGGACGGATTCGCCCGGCGCTCGTCGCCGGGTTTTTTGTTTGGTTCGAGTTTTTCGCGAATTCGGCTCCAAACTGAATTCGCGCTCCGCCGGGAGCGGAGACGTTCCGATCGGAAACTGTTGAGCGGAACGCGATCTTTGACAACTGAAGGAAGTAGGCATTGCGTCGCGCGATCTCAAGTTCGCGTGGCGCAAAACCGCAAATTTTGCTCGAGAGTAGCGTTTGTGGAAAGGCGAACTTGCCTCTTCGCGACGCTTAAGTGTGCGTTTTGGGCCCGCTATTGGCCTCAAACAGCGCTTAAGCTCTCTTGAATGCACAACAGTGAGGGCTTGCAAGACTCTTACTCGCGTGTTTTGGGAGTCCCGGTTTGAACTGGGACGTGTTGGGTAAGTTTTATGGTCAAGCTACTAAGGGCGTACGGTGGATGCCTTGGCGCCAACAGGCGATGAAGGACGTGGTTAGCTGCGATAAGCCTCGGGGAGTCGCAAACAGGCTTTGATCCGGGGATGTCCGAA
>DASPUN010000035.1:0-4941 GCA_035622875.1 Candidatus Acidiferrales bacterium
ATTCTCGTCCACGCCGGACTCTACAAAGACAATCGCTTCGTCTACAGCGGCTTCGACCGCACGATCGCGGCCTACGGCATTCCGTTTGACGGCACTTACTATCTGACGCAGAGCGGCACGCCCGAGAAACCGATCGTCATCAAGAGCGCGGGCGACGGTGAAGTGATCTTCGATGGCTGCCAGAATCTCTTCAATCTGATGGCGGCAAACTACAACTATTTCGAAGGCATCACGGTTCGAAATACGAATGTCGCTTTCTTGCTGGGCATCAAGAACATCGCCGGATCAAGCGGCTTCACGCTGAAGCACTCGCGCATTTACGACGTTGGGCGCGCCGTCGAAGACGATTGGTCGGGTTCGAAGAATTTCTACATCGCGGACAACGTCTTCATCGGCCGCCACACTCCCGAAAAGCTGCAAAGTTGGTGGACGCCCGCGGTCTGGGCGAAATTTCCCGGCTATCCCGCTCTGATCACGTCCGAATACGCGATCAAGATCTACGGCCAGGGTCACGTGGTCGCCTACAACTTCGTGGCCAACTGGCACGACGGAATCGACGTCGCCACCTACGGCGATCCCGACGGCACGCCCAACGAATTGCCCGATCGCGTGCCGGTTGCGATCGATTTCTACAACAACGACATCTACAACATGGCGGACAACTGCATCGAGGCCGACGGTGGCGCGCACAACATCCGCGTCTTCCGCAACCGCTGTTTCAACGAAGCCGGCGGCGCGTTCAGCGCGCAGCCGACCTTCGGCGGCCCGCTCTACTTCTATCAAAACATCGCGTACGACAATACAACGGGCGGCCCGCTGAAGCTGATCGACACGCCCGCCGGCGTCCTCATCTACCAGAACACTTTCTTCGGCCAAGGTCACTTGATGGGTCCCGCGTCGAATATTCACTTCCTGAACAATCTGATTCTGGGCGACGCCTGGGCCGATCCGGTTTTGAATCTGCGCACGTACACGAATTATTCGAGCTCCGATTACAACGGCTTTCGCCCGAATCCGGGCGTCGAAAATGCTTTCGAGTGGACTTCTCCCGATTTCGGCACAGCAGCCGACTACGCCGGCAAGCTCGTCACGCGGAATTTCAAATCGCTCGCGGACTATCAGCAAGCGACCAAGCAGGACCAGCACAGCGTTCTCGTCGATTACGATATTTTCGTCAACGCGAAGATGCCGGACAAAAGCGATCCGCAGCATCTCTATGATCCAGAGGATTTCGATTTTCAGTTGAAAGGTGTTCTGAGCGGCGTCGAAGGAAGCGAAACGCCGAACCCCGCGATTGACGCCGGCGTACTGCTCCCCACGATCAACGATGACTTCACCGGCGGCGCGCCCGATCTCGGCGCCTACGAAGTCGGCCGCCCGCTGCCGCACTACGGCCCTCGCTACGCGCCGCCTGGCGCGCCTCCGGCTGGCTCGCCCCGCTCTATCACCGGTCCGCCAAATCACTAACTCGCTAAACTCCCACTGCTCGAACCCTGTCCAATCAGTGCACAAACAAATACTGAATCCTCCGGTCGTCCGCTGCATCTGTATTTGTCAGTCGCAAAAACTCGAACTCGGAGCTGAAAATGTCCAAGAAACTGACGGGCAAGGTAGCCGTGGTAACGGGCGCGTCGAAGGGAATCGGCGCAGCAATCGCGAAACATTTGGCGTCTGAAGGGGCGTCGGTCGTCGTCAACTACTCGTCGAGCAAGGAAGCAGCCGACAAAGTGGTGAGCGAAATCACGAAGCATGGCGGCAAAGCCGTCGCCGTGCACGGCGACGTGTCCAAACAAGCCGACATCGAGCGGCTTTTCGTCGAAACGAAAAAAGTCTTCGGCCGTCTCGACATTCTCGTCAACAATGCGGGCGTTTACGAATTTGCGCCGCTCGAATCCGTCACTGAAGAGAGCTTCCACAAGCTTTTCAATCTCAACGTTCTGGGCCTGATCCTCACTTCTCAGCAAGCCGCGAAGCATTTCGGGGCCGAGGGCGGCAGCATCGTCAACATCAGTTCGGTGGCGAGCCAGCTTGCGCCACCGTATGGCTCCATCTACAGCGCAACGAAGGCTGCGGTCGATGCGGTGACGAAATCGCTCTCGAAGGAGCTCGGACCGCGCAAAATTCGCGTGAACGCGATCAATCCCGGGATGGTGATGACGGAAGGCGTCCATTCCGCCGGCATTGCGGGAAGCGATTTCCAAAAGCAAATGGAGGCGCGCACGCCGCTCGGCCGAATCGGCGAAGTGGACGACGTTGCTCCGGCTGCCGTGTTTCTCGCGTCTCCGGAGGCGTCGTGGATCAGCGGCGAGACTTTGGTGATTGCAGGAGGTCTGGCGTAATAATGAGGCGGCCGCCGGGGCGCACGCCAGATTCCCGCGGCCTCAACCGCTCCAAACTCTGGAATCATTTCCCAAACTAGGCCACAGCGATTTATTCCGTGGGAAAGGAGAACTACCATGCCGGCGAAAAAAGGGCCCGCTCTTGAACCAACCACTCAAGCCTATATCGACTCGATCGTCGCTCAGGGCGGCAAGCCGATTTACAAGCTACCGTACGCAGACGCGCGCCAGGTCCTCGAAACCTTGCAAACCGCGCCCGTCACAAAATTGCCTGCGGACGTCGAAGACAAAACTTTGCCTGTCGGGCCCACCGGCGAAGTTCCCATCACGATTTATCGGCCGAAGAATTCGACGGGGCCGCTTCCCATCGTGATGTATTTCCACGGCGGCGGTTGGATTCTCGGCAGCAAGCGCACGCACGATCGCCTGCTCCGCGATCTCGTGAATGCGGTGAACGCTGCCTTCGTTTTCGTCGCCTACACGCCGTCGCCCGAGGCCCAATTCCCTGTGCCCACCGAGCAGGCTTATGCTGCAACCAAATACATCGCTGAGCACGCCAAGGACTTCGGTCTCGATGCGAGCCGTCTCGCCGTCGCCGGAGATAGCGTCGGCGGCAATATGACTGCCGCTGTGACGCTCCTTGCGAAAGAGCGTAAAGGGCCGGAAATTTTGTATCAGGTGATGTTCTATCCGGTCACGGACGCGAGCCTCAAGAGCGATTCCTATCGTCAGTTTGCAAAAGGCCCGTGGCTTACCAAGAAGGCAATGCAGTGGTTCTGGGATGCCTACGCGCCGAAGAAATCCGATCGCAAGAAGATCACAGCATCGCCGCTGCTGGCGACGCCGCAACAGCTGAAGGGTTTGCCGCCGGCGCTACTGATCGTCGACGAAAATGATGTGCTCCGCGACGAAGGCGAAGCCTACGCTCAGAAGCTCTCGAAAGCCGGAGTGGAAGTGACCGCTGTCCGCATGCTCGGCACGTTCCATGATTTCGCGATGCTCAACGGTTTGGCGGGGACGCCCGCAGCCAAAGCTGCAATCGAGCTCGCCGCTCGCAAACTCTCGATTGCCCTCGAAACTCAAAAGCGCGCCGTAGCCGCAGTTTAGCGCGGGCCGAGCGCGGGCGCGTTGCAGGCGTGCCACGAACTCTCGGACTTCGCTGACGTCTGATCGCGCTACGGCCGCCTGGGCACGAGGACCTTGGGGGTAAAAATCTGCACGGGCTCGTTGCGTTGATTCAGCGTCGTGATTCGCAATCTCACGATGCCCTGATTCGGTTTTGAGCGCGAAGGAATGATCTCCAGAATCTCGCTCTCGACTCGCAGCGTATCGCCGGCACGCGTCGGCCTCGGCCATTCGATTTCTCCGCCGACGCCGATCAGTCCGCCCGCGAACTGCAATTCTCCCAGCACGCTTAGCCGCATTGTTACCGCGGCCGTGTGCCAACCGCTCGCCGCAAGCCCTTTGAAGATGCTTTGCTCGGCTGCTGCATCGTCCAAGTGAAACGGCTGCGGATCGAATTCTTCGGCGAACGCTTTGATGCGATCCGAATCCATCTGATACGTGCCGGAGGTGAATTTCTCTCCGACGGAGACATCATCTAAATAACGCAGTTTCCTGTTTCCATTCGCCATGATGGGGAATCGCTTTCGCGGGATTTTGTCGCTCTTCTCACCGATCGCACTTCGACGGTAGCGCACATGATACATCGGAACTTTACACTGCTCAGGAACGCCGCTTATCATCTTTGCTGCTCGTTACCTGGGAACTCGATCCACCTTCGGCCAGTGCTTTAAGCCCCAGCCCCTCGATTTCATGAAGTGATTTGCCTGCGATGCCTTGCAGGTCGCCATACATCCCTGCCGTGGCTTCGATCGCGCTTCGAATCTGTTCCTCGCGCTTTGCCCACTGCTTGGTCATTACTCTTCTTTCCTTCTCCAGATCTTCCTGCATGTCCCCGAACTTTTCGACTATGGCCTGAACACGCTGACGGAAGCGGGGACCGGTCATATAGTGATACAGCATTTCCATTTTGGTGTGCTGTCCCTCGGCTGCTTTACGGGCTGCCCCGAGCTCGATGAGTGACTGGCGCAGGACCACCGCGATAGGCACGGCAAATCGAGGCTCGGCAACCCATACTGCCTCCCGGATGTCGAATGCCTCGACTCCCTTGGGAAGGATTTTGGAAACGATTACGGCCACTTCTGCTTTCGCCGCGCGCTGGTCCTCGCGAACTTTCGCGAGCCAAGTGTCGCTCCAATTCTTCGTCCGTTTGGACTCCCACAGGATCGTCCCACAGGATTGTCCGGCAGGCCCTGCCACCCTCTGCAGGACGTCGGCGCCTCGTTCTCCCTTCGCTACGGGCTCGATGGTGTCCCGCGTGAATCGCGCGCGAAGTACGTGTTCCAATTCCAATTCTTGAACTTCTCCTTGGAGCTGCTGCGATCCTTGCTCGGCTTTCCGCTTCAAATCCTCAATCTGACTCTGCATCGCCGAGATGGTCTGCTCTTTCTCAAGGACTTTGAGCTTGTACTGCTCCTCGGCATCCCTTCGTGCCTGTTCTCTAATCGGGCTTAAGGACCCTTGAACTCGCTTCTCGATG
>DASPUN010000036.1:0-11123 GCA_035622875.1 Candidatus Acidiferrales bacterium
CGGGACGTGAGCCGCACGAAGCGCGATATCAAAACTTTTGCCATTAAGGTGTCGGTGCCGAATGAGGGCCGGCGGCTCTTTACGGGAATGACGGCAACCGTGCTGCTGCCTCCGCCGGAAAAGAAGAGCTGGTTCGCGGGACTCTAAGGGCAAGGTAGATTTACATGGATTCTTCTTCAGCAAACGCGATTGAAGTCGAGCACGTGGTCAAGAAGTTCGGCGAGTTGACTGCGGTCAATGACGTCAGCTTCTGCGTTTCTCAGCAGGAGATTTTCGGGCTGCTTGGGCCGAACGGGGCGGGCAAGACGACACTGATCCGAATCCTTACGACGCTGACGCCTCCGACGTCCGGCACGGCGCGCGTCGGCGGGCTCGATATTCGCACCGACGCCGACGGCGTGCGCCGCACGTTGGGAGTGATTCCGCAGGCATTCACCTCCGATCCGGAGCTGACCGCGAAAGAGAACATGACGATTCACGCAAAGCTCTATGGCGTGCCGGCCGATGAGCGGGACGCGCTCATCGACCGGCTGCTCGAATCCGTGGAGCTCCTGAAATTTCGCGATGCACTGGTGAAAACGTTTTCCGGCGGCATGCGGCGGCGTCTTGAGATTGCGCGGGGCCTTGTCCATTCGCCGAAGATCATGTTTCTCGACGAGCCGACGACGGGACTCGATCCCGTCTCCCGGTCGCACGTGTGGGAAATGATTCGGTCGCTGCGCGACAAATCGGATCTGACGATCCTGCTGACGACGCACTACATGGAAGAGGCCGACAAGCTCTGCGACCGCATCGCGATCGTCGATCACGGCAAGCTCGTCGCGCTCGACACGCCCGAGCGATTGAAAGACAGCGTTCCGGGTACAGAGATTGTCGAGGCGGAATTTACGAATGCGCCCGCCGATTGGAACGAGCAACTGAGCGCGCTCGCGCACGTCACCGGCGTGTCCGAGCACGACGAAGTGCTGCACATCACCTCGCACGACGGTCCGGGAACCGTAGCGGCGCTGATGGATCTTGCGCGCTCGCGCAAGGTGACGGTCAAAAGAGTTTCGGTGCAGAGCACGACGCTCGATGATGTGTTTCTGCACTACACAGGCAGCGCGTTGCGGGATGCGCCGCAGAAGGCGACGTATGAGCCGAGCCCGTTTGCGTCGCGGTAGCTGTGCACCATGATTTCGAATCTGGGGGCGGAGTGTTGAGGCCATGAAGCTGTATCGCATCGGAGCTCTGATCGAACGCGACATGCGGAAGTTCTTCCGCAGTCCCGCATTGATGCTGAGCTCGCTGATTTTCCCGCTCGTGCAGCTTGTCGTGCTCGGCTACGCGTTCGGCGGAAAGATCAAAGGGGCGACGCTCGCCGTGGTGGACGAAGATCACTCCGTAGAATCGCGGCGCGTGGAGGAAATGTTTGCCGGAATTTCGGCCGGGCCTGAGACTTTCCGTGTGATCCACTACAATTCGCTGTCGCAGGCGATTGACGACTTGCGGACCGGCTTCGTTCGCGGCGTAGTCGATATCCCGCCCAATTTTTCGGAGCGCTACTACCGGCACGACCGGCCGCGAGTCGTCTTCACCGAGGACAATAGCGACCAATTCATTTCCAGTTCGTTGCTCGAACGCGTGCAACAGATGACCATCCAGCTCAACACCCCCGACGTGCAGCCGCGTCTCGACGCGCAAGTAGAACTGAATATCGTCGAAATCTATCCGTACATTGAATACATCAAGTATCTGCTTTCGGGCTCGACTGCGATGGCCATTTTCATCACGGCGATGATCGGCGGCGGCATCACGTACATCGACGACAAGATGCGCGGCCTGCACGAAGGCTATCTGCTGACGCCGATTCAGAAGACCGAACTGATCGGAGGATTGATCGGCGCAGGGACGATCAAAGCGTTCATGGCCGGGATGTCGCTCGTGATCATCGGAGGGCTGATCGCAGGGATCCCGCGCCTCTGGGATCCCATGAGGTTGATCTACTTGTCTGTCGTGATCGCGATCGCTTCGCTGGCAATGATCAGCCTAATGTTTCTGGTGATGGTGCGCATAGACGACCCGCTTGTCCCTCGCGCGATCTTCGGCGTGTTGAACATGCTGCTTTTTTTTCCCTCGGGTGCCGTCTATCCGGTCGAGGCATTTCCGTCATGGCTGCGCTGGATTTCGGTGATCGATCCGTTCACCTATACGGTTCACGCGCTGCGGAATCTGACGATCAAAAATACCGGCTTGGACGGAATCTACATGGACCTTCTCATTTTGAGCGGCTTCTCGGCTATCATGGTGGCGGGCAGCATCTCGCTGTTCAAACGCCAACTGTGAGGAGCAGCCGTTGGGTCTACTGGATGCGCAACCGGAACGTCCACCGTCAAAGCTGAAACGCCGGCTCATCATGACCGCGGTTTTCGTGGCTCTCGGAAGCGCAGGGCTGTGGTGGGTGCTGCGATATCACACAGAAAAAGTCACCGTCTATCACTTTCTCAGTTCCGTGTCTGCCGGAAACTTGCAGCACGCCTACCAGATCTGGAAGCCGGCTCCTTCTTATTCGTTCAAAGATTTTCAAGACGATTGGGGAGCGGATGGATTCTACGGCCCGGTGAAAAGCTTCAATGTGAAAGATACGGACCATCCGTCCGGCTGCGCGTGCGTCGACGTGATCGTGCAGGTGAGCCCTTACCAGCCGTTTCCCGAAAAAGACGACTTCGTGAAACAAGCAAAGACAAAAGAGTTCAAATTGCGCGTCGAATACGCGGATCAGTCTCTGAGTTTTCCGCTGGATTGACTTGCTATTCGGGATCGATGCGGGCTTCGTCCACGAGCATGACGGGAATGTCGTCGCGGACCGGATAGACGCGGCGGCAGGTAGAGCACTTCAGGCCCTGCTGATCAGTTGTCAGTTTGACGGGCGTTTTGCAGAGCGGGCACACCAGAATTTCCAGCAGTTCCTTCGCGACCGCCATCCGGATCCTCCGAATGATTTCAGGAATCGCAGTCTAACAGGGCGCGGCGTAGCCGGGCAATGGGCTCGCAACCTAGGGCAGCGCCGACGCTTTCAGCGTGAACTGCGCCTTCCATTCCGCGCCATGCGCCAGCTCGACCGGCCATACTGCGGCAATCTGCGAGCCCTGATAGATTCGCTCGAATCCATCCTCGGATTCGGAAACCGTCTCGATCGGCGCAATCCAGAAGCCGCGCGCCGAGGGAGCTTCGAGGGTGACGCTCGCGTGCTGCCACTCATCTACGACGCTGAGTACCGGATCCGGGACAGCCGCGGACCAGCGCAGAGGAAATCGCTTGCCGTCGGATTGGAAATAGCGGTCGGGCATGGACGGGGCGAGAAAATTCACGACGACCTCCAGGGCAACATTAACCGCTGCGGTGCCGGGCGCGTTCCGGCGCAGCGAGAGGTCGCAAACAATGTCGAAGCCCCCGGATGTCGGAACAAAGGAAAGCTTTTTCCGGGCCGGCCAATCGTGATTTTCGCACGACGCGAGCGCAATGTGCGTCGCGGACGAATCGACGATGCGGTAGTGTCCGCCCGCCAGCGCAGCGTCCTCTTCTAATCGAATTCCAGCGTAGTCGTTCTGTGTCTTGCCCTGGGGAAAGAGCAGCAGCCGAAAGGCGTGGCGCGGCCAGCGGTCGTAAATCAGCCAACGATCGAGCCCTTCCTCTTTCGCACGCGTCATATCGTGGATTGACTGCACCCCCATGCCTTGCTGGGCCGGCAGATTTCGAATCTTGGCGTGATAGCTTTCGAGTCGGCGCATCAACGAATTAATCAACGATACGTTGGGCGCGCGAAAGTCGAGCGCCATGACCGTGCCACCATCTCCCGGGGCGATGAGAGCGGCGTAGCGGTCTGAAGTCAGATAGATCTCTTCGCGGCCGTCGGCGTTGAAATCGAGCTTCGTTTCCGCGGCGTACTGCTTCTTGCGATGCGCGAGGCCATCGGCAATCGTTTCGGCGCGCTCGAGGGCGGTCCAGACCGCCGTGCGGAGGTGCGGGGCGTAGAGTCCGCCGAATACGCCGTGCCAGTAGGGATCGTTGCACTGCCCGCGCAACAGTTGCGTAGTTGCCGCCTCGCAGGCGCTCTCAAAGCCCTTGTCGCGCCGGCGGCTCTGCGCAAGACGCTGCACTTTGTCGGATACGTGCAGCATCTTTTTGTGCATCAGATTCGCTTCCGGATACTTGGTGAAAAAGTTGCGCCATGTGCCGCCGCGCAGGAAGGGCAGCGCGTCGGGGCGCGACGAAAATTCGTTGACGAGCGCATGATAGCGATCGCGCGCGGTTGTCGGCAAAGACCATTCCATCATTTCCGTGTACGACGCTGCCGGCAGATCGGCGCGGCCAAGCGGCGGGTGTGATGCGACGGCGTCGCCGGGAGTGGTTGTCGCGAGCCAACTGGAATTCTGCTCGAGCATCGAGAAGAGATGTTCGAGCCAGCCTTCGGTGTAGCAGTGTTTGTAAGTGCCCGGCCAGACGCCGAATTTTTCCAGGTCGTCTCCCATGGCCGCGAAGCCAGTCGGATGATTGCGCGCAGCAGCGTGCAGAAAATCCGATATTTCAGCGACGCTGCGGAAGGGAATCAGGTAGCGCAGCGACTTCAGGCCCGGAAGCACTTTTACCGTGTGGCCCAGATCTTCGGTGATTCGATACCCGTAAAGTTCTTCGAGATCGAATCCTGCGCCGAGGAAATGATTGTCATCGACAAGCGTGTACTCGACGCCTGCCGGCGCAAGGCACGACGGAATTTGCGGCTCCCAAACGCGTTCAGCGATCCACGCGCCGCGTGGGCGCACTTTGAAATGTTTTTCGATGTAGTCGGCGAGGCGCGTGATCTGTTCGTGGCGGTCCTCGGGAGGAATCGTCACCAGGATTGGCTCGTAGAATCCGCCGCCGACGATTTCGACCTGTCCCGCAGCGACGAGCGTCCGCAGGCGGTCAAAGTATTCCGGATGAATCGCTTCAAACCACTCCAGAAGCGGGCCCGTATAGTGCAGCCCGATGCGAATGGAAGGATGTTTCGCGAGAAGGTCTACGAACGGCAGATAACAAGTTTCGTAGGCGCGTTCGAGCACGTCGTCGAAATTCCCGACCGGCTGGTGCGCGTGGATCAGAAGGACGAGCTCAAATTTGGCCACCGGCAAACCTCGAGCCTGCCAGACAGGATAACGCGAATCGCGCGAAGTTCACACGCGCAGATTTCGATGGGTGCTATCAGCAGATTGCGAAACGCGAGGCGGCCGCTCCCGCGAATTGCGCGAGACGGTTACGAAGGCGCCCGAGCGCTTCATCGATGGCTGCGTTCGATGCGCTCGAAGGGGCATAGATCACGACGAGGACGTCGTGTGCCGATTCGGTGATCATGCTGCGTGTAGAATCGCTGATGGGGCTGCCGAAAGGACCGCCGGCGTCGGCGAGGACGGGCCGCCTTGCGAGATGCCACGTCCGCTTGCCGATGCCCTCGTACGTTTCTCCGGCCGCGCCTTCGCGAAACGTGATCGGAGGACGAAGGCGCGACCGATCATAGGAGCCATAGGGCCAGCCGGTCTCGATCGAGCCGATGTTGCCGATGTCGACTACGTTCAGCACGCGATACAGCCCCTTGCCTTGCACCACGCGACGCAGTAGCGCTTCCGAAGATGGACGATACTTCGAGGGATCGATGCCCCATGCGCGAAACATGGCCCGGACGGCTCGCGTAGGCTCGGCTTCTGCGAGGCTTTCGACGGTAAACTCGCGGCGCTTCACTTCGCAGACGGTGTCCATCAGATGCGCGAGATCGACATCAGCCGGCGCTACGCGCACATTGTCGGCTTCGGCGACACCGAGCTTCACGTCCGGCAATTCGATCTTGATTTCCATGGACCGGCGTCAACGGGCTGCTATGATCTCGCCTTTCGCGGAAGGCTGCATGATCCCTGCGGCCGCTCGCGGGGGATTCTACCGGGAATCGCATGAGCGCGAGGAGTGAAAATGAGCAATTCGAGCGCGGCATCGCGCATTTTAACGCGCGCGAGTTTTTCGAAGCGCACGAAGCGTGGGAGGAGTTGTGGCTGCGCGCGCAAGAGCCGCAAAAGGCGTTTCTTCAAGGCATCATCCAGGTCGCGGCTGCGTTTCATCACTATCAGCGTGGAAATTCAAACGGAGCGAAATCGCTGCTGGCCGCGGGGATCACGAAACTGGAAGGGTTTTCGCCCAGTCATGGCGGGATTGACCTGGCCGCGCTGCTCGCCGCGGCACACGCGTGGGCGGATGCGCTGGCGGAAATGAGAGATCCAGGAACGGAAGAACTGCCGAAAATTTGGGAAGCCCACACCTAAAAGGGGCGGCTAGACCTTCTTGTAGTAGTCGGCGTTGATCCTGGTGTATTCGGCCCACTTCTCAGGCAGATCCTCGAGGGCAAAGATCGCCGTCACCGGGCAAACAGGAACGCAGGCGCCGCAGTCGATGCACTCGTCGGGATTGATGTAGAGCTGTTTTGCTGCTTCGAATTCGCTCTCGTCCTTGCGCGGATGAATGCAGTCGACGGGGCAGACGTCGACGCAGGCGGTGTCCTTAGTTCCAATGCAAGGCTCGGCGATTACGTAAGCCATTCTTACTCTCTCCTGAAAGGTGCCGATATTGGAGCACTTGCGTGCCTGGTTCGCACGAAATCTAGAACAAATTTTTATATCACCAAAGCGGAGGGCGCACAAGCGCCGTTGCAGCGCCTAGAAGGGAGTTCCCGCGAGTGTGAAGCACCCCAATTAGAAATTAGAGTGGATGGGAGCTCGGCCAGATCAAACTGGCCGGGCTCCCGGTTCGCAAACTGCAGGTGAGCGCTACTTTTTCTGAGTCGGCTTAGGCTTCGCGATCGCAGCTGCCTGCAGTGGAGTCACAGGAGCTGCCTGTTGCTCGAGCGGTCCCATAAACCAATCGCCGTCATCGTCATCGATCCAGAACAACTGGCCCCCGCTCGCCTGGTACACAGCTACCAACAAGTCGGATTCTCCTAGTTCTGGCGGGGTGATGGCCAGCGGATCCATCTCGTAGCGTCCAGGATTGGAGCCGTCCGGAATGGCGGTGCCAGCAAACGTAGCTCCGCTCATCACTGGGTTGACTCCCCCGAACAGGCCGAAGGGATCGCTGATGTCACCCGTCCCGGTCAGCGCGTTCGAGGCCACCGCTCCTTGTCCGACGAAATCCGTCTCGTTTTCGCTTTCGGAGTCTATCGCCTGAGCTCCGAAGGCATAGTTGCCTGCGAAACTGGCGGTAGCTGTATCGGTTTGCGGGACGATGACTCCAGTGCCGATCAGACTCAGATCGGTAATGAGAGCGCCGCCCAGTCCGCTGGCCGTGTTATTCGGGTCGTTCAGGTTGAGATTTGGATCGGTCATATAGATTCCAAACTGAGCGAGATCTTCCCAATCTCCGTTTGCAATCGTCAACGAACCGTAGCCATTAGCGGCAATGGTGTAGGAGCCGTCCGTCGCCGGGACTGGCGCAGCTTGCACGACAGAACCGTCTTCATTCACATCTGCAACACCGTGAGCGGTTCCGGCGCCGGGACTGGTGGTCATCATGCCTGTGGCGTCGCTGAAGGCAAACCATGAATTCCCAATGTCTTCAAACACGAACGTCCCGAGCGAGGAATTGCTGAACGCGCCCGCTCCTTGGCCGTAGGCTGAACCGACGGCAGAATCGTCGTCGTCAATGTCGATGATCCTCGCAACTTCGGGGCCCACGTCATAGTACGCGATCGTATCGGCTATGCCCGTCGCGTTCGTGATCGTGCCGCGCCCGAGTTCGTCCGGTGCGTTGACCGTCACGCCCTCCGGGAACGCAGTCCCGGTAACTGCAGTCCCTTCTCCAAAACATATGTCCTGGAAGTCGAAAGTGCCGGTGAGGCCTGAGCCGCTAATCGAGAAGACCCCACCCGAAACGACGGGGCAGTAACCGCTATCAACGCCCGAAAGCGTGAATCCGAAGTTGCCGCTTGGCTTGCTGGTGGAAGTTTGCAGATCCATGCTTCCGCTAGAAGTGTCGCTGCCATCAAACTGAGCCACGAGAGCGTGCTTCGGGTTCACAAACTGGACAGCGAGCACGATATCGCCTTCAGGAGTTGTCACGCCCCCGAGAGCATCATCACTCGTGTCGAGAGTCAGTGTCCCCAGTCCAGTCGTTGGATCCACTGTTAGGATTCCGCCCGTGATCAGATCGGTAGCGGTAATGCCGAAAGCGTCGTTGTAGTCCTGCTCGCCGCCCAGGACGGTTCCCGGCGCCGGACCGGTTATTTCGATAGTGACGACGCCTGCCAGAGCATAGAAATTGGGTCCACCGTTGTTCAATTCCTCGCCGATCGCATAGTAAACGAAGTTCTCTGTTGTTACCGGAATGGACGAATTCGTGAGGCTGAAGTTGCAGGCCTTAACGGTCTCGCTGATGGTGGCTGTTGCGGTGACTTGGTAGGGCCCGCCAGCGATCGCATTTGCCGAGACTTGCACGGAAGTCGCCAGGCCGGTCGCATTCGTCGTGGCTGTGTTCACGCCGCCGGCAAATGTCGCACTTGGTCCAGTGGCCGGGGGCGTCATTGTCACCACCACGCCCGGGTCACTTGTTGCAAAGCCGCCGCTATCGACAACCTGGACTTCCAGCGGGTTCGCAAATGCTGTGTCGACCTGAGCGCTTTGCGAGCTTCCGCTTACGCAGGAAATTCCCGCAGCCGTTCCTCCCGTGTTGTTCAACACAAAAAGCGCCGGTTCCTTCGTTAGGTTGACTGTGGCAACCACGGTGTAGGGACCGCCGGCATTTCCATTCGCTGACACGGTCGGGGAAGTCGCGACGCCATTGCTATCCGTGGTAGCGGTGGCTGTAGTGCCTCCGCCAGAAAAGGTAGCGCTCGGTCCGGATTGCGGCGGAGCCGTAAACGTCACTTTCACCCCTTTCACCCCTTTTCCAGCGCTGTTGGTCACCGTCGCGACCAGTGGCGCTCCAAAGGGCGTGTTGATGGGCGTGCTCTGTGGGGTCCCGCTTGTCGCTACGATGTAGTAATGTCCGCGACTGCAACTGGCGGTGAACACCGAAGCGGCAAGGAAGATTGCGACAAAGAGAATGCGGCGGTTCATGGTTGCACCTCTTTCTGGCCCGGCAACAAACCGAGGCGTTCGCGCGATTGCGGCGACAACGCGTATCCGTGCTCATTTCGAATCGTAAATACTTGGCCGTTGACTTTCACCGTGCGGGCCAAGAACACTTGCTGGTTTCGTATGGTCTTCATCATTCCTGTCACGGCGACCGGTTGGCCAGCGCTCACCGAAAGCGCACCCTTGCCTACCAGTGCCCATCGCCCCAGGCTCGCGTCCACACGACCAGAACTGGTCGCAATCACCAAGTGAGCACCAGAAACCATTCCGGACTCTGGCTTGGCAAGCAGGCTCGATACGGTGCCATTGAGGGTGATTTCTCGACTGACGTCGTAGCCAAACGGGCCAGAGGCCCTCGCTGCGGAGGGTTTCGTTTGTGCGCTGGCTGGCAGCGCGAGACAAGCCAGGGCCATGAGGGCCAACGACCCCACGGCCGCACAAAATCGCGTCATTTTCCATCTCCCAATCAAGATTTTGGTTGCCCAAGCAAGCTCGAGCGAGGTAGACCGGCCAAGGATTCGCCTAGTGGCCCGAGCGTCACGGAAGGTAACACAAAGGGCTGTGAATAGTTCCAAAATTTTTGATATAGCCTCCCAGTACCCCTAGGCGAGACCGCGCGGAGGGTTGTCTGGACGGGCCGGGTATGTCTAGACTGACTCCACGGAACAACGCGACCTCGAACTCCGATTCTGATGGGGGCCGCGTCGCCCCGGCCGGGCCGCAGCGCTCATTTCCCCTGTCCTGAGTGCGTTCTAATCCGTTACTGGTTAGAAGGCGACACGCCCGCCGAAGCCCTACCAAAACCCATAAAATGGTGGTAACGGAGGGACGGGTGATGCGCACGTCACTGGGTAGGCTAATCCTCATGTTCACAGTCGCTTGGACTGTCCTCACGCTGTTTACGCTGCCGGGCGTTCGAATCGCGACCGCAAAGGCGGCTGTCGGCGCCGATCCAAGCGATCCGCCGCTGATTGATCTGGCGGGCTACAACAATCTTGTCGCGCAGTACCGCGGCAAGGCAGTAATGGTGAATTTTTGGGCCACATGGTGCGTGCCTTGCCGGACGGAATACCCGGAAGTGGTCGACCTCGCGAAGGAATACGGGCCACAGGGGCTAAGCGTCATCGGAGTGAGTTTGGACGAAGACCACGACATGGCCTTGGTCCGACGCTTCCTCACGACTTTTCACCCGGACTTTCCGAATTACCGCCAGCGTTCGGGAATCGATCCAGACGCCTTCTACCAGGGAGTAAATCCCCAGTGGCGCGGCACCATGCCCCAAACCGATTTCTACGCGCGGGACGGGCACATGGCGCGGTTCTTCATCGGCGACAAGCCGCACGACGCATTCGTGCAGGCGATTCGATTGATTCTCGCTGTGCCGGTTGGTCAGGAACGCTCCGACAACAAATCCATCGCGGGTAACTAGGAATCGCGAAGATTCGGCCCCGGAGAAGGGCTCTCCGGGGCCTTCTTGTTTCGCGGGATACCTGCGCTGCTATTGCTGCGAAATGCTCACTGGTTTGCTGAGCTTGAAGTGCAACCGCGTTTCAGCGGGCAACGAAATGTCGCGTTTGCCCGTGTAGGCCGCGCCAGCCGTGCCGGCGCCACCGCCAGCCAACGCACCAATGGCTGCGCCCTTGCCGCCTCCTGCGAGCGCTCCGACGATGGCGCCGAACGCAGCGCCGCCTCCGCCGCCAACGGCTGTTCGCTTGCCGCGCCCCTTGCCGGCTTCTTCGAACTGCGTAGTCTCGATCGAGTACTTCGTGCCGTTCACAGTGATCGAATCAAGCGTCAGTGCCAGGATGGCCCCGCCCTTGAGATGGCCGGCTGCTTGAACCTGCGTGATTGTGCCGTGCGCTTTTGTTCCTGCGGACAGCACCTGCTTCCCGTCGACAGTCACCGGCTCGGCAAGGGACGCAGCGAAAGCGTCGCCGGTGCTGTTCGTCTTGGTGCTGATGTTCTGATCGAGTGTGACGGTCAGGGTGGTTCCTG
>DASPUN010000037.1:0-2089 GCA_035622875.1 Candidatus Acidiferrales bacterium
CGGTCACAAACATCGCGCCGACCGATCTGACAATCGTGCTCTATCAGGCGAGTTCCGGACAGCTGATGTGGCTGGACGAGGATCCGTTCAGCACCTTCGTCGCTCCGATGGAGCAGCAGGGATCGCTGGCAGGAGTGGCCGCCAGGAAGGCGGCGGCGAACGCCAGGCTGAAGCGGAAGTAAGCAACCCACGATCGTAAGTTTGGGACGGAGGGATCAATCCCGTCGCTACCCATTGCAAGCACGCTAAATCCTCGGGCAGTGTCCGAATCCGGTTCGAGACACTGCCCGTCTTTCATTTCGCGCCGTGAATTTCGTCGCCCCCCGGTGGTATGATTCTCTGTGAAGTTCCTTCGCCTCGATCTTCGTCGTTACATCTGTGAGCGGCTGGCCCCCTCCGGGCTCTAAGTTCCTTTCTCCATTCTGCAGCTTGAGCCGATAGTTTTTTTCGGCTCTCCACTCTTACGCCGGATCTTCCAACTTGGCGACGGGCGCGCTCGCGATCCGTCGGGAAAACCCGCGAGCAGGCTTCTTGTGGAAAGGGAATCGTATGAAACTCCTGGTGATTGGTTCGGGCATGATGGGTTCGGCGGCGGCGTTCGACATGGCGCGCACGCCGCAGGTGGATGCAGTTACGCTTGCCGACAATGATACGAAGCGGGCACGCGAGGTCGCAGCGCGGGTGAACCGCATCACCGGCGACAAAAAAGTCCGCGCAGTGACGCTCGACGCAAGTGATGAGAAGGCGTCGGCGCGGCTGATGCACGGGCACGATGCAGCGCTGTCGGCAGTGCCGTACTTTCTGAATCTTGGACTGGCGCGCGCCGCGGTCGAGGCGCGATGCCACTTTGCCGATCTCGGCGGCAACAATACGGTCGTGCGCCAGGAACTGGCGCTGGCGCAAAAAGCTGAAAAGCGCGGCGTGGCTTTGGCCCCGGATTGCGGGCTGTCCCCGGGGATGGCGTCGATTCTGGGCGGAGAACTGGTGCGGCGGCTGGGCGGGCGGGCCGACGCGCTACGGATTTACGTCGGCGGATTGCCGGAGCAGCCGACGCCGCCATTTCATTATCAGCTGGTGTTTTCGGTCGAAGGGCTGATCAACGAATATGTCGAGCCGGCGCGGATTCTGCGCAAAGGCAAAATGGTGACCATCGATCCGCTGACCGAGCCCGAGGACTTCCACATCGCGGGATTTTCGCCGCTGGTCGCTTTTCACACATCCGGCGGCACGTCGACCATGCCGGAGACTTTTCAGGGGCGGGTCGGAGAGTGCTTCGAAAAAACGCTGCGCTATCCGGGGCACTACGACCTGCTCTGCGAGCTCAAGGATCTTGGTCTGTTTTCCAGCGAGAAGATGAAGTTCGGCAAGGCTGAGATCTCGCCGCGCGCCATGATGTCGAAGATCTTTGAAGGCAAGTTCGCCTCCAAAGGCCCCGATGTCTGTATCATGCGCGTCGAGGCGCACGAATCGGTGAATCGTCCCGGCGTGCGCGGACTGCTGGGCGGCCGGCTCAAGGGGCACGTGGCCTCATTCACCATGGTCGATCACTACGATGCCAAGACCGACATGAGCGCGATGATGCGGACCACGGCGTTTCCGGCGTCGATCGTCGTGCAGATGCTGGCCTCCGGAGCGATCACTAAGCACGGCGGAGTTCTGCAGGAGTGCGATGTGCCGGCCGAACTGTTCCTCGACGAAATCGAGAAGCGCGGGATCAGGATTGAGTACGCGCTCGAGTGAGATGGGCGAAGGGGGCGTAGGCGCGGAAGGCAACACCGCAAAGTTCGCGAAGAACACCCGCGAAGTTCGCCGGGAAAAACTCAGGCGGTGACTCGCGCGCCTCGGGCCGCTGAGAGCCAAGACTGGCAGCCTTTCTGGACAGAAATGCACAACATATTTTGTGCAAACGCCTGCACTGTCTGGTAGCATGGTGGGCGATCAAGGCCGTATCTCCCGTGTTTTGACGCGCTTGTGCAACCGATAATGGAACTGCAACTGCATTAATTAGGTGCCCCAGGTGCCTCGGCACAGCTCCGCGTAGCTGGATGCAAGAAGGCAGGTCGACTTGTTGGATCAACCGGAAGCAGGG
>DASPUN010000038.1:0-117258 GCA_035622875.1 Candidatus Acidiferrales bacterium
GGCGCAGACGGTGGTGCAGCCAATTTGAATCACGGTTTCGACTCTCGGAAGGAGAGCAACATGATTCCCGATAAAGTGCACTTCGTCGGTAGCATTGCGTTGGATAGCGTCGAAGAGGTTTTCCGAACGCTCGGATCTGCGCTGGGCAACCGGCTCCGGCGCGTCCCGGACGGCGAGCCAGGGGGGCGGCGACTCTGGATCAGTTGGCAATATCCGTTGCTGCGGGCGCAGCCCTTCCTTAAAGCAGATCCCCATGCGCCGAACCAGACGACGGGCTTCTTGCCGTTGTCACTAGTGGATGATGTCAAACCATCGGAAGTGAGTTTTGGGGAATTGGGGTACGCGCGGGAAGCGCGTGCCTCCTACCAGGATTTTCTGACGGCGAGGAGGCGTGGCGAACTTCCGCCGAACGTGAGGTTTCAGGTCTCGCTACCGACGCCGTTCGCAGTGATCTATCCATTTTGCTCTCCGAAGGACGAGGCGATCATCGAGAGCGCATATGAAAAGGCAATGCTGAGGGAAGTAGAGGCAATCTGTCGTGCCCTTCCCCACAGCGATCTGTGCATTCAGTGGGACGTTTGCATCGAGATGGTGTTGTGGGACGGGCGTCTGACGTACATGCACAATCCCTTTGCGGATTTGCCAGCCGATGTCATGCAGCGAATGAAGCGCCTCATCGCGGCGATCCCAAACGATGTCGAACTGGGATTCCATCTGTGCTACGGCGACTGGGACGCAAAACACTTTATCGAGCCGCTGGACGCTGCGAAGCTGGTTGAAGTCGCGAACGCATTGACGGCTGCTGCGACGAGGCTCATTACGTACATTCACATGCCGGTTCCAATCAACCGAACGGATGATCCCTACTTTGAGCCTCTCAGCAAACTTCGCCTCTCGCCGGGCACGGAACTTTATCTCGGTGTGGTTCATGGCGATGGAATTGAAGCGACGAAGAAACGAATCGCAACCGCAGCCAAGCATGTGTCTGATTTCGGCATTGCGACGGAATGCGGCATCGCTCGATGCAGGACGCCAGAAGTTGTCCACTCCTTGCTCCAGGTCTATGCCGGGGCCTCCCAGGAGCCAGCTATGCAGGTAGGGGCGGCCAAGAAGTAGCGGCGCCGGTTCTGCGCCGCGAGTTCCACCGCTTGATTGGAACTGAAAGGCAACTATGGGGAAGTGGCGATACACGAAGGGACTCCATGATCTCGGCAACGGCTGCTACGCCTATCTCCAGCCGGACGGCACCTGGGGATACAGCAACTCAGGACTGATCGTCGACGGTGGCCAGACACTTCTTGTCGACACGCTCATGGACCTCAAGTTGACGCGCGAAATGCTCGACCGAATGCGGGCTGCTGTGCCGGCCGCTGCGCAAATCGGGACGCTTGTGAATACTCACTCGAATCCGGATCACACAAACGGAAACCAGCTCGTCTCAGGCGCACAAATCATCTCTTCTACGGCGTGCTTAGAGGAGATGAAAGAACAAAGCTCAGCGCCGCGATATCCGATGACTGGAGAAGCCGGCGCATTCTTTCAGGAAGTTCTTGGGAGTCGCTTCGATTTCAGCGACATCAAGACCGTTTTTCCATCTCGCACGTTCGACCGCAAGCTAACTTTGTATGTCGGCGGCAAGGAAGTGCGCCTCCTGGAGCTAGGCCCAGCACACACGTGCGGTGACGTGGTCGTATACGTTCCTGCGGACCGAACCGTTTTCACGGGCGACATACTGTTTGCTGGCGGTCATCCTGTGATCTGGGCCGGGCCCGTTGGCAACTGGATTCGAGCTTGCGACACAATCCTTGACTGGGGCGTAGAGACTGTCGTTCCGGGTCATGGCCCGATTACAGACAAGTCCGGCGTCCGCGCACTAAAGCGTTACCTCGAATATGTGCGAGATGAATCTGGGAAGCGTTTCGACGCTGGTATGGACTATGAACAGGCCGCCAGCGACATCGCGCTAGATGCTTTCGCCGATTGGACAGATCCGGAACGGATCGTCGCAAACGTGTATGCGTGTTATCGGGAATTCACTGGCGAAACGGATCGTCTACCGGTGCCCGTTCTCTTCGGCGGTATGGCCCGCTATCACAACCAGCGCAAGGCCAGTGCCTCGTTTCGCAATGCAGGCTGAGAGAGTTCAAGCTTTTTTCTTTTCGCACCTTAGGGTCAGAAGAGGGTCGGTCGATGAAGTTGAACGAAACGCACGATCCATCGCGCAGGAGTTGGGTGCAATCGGCGAATCAACCCGATACTGACTTCCCTATTCAAAATCTTCCGCTCGGAATCTTCCGGGAAGGCGGGACCGCGAGAGCCGGTGTGGGCATTGGAGATCGCATTTTCGATCTCGCAGCGGCTCTCGATTTGGGCTTTTTCGCAGGCGAAGCTGCTACCGCAGCTCGAGCCGCAGAGGGAGATACTCTCAACGCGCTGATGGCCCTAGGACCGCGTCCCGCCTCGATTCTGCGCGCGCGGTTGTCCGATCTGCTGCGGGTCGACGGTCCAGAACGAGCTCGAGTTGAATCGCATGCGGATCGATTGCTCGTTCCAATGTCTTCAGTGGAAATGTTGCTTCCCGCGAAGATCGGCAACTTCACGGATTTCGTATGTTCTACCTTTCATGCTCAGAGAGCTGTGCGAAAGCCATTGGATTCGCCTTTGGCGCCCGCGCTTTGCTACATGCCTGTCGCATACCACGGCCGAGCCAGTTCGGTCAGGATCAGTGGAGAAGAAATTCGACGTCCCCGTGGCCAATTCAAGGACTCCGAGGGAATCGTCGTTTTCGGCCCTTCGAGAGCGCTCGACTTCGAGCTCGAGGTTGGCGCGTTCGTTTCGACTGGCAACCCACTCGGGACACCGATTCGGATCGACTCCGCGCCATCGCACATCTTCGGCTACTGCTTGCTCAACGACTGGTCGGCGCGGGATGTTCAATTCTGGGAGAGCATGCTGGGACCCTTTCTTAGCAAGAGCTTGTCCACTACGATTTCTCCCTGGATCGTAAGCCCGGAAGCACTCGCGCCATTTCGAACTCCAATTTTTCGCCCGTCGCAACCCGATTTTCCCGCGTCGTTCGCGTATCTCGACTCGGAAACCGATCGCGCGGAGGGCGGAATCGACATCGACTTGGAAGTGTGTCTCTCAACGCCGCGCATGCGTGAATCGCGCGAATCCCCTGTTCGCATCGTCTCGACGAATTTCAAGTATGCGTACTGGAGCTTCGCCCAAATGATCGCACACCACACGAGCAACGGCTGCAACCTGCAGGCCGGCGACCTCCTGGGCAGCGGCACCGTCTCGGGTCCAAGGGACGAAGGTAGGGCTTGCTTGTTGGAACATTTGGAACCGCTTCGACTGCCGAATGGCGAAAGCCGTCGGTATCTGGAGGACGGTGACGAAGTAATTTTCAAAGCGCGCGCCAACCGCGACGGGTGCGTCACGATCGGTTTCGGCGAATGCCGTGGGCGCATCGTCAGTGCGGGAGAGTAGCTTCAACGTCTCTCGGTCGTCCCAGTGCCGGACGCCGTCACTTTGGAACACGCTCTCAGTCACGGGAAGGTTATAGCTCGCGAATAGCGCCGTTACAGGACATGCAAGCGGGCTTGGGCGCGCGATCCAATCGTGCTTCTCGAGACGAAGGGTACACCGCGGGTACACGAAAGAAACTGAGCACGCCAACTGAAACAAAACACAGGCGATTAAGATGGAGGCGCGGGTGGGAATCGAACCCACGAATGAAGGTTTTGCAGACCTCTCCCTTCCCACTTGGGTACCGCGCCAAGGTCATACAGTATAGCGAAACTCAGAAATCGTTTCAGCACTCCCAGGCCGCTTCACCGCGAGAGCCGTTCGCGCTAAAGTGGTTGAAACAGGCAGCATTGACGGCCTTCTTGAGAGGTAGTCTCTGATGACTCCAATCATCTGGATCGCGGCCATCGCGCTTGCGATTTCGGCGGTCGCGATCGTCATGTGGTCTGTGAGCCGGCGCTCGGCGGCCGATTTGACTGCTGTTCGCCAGGAAATGCAGGCCTCGCTCGCGGCCCAGACACAAAACATGGCCGCGCAGATCAATCATTTGATGCAGTCCGTGACACAGCAGCTCGGGCAGGTTCGACAGGAGCTTCAAACAGGCGTCGCGAACACCGGCAATCTCGCGACCCAGGCGCAACGCGATGTCGCGCAGCAACTTCAATCCTCGACGAACATGTTGCTGCAGATGCAGCAGAGAATCGGCGAGGTTTACCAGACGAGCCAGGATCTCACCAAGGCGACGCACACTCTTCAGTCCGTGCTCGGCGGAGCGAAAACTCGAGGCTCGCTCGGTGAAGTCACGCTGGAGCGAATTCTGGAAGACGCATTGCCGCAGAGCGCCTACGCGATTCAGTATCGCTTCGCTTCGACTGGCGCGGTCGTCGACGCGATCGTCCGCAGCTCGGATCACATCCTTTCGGTCGACTCGAAATTTCCGCTCGAATCCTATCGGCGTCTCCTGGAGGCTGGCGAAGATGCGCGCCGCGACTTTTCGCAGGCCGTCCGCAAGCACGCCGATTCGATCGCCGAAAAGTACATCCTCCCGGACGAACACACGTTCGACTACGCGCTCATGTTTGTGCCGTCGGAAGGTGTCTACTACGAGCTATTGATGACGGACGATTCAAAGTACGGCCGGCTCGACGAATACTGTCGCAGCAAGCGGGTCTTCCCCGTTTCACCCAACACGTTTTACGCCTGCCTTAGTGCCATCGCAATCAGCCTCCGCGGCCAGCAGATCGAAGAGAACGCACGTCATCTTTTTGCGGGCCTCGCCGGCCTGCAGAAGCAGCTCGAGTCCTTCGCCGATGTCTACGACAAGCTCGGCACGCATCTCCGCCACGCGCAACAGAGCTACGAAGACGCCGATAGCAAGCTCACCCGCGCTCGAAACTCGCTCGAACAAATGTCGCAGGGTGCACTTCCCGAGGCAACGGTGAAAGCACTCGAATCCGCAACGGGGAAATAGCAACTCCGATCCTTCGCGGGCAACTCAAAGAGTGGCGCGAGCGGCATCTAGCAGCGCCCGAAAGTCGCCCACACCTTGGCCAGGCGTGAGGCGATCCAGATCAGCCCGCAGTTTCTCCGCATCTCGCGGATGCCGCTCGAGCCGCCTGGCCAATTTGGATATTTCGCGCCGCAAATCGTTCGGAGCCAGCGCTGCGGCCGCGCGCAAGTACCGCTCGGCGGTCGACGAATCTGGAACTCGCGCAAGGCGAGCCGTGAAGGAGAAATTACCTGAAGCGATCGCCTGTACTTGAACCGCCGCAAAATTCGACGAGCCGCCGCTGGTTGCGAGCTGCTGTACGTCACCGCGCGAGAACCTGAGCACGTCTGGCGCTCCGTTTTGCACGACGACCCGCAATTTCCTATCGGTGCCCTGCACGGTGAGTTTGAGCTGGCCCTTCTCGTTGGGCTTTAGCGCAGGCTTCGGCGGCTCGAATTCGAGCGATACAAAAACCGTCGCGGCGCTTAATCGCACTCCGGGTGCCTCGATCGAGAGCGTTGCCGGACCCGGCTTCGCGTCCAGCGGCGGAAGCGCAACAAGGCATATCGGCGATGCCGCCATTACAAGCGCCAATCGGCCGTTAATCTTCACTTCATTCGAATCCGCATCACCACGAAGACTTGCAGCGCAAATCCAAAACCGATCATGAATCGAGACGAACGGAGGCAACACTGCCGCATTGGGCTCGCTCGCACCGGTCGCCGGATCGACCAGCGCTGCTGCCGACGCGTTGGAGCTTCTCGCCAAGACGTAGTCGCCCGTTGTGGGCACGTCGAACAATGCGCGACCGGTCCTGTCGGTTGTCACGATTTGACCGTTGCCAACGTCGACATTGACTCCGCTAACGAGCTTTCCGTCCGCCCCTAGAACTGCAAGCGTCGCGGGATGCCCGGCCATCACTCTCGGCGGAAGCACAATCGTCACACCTGAAGCGTCGAGAGCACTCTGGCCTTTTGCGCCAAACGTCTGTGTCAGTGCAAGTGCACCGGCGAGAACCGCTGCCAAGAGCAGACAGCGGGAAAAGTTGATGCGCCAAGTATGCGCAAAATGTCGGACAGTTCGAACGTCATTCCCAAATCGCATTTGGATTAGTCGTCAAGCCGTACAACAAATGTCGTGAGCTGTTCATTGGCTCGCAACTGATCGGCGAGTTGTCGTGCAGCTGCCTCCGTCGGAAGCCGACCGACGCGCACGCGATAGAACAGCCCGTTCGGCGAATCGTACAGCACGATGTTCACCGGAGAATAGCTCGCCGCAAGCCGCGCCTGAAGCCGCTGGGCGTTATCCTGCTGCTGAAACGCACCGACTTGCACGCCGAAGAAACCCACCAGCGGATTCGATCCGGAAATCATCTCCAGCCTCACAGGCGCCGTACCGGTGCCAATCATGTCGATCGCCTGTGCCGCCGAAAGCGAAAGATCGATCACGCGGTTTGCGACAAATGGCCCGCGATCATTGATTCGGACTTCGGTTCGCTTTCCATTGCGCAAATTTGTCACACGCACGACAGCGCCGAAAGGCAGCGTACGGTGCGCCGCGGTGAACTGGTGCATATCGTAGATTTCGCCGTTCGACGTCCGATGGCCGTCAAACGGTATCCCATACCAAGAGGCCACACCTTCCTCCACAAATTGGCCGGGAATGGCAGGTTGCCGCTCGACTGCAGGCGGCGGACCGGACGGTGGAGAAGGAACGTTTGGCGCGGGTGCAGGTGCTCCCGGCGATGGAGCCGGCTGTTCGGGTGGCGCTGCGACCGGAGGCTGCGGCGAGTAGGTCCTGTGCCCGCAGCTCACAACGATAGGTGCCATCGCGAACGATAGCGCCAGGCGCAGCGCAGATGTATTTCGGATGACCCTAAATCGTCTGAATAAGTTTGCCAGGGAAACGGCGGGCCAGCGGCGAAGCCTCAAGGAATGTCCTGACTCACTTGTTTGTACTCAAGTTCGGTATTATAGGAACGCGTTTACATTCTCGCAAGGAAACGAGCCCGATTGTCACTCTCGCCCCGCCTGCGCTGGCGATTCGATCAGATCCGTAGGAAGACCAGCCGTGCCTTCATGGGCGAAAAAGATGCGCCGCGACCCAAGCTGTGCCCCTCGTGCGGGACGCTTGTCGGTGCCACTGCAACGCGCTGCCATCAGTGCGGCGCTAGTCTGACCTTTTCGCTCGCCGCCGCAAGCAAATCGCTCAGCCGCCTGATGCCCGCGACGTCTCCGGCAACGTACGCGATCCTCGGCTTCAGTGTACTCATCTATGTCGTCAGTCTACTCGTCACGATCCGCATGAGCGGGTCCCTGCCGGTCGGCGGCGGAGTTCTAGGGCTTCTGGGTCTCGGCGCTGTCAACGGTGATGTGCTTCAACGCCTGGGCGCCTCACTGCCGTACCCGGTGAATATCGTGGAACCGTGGCGTCTCGTGACGGCCATATTTCTCCATGGCAGCGTGCTGCACATCGTCTTTAACATGTGGGTGTTGATGGACATCGGCCCGCAGATCGAAGAGCTATACGGCTCCGCACGTTTCCTCTTCATTTACGTCGGATGCGGCGTCGGTGGGTTCGTCTTGAGCAGCGGGCTTTGGCATTTCAGCGTCGGCGGATCGGGAGCGATCGTTGGCCTCGTCGGCGTTCTGCTTGCGCTCACAACCGGCCGGCAGAGCATCGGCATGCGCATGCTGCGTAGCTCGCTCATACGGTGGCTGATCTATCTAGCGATCTGGGGATTCGTCGTCCCAGGAGTTGACAACTCTGCCCACATCGGAGGACTTGTTACCGGTTTCATTCTCGGAAAGATCTTGGTGGACAGGCCCCCGGCTACGGTGCAAGAGCGCAGAACCGCACAAGTTCTGGGGTGGGTCGCTGCGCTTGCAATCGCCGTCAGTTTTGCAATGGCGGCGCTAACAGCACTGCGCCTGCTGTAGTGTAATCCGACTAGTGTCCTGCCTGCAGTCTACGCGACACGACGATCGAATAGTGTACCCCTGAAATCAGCACAAACGCCGCGACGACGAATCCGCACACTTCCTTCGCAATCGCCAGCTCTTCGCGCCCCGTCACTGCCAGCAATAGCACAATGACAATCAGGAGAATCTCGAAAAACGTAGTGGTTTTCCCCCAGATGCTCGGCGGGAACGGCCGGTAACCCACAGTAATCAAGATCACGGCAGCCGCGGCCAGCAACAATACGTCTCGGCTAAGCACCAGAATCGTGAGCCACCACCCGATTTTCGCCTTGTGCGCCAGCACGAAGTAGGAAGAGGAGAGCATCAGTTTGTCCGCGATCGGATCGAGATATGCACCGAGCGCTGACTTCTGATCCAGACCGCGCGCGAGCCATCCGTCCAGACTGTCCGTGAGGCCCGACACAACCAAGATCGCGAGAGCCGCGCCGTATCGGTCGTACTCGATTGCGATTATGAAAAACGGCAGGAAGACCAGCCGCAGGAAGGTCAGTTGGTTCGGAACGGTAAAAATCCGGCTGTTCATGTCGTTACGTATCGGCCAGCGGCAAGCAGCCGCTCAGGCAAACTGCGCAAGGTAGTCCGGCAGCGAACGGCCCACCTTTTTTTCAAACATTTCGGCAAGCGAAGGGATCGAGCCGCGCGCCTCATCGAGTGCAATCCGCTCGATTCGCACCATCGGAAAAAACAGCGTTGGCAATCCGATGCGATCGCCTTCTGGATGCAGCACTTGGCTTACGAAATCGTCGAACGAGCCCAGATCGATGCCGCGCATCGTCACGCCGGCGCTGGAAATATCGATCAGCTCGCCCCACAGCCTCTCTTTCGGGCTATGCAGGCTCACTACCACAATAGACCGCGCCTCCATTGTTGCTCCTGGACGAAATCCGAACTCGAGCTTTCCGCGCGATTCGCAGACGCTCGCGCAGGGTGCGTGAATACTATCGCCGAACGGTCTCGGGCATCACGGAAATTGTTTTCAAATCGGACGCCACGAGCAGTTTCGGCTCCGTCACTTTCTGCACCGCTTCCGGCGTCGTCCCCGGTGCAACTTCGCGCAACAATAGCCCCTGCGGCGTCACTTCGATTACGGCAAGCTCGGTCACAATCAGGTCCACGACTTCGACACCGGTGAGCGGCAGCGTGCATTTTTTCACGATCTTCGCGTCGCCCTCTTTAGTCGTGTGCTCCATCGCGATGATCACGCGCTTCGTCCCCGCGACGAGGTCCATCGCGCCGCCCATGCCCTTGAGCATTTTCCCGGGCACGGCCCAGTTCGCGAGCGAACCCTTTTCATCGACTTGCAGCGCGCCCAGCACGCTCGCGTCGATGTGCCCGCCGCGAATCATCGCGAACGATTCGGCGCTCGAAAAATACGCCGAACCGGGGATTTCCGTCACCGGCTCTTTGCCCGCGTTGATCAAATCGGCGTCCTCTTCACCCTCGTAGGGATATGGTCCCACGCCTAGCATTCCGTTTTCAGACTGCATGATCACGTCGATGCCCGGCGGCAGATAATTCGGAACAAGTGTCGGAATTCCGATTCCCAAATTCACGTAGTACCCGTCGCGCATTTCTTGCGCGACGCGGCGCGCAATGAATTCGCGATTGTCCATTCCCGCCGGCATCGCTCCCTACCTCTTCCTCTTGGGGCCGGGTTCCATCGGTTTCAAGTATTTCGCGCCCCGAAATATCGCATCGACGAAAATGCCCGGCGTGTGCACGCTGTCCGGATCGAGCCTTCCGAGATCGACTATTTCTTCGACCTCGCCAATCACGTAATCCGCCGCCGTCGCGACCACCGCATTAAAATTTCGCGCCGTCTTTCGATAGACGAGATTGCCCCAACGATCGCCCTTCCACGCTTTCACGAACGCAAAGTCGCCGCGCAGCGCTGGAACCAAAATATGCGGCCGCCCGTTGAATTCGCGCACTTCCTTGCCTTCAGCGACCATCGTTCCATAACCGGTCGGCGTGAAAAACGCAGGAATTCCGGCACCGGCGGCGCGCATTCTTTCTGCCAAAGTGCCCTGAGGGTTCAGCTCCATCTCGATTTCGCCGGCCAACGCGAGTTTTTCGAAAGTCCTGTTGCCGCCGACGTAGCTCCCGATCAACCTCCGCACGAGACCGTTCTCGATCAGCGCCCCGACGCCGAAACCCTCGATTCCGGGGTTGTTTGAGACGATCGTGAGATTCTTCGTCCGCTGGCGGATCAGCGCACCGATCAGGTTTTCCGGAACTCCGCAGCATCCAAACCCGCCTACCAAAATCGTCGCGCCGTCTTTGATGCGGCCAATGACGGCTTCGGCGTTGGCAACGCGTTTATCCATCTCTCCTCAGTCAGGATTGCGACGGCAGGAATGCGGAAGTTTACTACAGTTTTTCAGGGGTTTTCAGTGGCTGGCGGCAGGTGATTCGGGGTTCGCACTCCTGCGGCTGATGCCTTCGCGCGCGGCCCGCTTGAGAATTCGGATGCGATCGGCTACCGCTACTGCCGCGGCCTCCGGCGTCGCCGCCTTTTCGATTTCCGCCACGAGCGCCGACCCGACCACAGCCGCATCCGCGATACCGCCTAAGATCGATACGTGTGCAGGCTGTGAGATTCCGAAACCAACAGCTAGTG
The DNA here is from genome assembly GCA_035622875.1 of Candidatus Acidiferrales bacterium. GTDB lineage: Bacteria > Acidobacteriota > Terriglobia > Acidiferrales > UBA7541 > Palsa-295. Next base: position 10,622 of record DASPUN010000038.1, read on the forward strand.
GGAGCTTTGTGAACTGTCGCGCGCGCCGGGCGAGCGTTGGCAGATCCTCGGGCAGAGTTTCCCGTGCGCCCGTCACGCCCGTGCGCGAAATCAAATAGAGGAAGCCGCTCGTGAACTCGGCAATTTTCGCGAGGCGCGCGTCGGTCGATGTCGGCGCTGCCAGAAAAATCGTGTCAAGGCCGCGCTTGTGCATTACCGATCGATACTCGTCGGCCTCTTCCGGAGTCAAATCCGTCACAAGCACGCCGTCGGCGCCGGCTGCGGCAGCGGCCTCGGCGAATTTTTCAAGGCCCATCTGCAAGATCGGATTGAAATAGCTGAAAAGCACAAAGGGCACTTCGGTTCGCGCGCGTAGCCGGCGTACCAATTCGATTACGCCCACGAGCGTCGTGCGGCTGCGAAGCGCGCGCTCACTCGCGCGCTGGATTGTGGGGCCATCCGCAACAGGATCGCTGAATGGCACGCCCAGTTCGATCACATCCGCGCCCGCTTCAGCGGCGGCTAGAACGATTTTTTCACTGGCATCGAGCGAGGGATCGCCCGCCGTGATGTACGCGACCAGTCCCAACTCGCCGGCGTCGGCCAATTTGCGAAACTGCCTGGCAATTCTTCCGGCAGAGCGCGCACTTGGTTCAGGCGCAGCAGATGACTTGGTGGGCACGGCTTCAGACATATCGGGAAAGAGTTTCCATGTCCTTGTCGCCGCGGCCGGAAAGATTAAGGATGACGATTTCGTCTTTCCGCATTTTCGGCGCTCGGCGAATCAATTCCGCCACGGCATGCGCCGACTCGAGCGCGGGAATAATCCCTTCGGTGCGTGCAAGCGTGCGCGCCGCTTCGATGGCTTCATCGTCGGGCACTGCCGTGTACTCGGCGCGATGCTGGTCGGCAAGCCACGCGTGTTCCGGGCCCACAGCTGGATAGTCGAGCCCGGCAGAAATCGAATGAGTCGTAGCGATCTGGCCATCTGTCGTCTGCAGCACGTAAGTGTACGTGCCTTGCAGAACGCCGGGGCGCGCGCCACTGAAACCGCGCGTAGCCGCAAGCCTAGCGGCGTGTTCGCCGAGTCCCTTGCCGCGGCCTCCGGCTTCGACTCCGACCATTTTCACATCGGCGTCCTTGAGAAATGCGTGGAAGAGTCCGATGGAATTTGAGCCGCCGCCGACGCATGCAAACAAGTGATCGGGCAGGCGCTTCTCGGCGCGCAGGATCTGTTCACGTGCCTCCTCGCCGATGATCTTTTGAAAATCGCGCACGATCATCGGATAGGGATGCGCGCCGAGAACGGACCCGAGCAGATAGTGCGAATCGCGGACATTCGTCACCCAGTCGCGCATCGCTTCGTTGATCGCGTCCTTCAGCGTGCGGCTGCCGGCATCGACGCCGATCACTTCCGAGCCAAGAAGGCGCATCCGGAAAACATTCAGGCGCTGCCGCTCCATGTCTTCCGTGCCCATATAGACCGTGCATGAAAGACCGAGCCGCGCCGCCACACTCGCCGTCGCCACGCCATGCTGACCCGCGCCTGTCTCCGCGATCACGCGCTTCTTGCCCATGCGGGCGGCGAGCAGACCCTGGCCGAGGCAGTTGTTGATCTTGTGCGCGCCCGTGTGGAGCAAATCTTCGCGCTTGATGTAAATGCGCGCGCCGCCGAGGCGTTCGGTCAGACGGGAGGCGAATTGTAGGGGCGTCGGCCGGCCGGCGAAATCGCGAAGCAGTGTCGAGAGCTCTGCCTGAAACAGGCGGTCCGAGCGCGCTTCCTGATAAGCCTTCTCCAGCTCTTCCAGCGGAGCCATCAGCGTCTCGGGAACGTAGCGGCCGCCATACGGACCGTAGCGCCCGTCTTCGCGGACAACGTTTATCACGTAGCTCATCGCTTCGCCCCGTTCTTTCGAGCAGCTCGAACCGCGTCCATCAGCGCTCGGACGCGCCTCGGATCTTTTTTTCCGGGCCTGGCCTCGACGCCGCTGCAAACGTCCACCGCATAGGGCCGCGCAGTGCGAATGGCTTCGCCAATATTCTCAGGCGTCAGCCCGCCGGCGAGAAAAATCCGGCCGTACGGTCTTGCGCGCCGCGCCACATTCCAATCGAAGATTTTGCCCGTTCCGCCTCGCCGGCGTTTGTCGAAACCGTCGAGCAGAATCGCCGACGCTCGTTTGAATTTCGCAAGCTGCGCGGGCCGAAACGACCTGCCCGCCCGCACAGCCTTGACGACTGGAAGCGTGCGCCGGAGCCGCGCGACTTCGGCGGGCGTTTCGTCTCCGTGCAATTGCAGCGCGGCCAGTCCGACCGTGCGGGCCGTCTCGCGCATTTTTTCCTCGTCTTCATTCACGAAAACGCCGACAGCGGAAATCCGCTTCGGCAACTTGCGGACGATCTGCCGCGCCTTGGACGGCCGAATATGGCGCGGGCTTTTCGCGTAAAAATTGAATCCGAGAAAATCCGCGCCGGCGTCAACCGCCTGTTTCGCGTCTGCCCAGTTCGTGATGCCGCAAATTTTCACTTTGACCTTCGCCATCTCGATCGCGCTCAGTCGGCTGCGCCGGTTGTCCGCTCAGCGCCAACTGGTCCCAGTAACTCGCGCAGTGGCACGCACGGGTCGGCTTCTTTCATCAGATGCTCGCCGATCAGGAATGCGTCGAATCCGGCCCCGCGCAGCCGAACCAGGTCGTCGTGGGTGCGAAGCCCGGATTCGCTGACCGTGACGCAGCCCTCCGGAATCGCCTCAATCAGGTCGAGCGAAGTTTCAAGGCGTACGTCGAGATTTCGCAGGTCGCGATTGTTCACACCGATGATGCGCGAACCGGCTGCGATCGCGCGGTCCACCTCGTCGCGCGAGTGCACCTCCACGAGCGGTTCCATGTGAAGCGAGCGGCCCAATTCCAAAAGCTCCCGCAAGAGATCGTCCGTCAGAATCGCCGTGATCAGCAGAAACGAGTCAGCGCCCGCCGCGCGTGCCTCCCACACCTGCCACGGATCGATAATGAAATCCTTGCGCAGAATCGGGATCTGCACAGCTCTCCGTGCAGCTTTCAGATCCGCGAGAGAGCCCGAGAAAAAATCCTCTTCCGTGAGGACAGAAAGCGCTGCCGCGCCTGCAGCTTCAAGGCTTTGTGCCAGCGAGGCGGGCGAGTAATCGGCGCGAATCACGCCGCGCGAAGGAGAGGCTTTCTTGAGTTCTGCGATGATGTTGAAACCGTCGCGAGAGAGAGCGCCGGCGAAATCGCGTGGCGGATCGACTTTCTGCGTCGCGATCTTCAGCGCCACTTCAGGCAGCACACGTTTCCTGTGCGCGATCGATTCGCGCCGCGCCTCGACAATTCGATCGAGGATGTTCCGATCGTGTGAATTGCCATTCATAAGCGGGGGACGAGTGGCTCACACCATGCTATCCGCGTGGCAAGGGAGTGTCAATTTGACGCGTGCGCCGTGCCAGCTGCTAGCAGCGGCTCGGAAAATCGGATGGGAATGCCAAAGTTCGAGCCGCCGAACCCCTGCAAAACGGCGTAGGTAACGCCAATCACCTTTCCTTGCTGATTGAAAAGAGGCCCGCCGGATCCGCCAGAAGTGGTCTGCGCGTCAAACACAATCTTGTCCGGCAGAACATCTCCGATATGACCCTGCGTGATCAGCGGGTGAATCAAATCGCGACGCGCCAGCTCGCCAAGAATTTGAGAGGGATCGCCGCTGCTTTGCTTCACGATTTGCAGCGCCGTGTCCTCGTCCGTGCGCGCGAGGATCGCGGCGAGTCCAGTGGCGTAGCCCATCAGGACGATCGGCTCACCCGGAACTGCCGCAGCCTTGCTCGAGTCGATCGAAAGGATGGCGCGCTTCAGATCTTTCCATTGAACGCGCATCGTAGCGAGGTCCACGTCCTTCGAAATCTCGCCGATCTCGGCAGTAAAGGCACGCGGATCGCCCGGGAAATAGGCGTGAATGGAGGAAATTTCCGCCTGAAATCCCTGGCTCGTGATGTCGCTGATTTCGTCGTTTTTCCACCAAGGTTCGGCGACGTGGTGGTTCGTGATGATCTGTCCATCGGCGTTCACGGGGAAGCCTGTGCCGAATACGTCGAGCTTCACTTCGGGTCCGTTTCCGGAAAGGGTCAGCACAGGATTACCTTCGCTATCCTGCAGCGGTTCGCCTTGTGGATTGAGTCCTGCGTAGCGCAGCCGCTGACCCGTTTGAAGATTGCGAAACGCGACCGAGACGTGCAGAAGGCAAACGCTCTTCACGTCTTCGCTGATGATCGCGCTCGCAGAGCTTCCTGAAGCCACGCTCTTCCCGGGGATCGGTTCGAGAGCAGGTGGTAGTGGCGCTGAGGCTTGCGATTCGCGCAGCTTGCGCGCCTGCGTCATCAAGTCATTCTGATGCACGATGCCGCGTTCGAGGCGCGCGATGACGGCGGTGGTCCGCTGCAGGTCGACTTGCGAGGTGCGAGCGAAAAGGAAGTAGATTGCAGCCATGACGATCGCGATGGCAAACACAGCGCCAAAGCCGATTTTGAGACGCCGGTCGAGCGTGAACGCGTCCTTCGTCATCTTTTCGGTGACGGCGAGAGCATCGAACGCCGTGTGCGCGATCTTCTGGCCTTCTTCTGCGATTTCCACTTTTTGGAGCAAGAGGCGATCGGCGCGGCGCGCACGCAATTGAGTTCGCACACGGGCGACAAGTTCGGCGGGGTCCCAGGGGTGCGAGATCGCGTCGTCGGAGCCGAGGTCGAGTGCGGCGGTGCGTTCTTTCGCGTCCGGGCCTACGAGGAGAATCACGCGGACGCGCTCGGTGGCCGTAGAACCGCGAATCTCGGCAATCGCCTCATGCGCGCCGAGCGCGCCCGCATCGGACGGGCTTGCATCGAGCAGCAGGAGATCCGCGCTCGTCTGCCGGATGGCGCCGAGGGCTTCGTGTGCCGAGGCGAATGCCGAGGCGTTGTAACCAGCATCGCGTAACGCCGCAAGGAACGTCGCGCGGCTGGCCGGATCGGCTTCGGCGATGACGATTTTTTCGGCTGAATTATTCACGGGAGCGCAATTTGAGAGATCCGAGAAATTTGGCGATTAAGCCGAAGCCCGACCCTTTGTTTTGAATGACATAGCACGAAAACTACTTGGCAAGCTTTGGCGATTAGAAACGCCGAAGACTGCCTGGCACCGGGCCAGATCGTGGCCCGGTCCATCGTCCCTTTATGCCTATACAGCATCATCGCGTTCACGCGCCCATGTTAGAGCATTCAAGTCGAAGTGCAAGCGGAGAGTCCTGTGGACTCCGCGCGACGAACCGGACCCGCAAATACTATGACGCCTGCAAGGGAGCGAAGAATTCGTGATAGCGTCTCCCTACGCCATGGCCGCGACGCTCGAGCAGATAAACAAAGAAATCGTCGATTGCCGGAGGTGTCCGCGACTGGTGCGACATCGCGAGAAAATCGCGCGAGAGAAGCGCCGCGCCTACCGCGAATGGTATTACTGGGGCAGACCGGTGCCAGGCTTTGGCGATCCGCGCGCGCGGCTGCTCATTCTCGGGCTTGCTCCGGCGGCGCACGGAGCGAATCGCACCGGGCGGATGTTCACGGGCGATCGGTCAGGCGATTTTCTCTACAAGGCGCTGTACAGCGCGGGATTTGCCAACCAACCAAGATCGGTAAGCCGCGACGATGGATTGCGGCTGGAGGATGCGTACATCACGGCCACGCTTCGGTGTGCGCCACCGGCAAACAAGCCGTTGCCATCGGAACTCGCCAACTGCCGTCCCTACTTCGAGCGGGAACTCGAACTTCTGCGCCCGCGCGCTGTGCTGGCTCTGGGCGGAATCGCGATGCGCGCGTACTTGGCGCTGCTCAAAGAACGAGGCATGCTACCGCGCGGCTCGGCGCTCGCTTTTCGTCACGGTGCGACCTACAACCTCGGCGCGAATTTGCCGCGCCTGTTCGTGTCGTACCACCCGAGCCAGCAAAACACATTCACGGGGAAGCTAACGGAATCAATGCTCGTGGGCGTGCTGCGCGAGATCGCGCGATTTCTCAAGAAAGGCGCAAGTAAATGAGCGGCCTCACGACTTCTGCCTTGAATGCCGAAGCGATCATTGAGTTTCGCGGCGCGGGCTATCGCCTTCCCGATGGCCAGCAATTGCTGAGCAACATCAGTTTCATCGTGCAGCGTGGCGAGACTCTCGTTCTGCTGGGCCGAAGCGGCGCAGGGAAGACGACGGCGCTGCGCTTGATCAACCGGCTTGTAGATCCGACGGAAGGCGAAGTCCTGATCGAAGGCCGGCGGACGCTGGATTGGGACGCGGTCGCGCTGCGGCGGCATGTTGGCTACGTAATCCAAGAGACCGGGCTCTTTCCGCATTACACGGTGGAGAAGAACATTGCGCTCGTCCCGCGGCTTGCGGGCTGGCCCGACCTGCAGATTCGCACTCGCGTACAGGATTTGTTAGGGCTCGTCGGCCTCGATCCGCAAGTTTTTCTGAAGCGCTACCCGCATGAGCTTTCCGGAGGGCAACGGCAGCGAGTGGGAGTAGCGCGCGCGCTGGCGGTCAACCCGCCGATTCTTCTGATGGATGAGCCCTTTGGCGCGCTCGATCCCCTAACGCGCGCAGAGATTCGGGCTGAGTTTCAAGAGCTTCAGCGGCAATTGCAAAAAACCATCGTCATGGTGACGCACGATACGAGCGAGGCTCTGCTGCTTGGGTCGCGAATCGCGCTGATGGAGGCGGGCGATCTAAAGGGCATCTACTCGCCCCGAGAGTTCCTGCACTCGAACGAGCCCGTGGCCGCGGCGTATTCGGAGCAGTTGCGGAAGCTCGAAGATTTTGAGAGGCGACAATGAATCTTACGCAATTTTTCTCGCAGCATTCGAGCGAAATCCTGCAAGCGACGCTCGAGCACGTCTGGCTAGTGGGCGCAACGATGCTGCTGGCCGTCGCGATCGGTGTGCCGCTGGGAATCGTCGTGGCACGAAAACCCTGGCTATCGAAGCCGATCTTAGGCAGTGCCAACGTGGCCGAGACGATACCAAGCCTGGCTTTGCTAGGATTCTTGCTTCCGCTGCCGTGGCTCGGCGACCGCGCGGACCGGCTCACGATTACTGCGCTCACTCTTTACGCACTGCTGCCAATCATTCGGAACACTGCCGCCGGAATCGCGGGCGTCGATCCGGCCGTGCGAGAGGCAGCGCGCGGCATGGGAATGACTTCCCGGCAAATTCTGTTTCAAGTCGAATTACCCCTTTCGATTTCGACGATTCTGGCGGGCGTGCGCGTGGCCACCGTGTTGACGATCGGAATCGCGACGATCGCTGCGGCGGTGGGAGCGGGCGGGCTCGGCGAATTCATCTTTCGCGGCCTGGCGATGGTGAACAATCAATTGATCCTCGCGGGCGCGATACCCGCCGCGATTCTCGCCTTGGGCGCCGATGCAGTGCTTAGCGTGATGGAACGCACGCTGCGGCCCGCGCGATGAGACGCGGATGACGTCCGTGCGCATGGGCCGCTGCATCGCCGCGTTGCTGATGGCGGCATTGGCGCTCGCCGCATGCGGCCCGAAGCGCGGCGAGACGATCGTTGTAGGCTCGAAAAACTTTCCTGAACAGGCGCTACTGGGAGAAATCCTCGCACAACACATCGAGCGGCGCACGCATCTTCGTGTCGAGCGTCGCTTCTATCTTGCAGGAAGTTACATTTGCCATCAGGCGCTTCTCGCAGGCCGAATCGACACGTACGTGGAATATACGGGCACGGCGCTGACTGCGATCCTTCACGATCCCATCGAGGGCGACTCCGCGGCAGTCTTTGACAAAGTGAAGCAGGAATACATGCAGCGGTTCGCGTTTGAAGTGATGCCTTCGCTGGGATTCAACAACACATTTGCGATGGTCATTCGCGGCGAAGATGCCCGGCGCTTGCACATCAGCACGCTGACGGAAGTGGCGCAGTACGCGCCGCATTGGCGCGCGGGATTTGGCTACGAATTCATGGAGCGGCCGGACGGCTATCCCGGCCTCGCGCGCGTCTACGGGCTGCAATTCGCCGCTCCACCGCGAATCTTGGACCTCGGGCTGCTCTATCGCGCATTGCTCGACAAGCAGGTTGATTTCGTCGCCGGGAATTCGACCGATGGCTTGCTGGCGGCGCGCGATCTGGTGATCTTGCAAGACGACAAGCATTACTTTCCGCCATATGAGGCCGTGCCCATCGTCCGCAAAGACGTGGTCGACCGCTATCCGGAAGTCCGCGATGCGATCGACGAGCTGGCCGGAAAAATCTCAGATAAGGAAATGCAGAAGATGAATTACGCGGTTGCGGGCGAAGGGCGGGACGTGGCCGACGTAGCGCGGGAGTTCCTGCACACAGCTGGTCTCGATTGAGTCGCGGCACCCAGTCCCGCGGGCCGCTCACACCGGAACCACGATTCGGCGGTTTTTGACCTTCTCGAGCTCATCCGTCAATTCTCTGGAAGTGAAGACACCCTTGTGGATGAGCAACCGCACAATCGCATCGAGCGCTTCGGAGGAGGTAGCCGGCAGGTGCGGCGCGGGATTATTGGGCGGCACCATGGGCGGGGCGAACTTACGCAGGGCTTCGAACTCGTCGGGCTTCAGCGAAGTGAATTCGATTCCCATTCCGGCGCCGATTTGCGACGAGCAAACCCGCCCGCGGGGTTCGAGCTCCTCGCTATCCAGCTTGAATGAAATCCTCACGATCGTTTCCGCAGGAAGAGGAGCAAGCATTTCCACGTAGCAGCCGCCGAGCGAAATGTCTTCTATCTTTCCAGGCAGGCTCACGGAACCGTCGTCCACTTTTACGCGCGCATCGATGCGGCAGGGATGTCTTGCAAACTGGCGGCGTTCGGGGCCCGACCAGGAACTGAAGGCCGCGGATACTGTTGAGAACGACGCCTCCTTCTCGGCCGGAACGGGCGGTTGGTAGGTGTCAGGCTCCCAGCCTTTTGGCGCGACGCCCCAAATGTATCTGCCGTGTTCAAGCGAGTGGATTCCAATGCGTCCGGACCTCGTGCTGTCATCGCGGCCGACCCAGCGAACGCGATACCAGGCTTTTCGCCCGTGACTTTCGAGCTCGATTTTCGCACCGGGCGTAACGACGTCCTGCAGGCCTTCCAGGGATGCACCGGAAAAACTGATGTCGTGAGTCTCGGTGCGGACCTCGAATGGATTTCCGTTCGCATCGACGCCGCGAACGGTGACTGGGAGTGAAACGGCGATGCGCTGTTCGCTGCGGCGCCCCATAAATCCTCCGACAGATGCGCCTAGACGAACACGAACCGCCTGACTCGGAGAGGTGAGTACAGGTTAGAGCGCACGGCAATCGGGGTCAAGCCGCGCAATCGCGGTTTGACGCAGGAGTAAACGAGCGACGCGAGTCACCGTGTGATGACGAGTGAACGAACCTGCCGAAATCGCTAAAACTCCTGAAGCGTTTTGAGGTGTCCTTCGAGAGCAGCGCAATATTGTTTCTCGGCTTCCAGAGCGGCTTGCAGTTTCTTTACGAGCAGCTCGAGCCGGAGAACTTCAGTTCGCAGCTTTTGAACTTCGGCGGAAGAAACCGAGGCAGCCGGGGCAGCTGCGCGCACGGCCGGTGGAGGCGCTGTCGTGACGCTCCCGGCAGATGGTGAAGGGCTCGGGCGAGACGCGGGAGGAACAGCTGATGGCGCAGGGGCTGGGGCCGGCGCAAAAAGGTTGGTCAGAACCTGCGCAGCGTCGCGCTGTGAGCCGGATGCTTCTCCGGTGGTGCCTCCGCCAGTCGTCGTGACCGGGCGGCGCGGATTGAGGAGATTCTTTACGCGCGCGATCAGCTCTTGCGGCTGAAAGGGCTTGCGGACCAGTTCGTCCGCTTTGACAGCCATCGCCTTTTCAGCGACCGCTTTATTGACTACGCCGGACATTAGAATCACGGGCGTGCGGCCGAACTGCTCATGCTGCTTGATGAATTGGCAGACCTCGTAACCGTCTTTGTCCGGCATGATGACGTCGGTGATGACGGCATCCGGCGCCGTGTCGCCAAACTGCGCGAGAGCCGTGGCGGCATCGGGACAAGTGACGACCTGAATATTCTCTTTGCGGAAAGCGATCTTGATCACTTCGCGCATGGTGGCGCTGTCGTCGATGAAATAAACGGTTGGAGTGCGCGCGGCCGTGAGTGTTTCGGTTTCGCTCATGACGGCTCCTTTTCGGCGTGCTGTTCCACTTCTTCCTCGTCGCGTTTCTCCTCGTCGAATTCGCGCATGGCGTCGAGGAGCAAATCGGTGCCGGAGCGCAACACGGTTCGCTGCGCAGCCGTTGCGCCGTAGACGAATTTGTAGACTCCGACGGCGCTTGCGTGGCAGGCCTTCACGATCTGCACGACGGCTTCGTCGCCAAACGATTGGCCACATTCTGCGTGAGAGATTTCGCCCCCCTCGAAGAAAATTATCCCATCGGTATCGCCCGCGTTGATGTGGAGAGCGCCAGTCTGCCGGGCCTGGCCGAGCATCTGCATCACGCCGGGAAGATCAAGATGCGAAAGGCTGCCGCTGAGCGCGGTTTCGTCGCGCGAAAGCATTTGCGTCGGCTGAAAACCGTCCTGGCGGCTGAGCAAGAAGCTGCGAACGTGCGCCGCGATTTCCGAGGGTGATGTGCGGCGGTCGACGAAATCGTCGCAGCCGGCTCGATAGGCTTCGAGCAGCGCCTGATCGCCGCCGCTGCCCACGGCAATCAAGGGAATGCTCGCCGTTTTCGGATCGGCGCGAAGTATCGGGGCGATTTCGAATGCGCCCATTTCGCGCAAATTCGTAGCGCAGATGATCGCAGCGGGAATATTCCGCTCGATCATTGTAAGCGCGTAAGCCGCCTGCATGCTGGGCACGACGTCGAACCCCTGCTGCTTCAGCGCGTCGCTCAATCGCTTTGAAAAATAGACGTTGCTATCGATCAGCAGAATCCGCGGAAGATTCGCCGGCGCGTTCATGACGGAATCTCCGCTCGACCGGCCTCGCCAGCGACGGGTGAATTCAATGCGGCGAGCGCGCTGAAATCAAGTACGTCGATCGACTCGTCGTTGAAAGCAAGCGTGCCCTTGACGTAGGCCGGGCGATCCGCTGCAGGCGGGAGAACTTCGCCCGAAGCCAGCTCGCATTCGCCATTCACTGGGATCGCGCCAAAGTCGGCAGACTTGGAAGAGCGGCGGCGCGCGATCAGATAGAACCTCTGCGTAAACGCGGAGCCGCCGACAAGCACGGAAGCGGCGTCGTAAACGGGCACGATGCGGCCGCGGCGGACGATCACACCGGCAAGAAGCGGCGACGTGTGCGGAAAGCGGTGCAGCTTCACAGGGGGAGCTAGCTCCACGACCGTGTCCGAGGGCAGGGCGAAGTGACGCCTTCCGATCTGCATGACGACGAACGAAGGCTGGCCGGTGATTTCCGTCATGCTCATGCTTGAACAGCTCCTTCAAGCTCGCTGTGAGCTGCAGCCGCCTTCGAGACGCGGTCCAATTGCTCGAAGTCTTTTGGCGCGAGAAAACCGGTGGGATCGATGACGGGAATCACGGTGTCATCAATATAAGCAAGGCCGCGGTACCAGCGGCGCTCGTCACCTTCGAATGCTGAGGGTAGCGGATACACGGCGGGAATTTCCGCCATGCGGTCGATGCGATCAACGAGAACGACGGCGCGGAGCTGGCGCAAAATCAGAACCAACGTCGGACGCGCGATAGGCAGGCCAAAATGCACGCAGCCGTTCACGACGTAATACGTATGGCGACCGCGTTCGATCAGGTGCCGCACTTTCGGTAACTCGGGACTCTCGATTTCGATTGCTGCGCCCGCCAAGCTATCGGTGCTGCGGATCTCCTGGACAGCCTCCGCTGCAATCGCGAACATCTGATTCGAGACAAGAAAAAGAATCACGCGCTCGGGATGGCGTGCGCGACGCGTCTTCGCAACGGACTCATTCGGCGCACTCATCGCACAGCCACCGGAGCGAGGCGATTGATTTTTGCAACGCGCTTTTCGATCGCCGCGCTGATGTTGTCGAGCGCGACGATTTCATCGACCGCGCCGGCCTGAATCGCCTCGGCGGGCATGCCGAAAATCATGGACGTAGCTTCATCCTGAGCGATCACGTAACCGCCGGCAGCTCTTATGGCTTTTGCGCCCTTCGCAGCGTCGTTGCCCATTCCGGTCATCACGACGCCGATGGTCAGCGCCCGGGCGTAGGCCGCAATCGTTTCGAATGCGACGTCGGCACACGGCCGGTAGCCTTCGATTCGCGGGCCATCGTCGAGCGAAATCTTCCCTCCGAGCGACAAGCGCAGGTGGTGAGAGCCGGGGCAGAGATAGATCGTGCCGGGCTGAGGCGTTTCGTTCAGTTCGGCTTCCTTCACGGGCAACGCCGAAATTTCCGACAGCTGCACGGTGAATTGCTTGGTAAAGGTCGCCGGCATGTGCAGCACCAGAAACACCGCCGCACCTAGATCCCTGGGCAATCCGGCAACGACGCGTGTGACAGCGGCTGGGCCGCCCGTTGACGCGGCGATGGCGATCATCGGGAACTTGCCGCCATATTGAGCGGCTGTGACCGCATTCGCGTTCGAAGACGAAGCGGAAGCGGCGGGAGCCTGGCTGCCTGAGAGTTTGGAGCGCGTCGCTGTGCGGACGACGCGAACCTTCGAGGCCAGCTTCAGCTTGCGCGTCAATTCCTCGCGGACCGATTTCATGTCGAGATCGACGCCGCTTGATGGTTTCGGGACGAAATCGATCGCGCCGAGTTCGAGCGCTTTGAGCGTGCTCGCGGCGCCTTCACGCGACTCTGAGCTTACGATCACAATCGGGCGCGGATGCTGCGACATGATCAGCTCGGTCGCCTGCAGGCCGTCGACGTGCGGCATGTTGATGTCCATCGTAATCACGTCGGGGCGCAGCGATTCGGCAAGTGCCACTCCGTCGCGGCCGTCGCGACCCTGCCCCACGACTTCCATCTGCGGATCGGAATTGATGATTTCCTGCAGCACCTTGCACATGAAGGCCGAGTCGTCGACGACGAGCACCCGAATTTTCTTGTCGGGAGCGTTCGGCATATCAGTCCTGCCGCAGCGCGACGCCGGCTGCGGGCCTCCCTTGCTGCGCTTCGGAGGCAATCAGGCTCTCGACGGTTGCGATCAATTGATCTTCTTGCACCGGCTTGGTCAGGAATCCCAACGCGCCTTCCTTCATGGCACGATCGCGGTGCTTGGCGCCCGCGCGCGAAGTGACGACGAGCACCGGGATGCGGCGCGTCACCGGGTCCTGCCGCAATTGGGCCATCAGCTCGTAGCCGTTCATGCGAGGCATTTCGAGGTCGGTGATGACAAGATGGCATCCAACCTGCGCGACAATCTCGGCGGCTTCGAGGCCGTCCGAAGCCAGCTTTACGCGATATCCTGCCTTTTCGAGCATGCGGCCAACAAATTTCCGCACGCTAATCGAATCGTCTGCAACCACCACGACGCGATCGTTGGCGATCGGATCGACGGCTTCCGCTGGAATGCTGCCCGCGGCGACGGCTTCCGCACCCGGCGCAAAGACGCGCGCCGCAGGAGAAGATGCGGGCAGCACGTTGCGGTCAGCGGTGTCGCTGGAAACGAGACGGTTCAGATCGATGAGCAAGATCAGGCTGCCGTCGGGAGCGATGGTCGTGCCCGGAAAGAGCTTTACGCGGCGCAGATAGTCGCCGAGATTCTTGATGACGATTTCGTCTTTGCCGAGCACCTCTTCCACAACGACGCCCACCTGGCGTCCCGCCACCTTCACGATCACCATATGAAAATAACCGTTGAGCGGCTCGAGGGGCGCGAGAGTCAGGCGGAGATCAAGACGCACAACTTCGGTAACAACATCGCGGACGCGCGTGAGAAGTTTTCCGCCGACGTCCTCAATTTCGGACGGACGCAGCCGGCGAATTTCTTCGACCACAGCGAGCGGAAATGCGAAAACGGATTTGCCGCAGCGCACGAAGAGCGCCTGCGAAATGATCAGCGTGAGCGGGAGCTTGACCGTGAAGCACGCGCCATGGCCGGGTTCCGAGCGGATTTCGATTTCGCCGTTGAGCGCATGGACATTTGAACGCACCACGTCGAGACCCACCCCGCGGCCGGCCAATTCCGACGTCGAGGAGGCTGTCGAAAATCCGGGACGGAACAGAAATTCACGCAGCTCGCGCTCGGATAGCTCGGCGGCGGCGACGGAGGACAGGGCTCCCGATTCGACGACGCTGTTGCGAACCGCTTCGTAATCGATTCCGCGGCCATCGTCTTCAACTTCGATGAAGATGTGGTTGCCGCGATGGTAGGCGCGGACGGCGACGCGTCCCTTTTCTGGCTTTCCGGCAGCGCGGCGCGCCTCGGCTTTCTCGATCCCGTGCGCCACCGCGTTGCGGACGAGGTGAATCAGAGGATCGGAAACATGCTGGATGATGTTGTTGTCGAGCAGCGTCTCCGCGCCATCGAGCAAAATGTCGACCGGCTTTCCGGCGGCCTTGGCGGCGTCGCGAGCGGTCCGCGAAAGGCGCGTATATAGGTTGCCTATCGGCACCATGCGCGCAGCCGTGATCTCGTCCTGCAAGTGGTGCGCGAGCTTGGTGAACTCGTCGATGTCGGCATCGACGCGGCCCATGAATCCCTCAAGCTGCGTGAGGACCTCGGTGACGTCCGCGGAAATCTCGGTCAGCGAGCGGGAAAGGATATTGAAGTCGTCGTAGCGATCCATTTCGAGATCGCTGAATTCGAGCAGATCGTTCGACGTGACCGGAGGCAGATTCGCGATCGGCCCCTTGAACGTGTCCATCTGCGGCGGCTGGCTGCCGGGAACGAGAGTCGGCCGAATCTTGCTGAACTCGTGCTTGTCCTGAAACTCGGAAACTTTGCCTGTGAGCCTGCCCTTGGAGAATTGCAGGATTTCGACGAGCTTCGAGAGTTCCGTCAGGCGTCCAACCATTCGCGTTCGGTTGATCACGAGCTCGCCGACGGCGTTCATCATCCGGTCAAGCCACCCAAGCGAGATGCGTACGGATTTCGCCTGCGGCAGAGCTGTGCTCGCGGTCGCGCGCGGGGCCGTGGCTCCGGCAGAAGCCTCTGCGGGCGCACCTGCGGCAGCTACCGGCGCCTGCGAACCGGCTGCTTCGCCGCTCGCTTCCTCGACTTCTTCCGGCGCAAGCTCCGCAATGCGGCTGAGCAGCGGATCGACCGCCGCGGCCATCTCGGTGTCGCTCGGCCACTGGCGATGAAGGAATTGCTTGAGCACGTCGACTGACTGCAGAAGCACGTCGACAATTTCGGCGCTGGGTTGCAGCAGGCCGTCACGCAACCGCCCGATCAAGTCCTCCACGCGATGCGCGACGGCAGAAAGGCGATGCAGGCCGACTTGCGCCGCGGAACCCTTGATCGTGTGCATCGAGCGGAACAGGCGATTAATTTCGTCCGCGTTTGGATTCCCTTCGAGCGCGAGCAGACATTCGGTGACCGCCTGCAAATGCTCTTCCGCTTCGGGAACGAAGAATTCCAGGACTTCTTCGGGCACGTCGTCGTCCTGCGGAAGCCGCTCTGCGAGAGATGGCCCGGAGAAAACATTGGGAATCGGCTCGCCTGCCCCCACTGACTGCGCAGCCTCATCGCCGGGCGCATCCGCGGGAGGAGCCGCCGGGAATGCAAACGCGTAGCGCTGCTTGAACGCGGCAATGTCGCTCGATGTTTCCATTCCGCTCGAACTGATTTGCAGCAGATCGAATTCGAGGACAGAAATCGCGTCGGAAATGAATTCGGTGAGCGGACCGTGCATATCAGCCGTGAGCGTGGCGTTCAGCGCATAATGGAAAACGTGCGCCATCTTCGCCGCCACCTCGGAAAATTGCGGGAAGCCGTAACTCGCCGAAGTACCCGCAAGCGTGTGCGCGGCAATGTAGAGCCTTTCGAGGTTTTCCGCCCCCGGCTCCGGTTCCTGCAGAAGCCCCGAGTATTCCCGCAGGTACTGCAGGTTCTCGGAAGCCTCCTGGAGGAACACCTCGATCGACTCTTGATTCGGAGCGGTCACTGAGCTCCCTCCACCAGTGCCGGCGCGCGGCGCCCTTCGGCTGCCGCCGCTCCCGGCTTACGGTACAAGCGGCAATCGCCGAAAACCACCGGCTCTAGCTTCACTGGCACGTTCGAAAGCGTCTCCGCATGGCCCAGGAGAAAATATCCTCCCGGTTCGAGCGCGTCATAGAAGCGCCGCAAGATTCCGAGGCGGCGCTCCTCGGAGAAATACATCAGCACGTTCATGCAAAAAATGCAGTCGAGCTTCCCGACGTACACCGACTCGGCCAAATTCATCTGCGCAAACGAAATCATGCGGCGAACGCGCGGCTTCACCTGATAGCCATGTTTCGTCGCCGTGAAACAGTTCTCAATCTGGCCGGGCGAAAGACTTTCGATCGCGCGCTTCGCGTAAGTTCCGCGCTCGGCATGGCGCAGCGCGCGGCGGCTCACGTCCGTGGCCAGAATCTCGATTTCCCAGGCCTCTGCGAACTTCAGCGCGTCAAGCACCGTGATCGCGATGGAATACGGCTCCTCGCCTGTCGAGCAGCCCGCACTCCAGATGCGCAGCGTCCGCGGATTCTCCCAAAACTTCCGTTCCTGCATTTCCGGCAGGACTTTTTCGCGCAACGCGTCGAACACCGAGGGATAGCGGAAGAACGAAGTCTCCTGCGTCAGAAGCCGTTCGAGCAGCGCCTCGTACTCGATGCTCGACCCTCGCACCAACGCCATCAACTCCGCACCGCTTGCCAGCCCCTTTTCCGCGAGGTGCTCGCGCACACGTGCCGAGAAAAACCGCTCGCGCGAGGAGTCGAACAGGATTGCCGATCGCTGCTCGATGAGCGTGCGAATCTGATCGAGCTCCGACTCGGTGAGCCTCGCAGCCGCGACTGGGTGCTGTTTCATGTTCGGCGTTCAGCTCCAGCAAGCACGCGCCGGATCGCGGAATTTGCCGTTATCGATGCGCCCCCACCGGTACACGCGATTCTTCGGCAGCCGGAACCGCGCCGGAATCGCCCTGCTTTCCGCTCTGCGAACGGAACTGCGCGAGAGCTTCGTTCAACTGCTCCGACATCTTGACCATGTTTCCGACGGTCGATGCGGTTTGCCGCGCGCCCTGCGTAGTCTGGCGCGTGATGCCGGAAATGATCTGCATCGCGTTCGCCACGCCTTCCGTTCCGCGCACCTGTTGCTTCGAGGCAAGCGAAATTTCCTGAACGAGTTCGGCCGATTGCCGCACGACGCTCGAAATTGCTTCGAGCGCTTTCCCGGCTTGATCGGCGAGACCTGCTCCCTCCTCCACTTCGCGCGTGCCGTCTTCCATGACGACCACTGCTTCGTTCGTTTCGGCCTGAATCGCTTTGATGAGGGCCGCGATATCTTTCGTCGCGCTGCGGGAGTGCTCGGCCAGCTTACGGACTTCATCAGCGACGACCGCGAAACCTCGTCCGGCCTCGCCGGCGCGCGCCGCTTCAATCGCAGCGTTGAGCGCGAGCAGGTTGGTCTGCTCTGTGATGTCGTTAATCACGTTGATGATTTCCGAAATTTCGAGCGACCGGTCGCCGAGCGATTTGATCTTCTTCGCCGTGGCTTGCACCGACGCGCGAATGCGCTGCATGCCTTCGAGCGTATCGCGGACGGCGCGGTTGCCTTGTTCTGCGGCGTCGAGTGCGCGGCGAGCCGCTTCGGCACTGGCTTCCGCGTTGTTCGACACCTGTTTCATGGAGACGGTTAGCTCTTCCACGGCCGACGATGTATTGGTGATTTCCTGGTCCTGCTGCGTGGCACCGGCAGTCATCTCGTCCGCCGCGTTCAGAATCTGATTGGCGCTGGTGCTGACGTCGATGGCGGCCTTGCGGACGCGCTCGAGAACTTTGGTGAAGTTGTCGAGCATGAAGTTGACCGAATCGACGACGTTGCCGAGCGCGTCGTTGGTGACCTTGCCGCGAATGGTCAAATCGCCGCGCGCCACCAGATTGATCGTGTTGAGCAGGTCGGTGATGCTTCGTTGCAGCGAATCCTGGGCCTGCTGGTTCGTCGCCGCGTGCGCGACGCGAGCAACGGCGCGGTTGCAGTTCTCTGCGATCGAGCCGAACTCGTCGTCGCTATCAACTTCCGCTCGTGCGCGCGCATCGCCCGCAGCGAATCGCTCGGAAAACTTGGCGAGTTCACCGACCGGCGTGAGCACGCGCTTGCTCAGCACGAAAATCAGCGAGAGCGCGCCGACAATCGCGAGGCCAATGGCACCGAGCAACGCGCCGCTCGCGCTCCCCGGCATCGACGACGCGTCGAACGGCGATGCCCCACCCGAACTTTTGCCGGCGTGGTAGGCGAGCGCCAGAACGCCGAACAGGCTCAAGCTGATCCAGAAGACCAGCAGCCAGATCGTGGAACTCAAACGAGATTTCATGACTTCCTCCCAAGAACTTGCGCACCCATCGATCTCCAGAGGGCCGCATCGCCGGGTTTTTCGGGCGTGCGGCCCTGTACACTACGTGGCCCCGTTTCCCCCAAATGAAATTGCGAGTCGCGAATCATCAGATCACCGGCACCGGAAAAACGTCGGTCAAGCGACGCAAGTCGACAACCAACGCCAGGCGATCGTCGTGCCGCAACATCCCACGGCAGTGCGGCACTTCCGCAGGCGCCTGATCGAGGAGCGCGTCTTCGGTGGCCGAATACGTGCCGATCACTTCATCCGCTGCAATGCCGAGCCGAACATCCTCGCGGTGGGCATCGCCCTTGAGAGCTGCGACGACCACGTGTTTCGGCAAGAGTCCTGGCCGCCGGCCCTCAGTAAACGCAATATCCATCAACGGGACAATCGTCCCGCGAAGATTGAAAACGCCCATCAAGAACGCCGGTGCCAGCGGAATGCGCGTCACCAGCGGCCAGTCCACGACTTCTTCGACTTCGAGCACCGATAGACAAAAACGCTCGCGGCCGGCGCGAAAAACGCAGTATTGGCGCTCGGGCCGGCGTTCTTCGGTCTGAAGCTCGCCCTCGAGAAACTCGCCGGCGTCGACTTCGGCCAGCAATCCCGTGTTTTCTTGCTCAGCCGCCATCAGGCAAACCTTTTCACCGCGCTGATCAGCTCATCCGGCGTAAACGGCTTGGCGACAAATCCGTTCGCGCCCTGCTGCTCGCCCCAGTAGCGATCGCTGGGAGTCGCTTTCGAGGTCACCAGGATCACGGGAATTTGCGCGTAGTGTTCCTGGTTCTTGAGGTCGCGGCACGCCTGAAAGCCGTTGCGGCGCGGCATCACGACGTCGAGCAGGATTACGTTGGGCCGCTCTTCCTCGATCGTTTCCTCGATCTTTGTCGGATCGCAAATTCCGACCGAATGAAAGCCAGCCTGTTGCAAAACCGATTGGAGCAGGCGAATTTCGGCCTGCGAATCATCGACGACCAAAACTTTCATCACCACTGCCACACCTCCACGGTTAGAACCCCCAGAGAGAATTGCAACTCGGCAACCATGCGACGCTTGGCCTTCGACCCGCGGATTGCGATTGCAAGCGTCTGATTTTCATACCGCTTACGCGAATCCGCGGACGAGTCATGGCCTGCCCACCAGATGACCGGAAATCGCTTCCGTCTCAGCCTGAGATTCCGTCTCACCGAGCCGCATTTCGGCAGCCAGCGATGAGAATCGCTGCATGATCTCGTTGAGACGCAGCGCCATGGTATGAATCGTTTGAATCTGTTCGCGCGATTCACTTGAGAAGTGGCCCGGCTCCAGCAGAAGCAGGTCGGCATTTCCCAGGACCGATGTCAACGCATTGTTCACGCTCGGGCGCATCTCCAGCATGTAGCGGCCGAGTGTGGCGTGATTTTGAAACGTCAGCGCTTGCCGCTCCGCATGTTGCGCGCGGCCGGTCGCATCCAGCCGCCGAAGGATTTCGATCGAAACCAGAATCAGCGTGCCGGCCCAGCCGTTTTGCACCGGCACGAGCAGGACCTGAGGAAATTCCGCATGCAGCGAGGGCAGGTCTTTGTCTTCGGCGAGGCATACGCAAGCCGCGCCCGCTGAGGCGCTCAAGCCCGCGAGGATCTTCGGACGTTTCCCGTCCCGCACCGGACCGACAATCGTGAGGTTGTAGCCGCTACTACTGGTGGCTTGCCAGACGTCGCTGGTTGCGATGGTGATGCTGGGCACGTATCGTTCGGATTGCCAGCGCGCCGTAAGCGTGCGCGCAAACTCGGTTTCGTCCGAAACGACCAATACACTTGCGTAGTTCAAGGGTATGCCCGCTCCCCTGCGCGGCTTAGGACTGGAGGCCTTCCGCCTCTTCAATGATCGAAAGCAGCCGCTTTGTACTGATGCCTAGATTCACGGCAGCTTCCGTGTTCTTCGCTTTCTTGGACTGCTCGACGCGCCCTTGAAAGTAGGAAACTTCCGTGCGCGCGAAAGCAAGCACCGACCGAAGTTCACTCTCATCTCCCGACCGCTTTCGCTTGTCTGCGGCGACGGAAAGCATCGCGCGCGCAACCACTGCGCGGCGCAAATCTTCAGCATCGTTATTTCCTTCACTGACGAACGCGGCAACTTCCCAGGACGAGAGGAGTACTTTCGTATCCTGCAAAACAACGGTGGACATCGAGCGGCCGCGCGACGGCGGCGCGGCGATCAACTGCTCCCAAATCGTTTCCATGCACTTTTCGGCTTCGATGGCCGCGTCGATAGGAGGCTTTGCCG
Organism: Candidatus Acidiferrales bacterium; assembly: GCA_035622875.1. Lineage (GTDB taxonomy): Bacteria > Acidobacteriota > Terriglobia > Acidiferrales > UBA7541 > Palsa-295. The sequence goes on from DASPUN010000038.1 coordinate 31,356, forward strand.
GCTCGTGGCTTGCAGCCGCCGCGCGGCTTGCCTTCGGCGCAGCGGCGCCCGGCTTCTCAGCAGCAGGAGCGGCCTTCGCTTCGGCCTCAGGTGCGCGCTCCGAATCCGCAGTTGCGGCAGGCGCCTTCGATGATGCCGTCGCTGGCTTCGCGGGCGCAGTCTTGACTGCGGGCGGCTCAGCGGGTTTTGGAGGAGAGGTCTTGCGAGCCAGCGCTTCCTCAATCGCGGCGCGCACGGCAAGCAGCTGCTCAAATGCGCGATGCACGGAACTGTGCGTATAGTCCTTCTGGAAGGGCTGGCGCCAATTCTCGCTGAAGAAACGCAGCTGCGCGGTTGTTTCGGCAGCTGAGAATCCGGCTTCGCGGCAGTCGACGGTTTTTACGCCTGCGGCTTCAAGCTTATCCACCGTTTCCCGCACGGCTTTCAAGTCCGCGTGAAGCATGCGGATAAATGCGCGCCGCAGAAGAAAATTGAAACGACAGAAGGCCACGAGCGCCGCTGGATCGTAGAACATCGGCCCGGCGGAATCCTTAAGCATGCGTCCCTTCTCAAGGAGACCGTCCTCCATTAGATCGCGGAGGCTGTGGCAGTGCTTGGTCTTCTCGAGAATCTGTTCGAGAGGCTCGCACCATTCGAGAGGCGTTGGATCGGCTTGCGCCAGCACGGGCTGCAAGAGGCGTGCGACGTCCTCGAGCGTGATCTCCTTGTGAACGAGATCTTCTTCGTCGGAAGCGCGTAGCGCGAAGTATTGCACGAGCAGCAGATCGAGCTTGTCGCGGTCCGCGTTGGTCTTGTCCGGCTTGCGCAGTTGACGCTGGATTAACGCGCGCAGACTTTCCTCGTTGCCGTTTAGGGTCTCTGGCGGAAGCTGCCGCAACTGGAACGCTAGAATTTTCTGGTCGAGCGCATCGAGCCACTGCATGTCGGAGTCGAATGTGGCCCGCGTCGGCCGGACGGGAGGAACCTCGCCATCGGGATACGGCAACGATGCGAGGTTGAATTGCTTCGCGAGCGCGGCGTACAGCGGATACGCCTGCCTAGCCTCCTTCCAGCGCGCTGCGAGTTCGGCGGGGCTCGGACCTCCCGCGCTCGATTTGATCGTGGCAACCGGAGGAGTGATCGTCGTACCGGACGTTTTTGGACTCATGGTTTTATGATCCAATTCCCGACTTCGCCGAGGAATCGCGCCGCGACGGCTTTGCGACCGTCGTGATATCGAACGGCGACAACAACCGCGCGGGCGTCGAGCGACCCGTCAGAATTTGCCAAACGTAGCCGGTCTTCGAATTCCAGCGGCAGCGTGGATGCGAACAAAACTTCCCGTGGCGTGCCGAATTCGATGACAGTCTGCTCTTGCAATCTCCGCCTGCCTGCGGATGCGGCTGTGACTCGCACCGGGATACGCACCGGCGATGCGGAAGGAAAGAGCTCCGCCAATTTCTCGACACAGCTCGGTTCAGCCACAACGGGTGCCGTTTGCGATTGGCGCGACACAGGCAGTTTTCCTTTGACCCGATCAGTTGACCCGATTGATCGGCACCGCTCGCGTGTTACGCATCCCCTATCGAGCAACCAGACAGACGCCGACCTTTCAGGCGATCTAGTCGGTTGCACGGAGGCAGCCAAAGCTTTCACGGCGTCGCGGATTCTAAGTGGTTCGCTTGCTTATGCTTGCTGGCGAGCTCTCAGAGCGGGTTAAGACGAGTGTCTCAGCCTGACACGGATTTGTCTCAAGCCTGCACTGAGCCGCATGCCGCTTGAGCTGCGTTTCGATTGGAACTGATCCGTTTCAGGGCGATCTAGGAAGCGGTTTCGACGAGCTCTTTGTGCGCAGGGCGCAACGGAATGCGGTAGCGCTTGAGCTTGCGGTAAAGCGTGGCGCGGCTGATTCCGAGCATTCTACCGGCGAGAGCCTTGTCTCCGCCGGCCTGGTCGAATACACGGAGAATCGTCATGCGCTCGAGATCGGCGAGCGCCGTGGTCGAGAGCTCCGCAGAGTCTTCGAGCGGAATTCCTGCGTCGTGTGCTCCCCGGATCGCAGGGGGCAGATCGCCGACGTCGATCGTGCGATGATCGCCGAGGGCGATGGCGCGCGCGATGCAGTTCTCGAGTTCACGGACGTTGCCGGGCCATTCATATTGCAGAAAATTCTTCATCGCAGCGGGCATGACTTGCACGTTTTCACCCGGCGCATAGCGATCGAGGAAACAGTGAACGAGCTGCGGAATGTCGGATTTTCGCTCTCGCAGGCTCGGTAGATGCAGGCTGACGACGTTGAGGCGAAAGTACAAGTCCTTCCGAAACATTCCCGCCCGGTAGGCAGCTTCCAGATCGCGGTTCGTTGCGGCGATCACTCGGACATCGACGGCGACTTTTTCGTTGCTGCCCACGGGACGTATTTCCTTTTCCTGCAGGACGCGCAGTAGTTTTGCCTGCATTTCCAAAGGAAGCTCTCCAATTTCATCGAGAAAAATCGTTCCACCATTCGCCGCTTGAAAAAGTCCCGCCTTCGACTTGAGCGCGCCCGTAAACGCGCCCTTTTCGTGGCCGAAGAGCTCGCTTTCCATTAGCGTGGGGACGAGAGCTCCGCAATCCACCGCGATGAACGGCATCGGAGCAAGAGGCCCGCGAAAGTGGATCGCCCGCGCTACGAGCTCTTTTCCGGTCCCGCTTTCACCTGTAATCAGCACGGGCGTGCGCGTGTCTTTCAGGCGAGAGAGCATGCGTAGCACATCCTGCATCTTCGCCGAGGTACCGGTGATCCCGTCCAATTGCGTATCCGCGCTCACCCGCTCGCGTAGGAACTGATTTTCAGTGACGAGTCGCACTTTCTCCGCCATGCGCTGCAAGACCTGACGCAGCCGCTCGACGCGGAACGGCTTTTCGATGTAGTCGTAAGCGCCTGACTTCATAGCTTCCACTGCCGACTCGATTGATCCGTGCCCCGTCATGATCGCAACCTCGGCGCGGGGCATCAGCTCTTTGATTTTTCGCAGAAGGTCGGTGCCGGAGAGGCTCGGCAGCTTCAGATCCGTGACGACGATGTCCGGCGCGGCAGTCTCAATCAAGCCCAGCGCCGCTTCCGCCGTCTCGGCCTCCACGCAGGCGAAGTTCAATCCCTGGCCGACGGTCATGCACAGGCGCCGGATGCTCTGCTCGTCATCCACAATCAAGAAACGAAGCCGCGATTCTGCTTTCATGGTCTCCCTAGGGTTTCCTGTTCACGGTCATCCCTGCGCGATCTCTGCAGCGATCAGTTCGACAGCTCTCGCGGCAATCGGCAGGCGCACCGTAAACGTACAGCCGATGCCGTTTGAGTTATTCACTCCGATAATCTCGCCCTGATGCGAGCGAATGATTCCGTAGCAGATGCTCAGTCCCAAGCCTGTTCCCTTGCCGACTTCTTTGGTGGTGAAAAAGGGATCGAAAATACGCTCCGGATGCGAGATTCCCGGGCCATTGTCGCGAAAAGTGATTTCAATTTGGCTGCCACGATCGAGAGCCGCGATCTCGATCTGGCCGGGACGGCTGACTTCCTGAATCGCGTCGTAGGCGTTATTCAGGATATTGAGAAAGACCTGTTGAAGTTGATGCGGATCACCGACGAGCAGCGGCAGGTCGTCCTGATAGTTCTCAATCACTTCGATGTTGCGATTCGACAAATCGTAGGCGCGAAGCTTGAGCACCTGTTGCAAAAGCGATTTCACGCTGACTGGTTCGCGCTGCGCCGGCATGTGACGCGCGAAGCTGAGCAGATTTTGGACAATGACTCGAGTCCGCTGAGCTTCTTCGAGGATGACGCGCAGCTCGCCTTTGGCAGTTTCCGGAATCGCCGGATTTTCGAGCAGGAGATCGGCGAAACCCATGATCGCCGCGAGCGGGTTATTCACCTCATGCGCAACGCCTGAGACGAGTTGGCCGAGCGCAGCCATTTTTTCGGTGTGCATCAACTTCGCCTGAAGCTCGGCGGCGTCGGTGATATCCGCCATCACGACAACAACGCTGTTGATGCTTCCCTGCTCGTCGCGCATGGGACTCAAGCTGATGGTGAATTGGCCCGTACTGCCGTTGCCGCGAACCATCGGAGTTTCGAGATTGTCCACCGGCGCGCCCCGAAGCGCCCGGTCGAGCGCCTCGGTAAACATGGGACGTCGCGCGAGCGGCACCAACTCGACAAGCCGACGCCCTAAGAGGTTTTCCTGCGTATATCCCGATTCGAAGCATCGACGATTCGCGTAGCTGACGAGCCCCGCCGTATCGAGCACGAGAATCATGCTCTGCGTGTTGTTCAGGATGTTGCGATTGAAATCGCGCTCGCGGCGATAACGGCGCTCGGCCTCGCGGCGATCGGTGATGTCCTTGAGGACATGGACCGTGCGTCCTTCCGCATCTTCACCACCACTGACGCGCGATGTGGAAACCAAATAAGTGCGCTCGCCCGCCGAATGGACAAATTCTTCCCTCGGAATTTTCGCATTGCGGCAGAAAGGGCATCGCCCGGACTGGACGGGCATCGCCAGCAGTTCCAACTCGCCAATGTCGCTACCAATCGCTTCGGTAGGAGGCACGCCAAGGAGGTCCGCCAGTGCGCGATTCAGCCGCAGCACGCGACAGGACTGGTCATGCACGACAATAAAATCGGATATCGCATCAACGTCCTCGACCCATTGTTTCCGGGAGCGTTTGATGCGCGAGAAGAGTCGCACGTTTTCAAGAGCCACCGATGCGTACCCGGCGAGTGACTCCAAGAGCTGGCACTCGATCGCTGAAAGATCGCGCCCCAAGTCAACGAGGCAGAGAACTCCTAGAAGTTCGCCATCCGTGCCGGCGAGGCGAACAAGCGTGACGTCGCGCCACCCCAGCGTTTCGGCTAGCTGAGCTCCCAAAAGTCCCGCCGCGGTGCCGCAGCGGAATGGACCTCCGGGCGCGCCAGCCTGTTCGGCGAGAGTTCGCGCCAACTTCTGCTGAACGAGGGGCTCCCAGCGCTGCGCGGGACCACTGAGCGCCGCGATCTCCCATTCCAAGCCCCGGTCGAGCGCCAGTGCAACGGCGCGTGCGCCGAGCATGTCCGCGGTGCGTGAGGCGAGGCTCCTTGAGAATTCGGCGCTGCCGAGCGAAGGGCTTAGTTCGCGTGTAGTGGCAGAGAACTGGGCCAGCAAGCTCTGAAAAGAGTCGTCGGGCCGCGACGGTACCGCACGGATTCGCTTGATCGCACGCATAGGAGGTCAGGGACTGCGCGCTTCGCCTATACAAGTAAAGACGTTACGGTGCTTTCTCAATTTGAGTCAAGAAAACCGCCCTGCCACGGTGCCGTAAGGGGTAATCGGACACTCGTCGCATCCTGAGACCCTTCCGCCGATACTGACGCCCCGGTGAGACGACTGCGGCACATCGTCGCTCAGCCCGCCTGCATGGCGCCGGACAGAACTGGTTTCCTGTCAATTAGTTACTGCCGCTGATGCGGTGTTGTGGGCTACCTCAGAGAATCGCTCCCGCGTGGCATCGACCGTGCAAATTCTGTAGCTGGGGTTTTCTGTTCTGGGGAGGACTACGCAGATGAGGACGAGAAGCATTTCTGCCGTGATCGGGCTGGGGCTGGCGATCGTGCTGGGCGGTTCGGCGGTGTTGCCACGGAAGGTGTCCGCGCAGGATTCCTCGGACGAGGCAAAGCGCAAGGTTCGAACAAAGGTCGTCCCGGAGTATCCGCCTCTGGCCAAGCAAATGAACGTCACCGGCAAGGTGAAGATCGAGGCCACGATTGCCGCAGATGGACGCGTGATCGGCACGCGAGTGGTTGGCGGTAGCCCTCTGCTGGTCAACGCTGCGCTCGACGCGCTGAAGAAGTGGCGGTTCGAGCCGGCCGCACACGACACGACGGAAGTCGTTGAGTTCGAATTCAACGGACAAAGCTAGCATCCACCGAGTTCACGGGAGTCTCTTCTGGGCGGGGAGCGGAGGCGTTTCAACATGACGATCGGCAAGAAACTCTATTGGGGATTTGGCGCCATTCTGGCGATCATCCTGTTCCTGTTCATCATCAACATCTTCACGGTCGTGCGGCAGTACAGCACGCGTTCTGCGGCCGCCGCCACGCTCAGCGATAAGGAGACGATCGAGGCTGTGCAGAAAAAGCTGCTCGAAAACCGCCTCTCGCTCGGCAACTACTTGCTCAGCGGCGACCTGCGCGACGAGGAAAAGACCAACAAGGGAATCAGTGATCTCCAGGAACTTCTAAAGCTCGGCGAGACCAAGGCCAATGACGCCGGTCTCAGGTCAGCTTTGTCGCAATTGGAGGACAACGAGCATGGCTGGGCCAACGACTTCGCCAAGGAAATGATCGCCAAGAGGCACCAGGTCGATTCCGGCGACGCTACCGTTTCCGACTTGCAGATTTTCTATCTTCAACACGATCCGGCCTCCTGGACCAATAAATCCACGAACATTCTCGATCAGGCCGATCAGTCCGTGCGAAAAGCCTATGAAGATTCGGACGCAGCGTCCAAGTCGGCGTTGGCGGTTAGCGCCGTGATCACGACTGTCGGCACCTTGCTCGCGTTGGTTCTGGGAGGCTTCATCGCCTACTCTACGGCGAAATCGATCACCCATCCCGTCGGTCACCTGATCGAAGTCGCGCACCGGATCAGCGAGACCGGCGACCTGGATCAGACCATCGACATTCATCGCGACGACGAGGTCGGTTTGCTCGCCGAAAACTTCAACAAGATGATCACTCACTTGAAAGGAATGGCCGCGCTTTCTGCGGCTATCGCCGAGGGGCATCTTTACGTGGCCGTTCAGCCACGGTCTCAGCAGGACACGATGGCTCGAGCGTTCTCGCAAATGACGCAAGGCCTGCGTGATCTCGTCCGCCAGGGACGCGATAGCGCATCGCAAGTGGCCAGCGCTTCTGGACAGATGGCCAGTGCGTCCGACGAGTCAGCCAAGATCAGCGTGCAGGCGGCTTCCGCGATTGACGAAGTTACCAGCACAATGCACGAGATGAGCGTCAACGTGCAAAACGTGGTCAAGAACACGCAGGTGCAAGCGTCGAGCGTCGCCGAGACTTCCGCGTCGATCGACCAGATGGTCACTTCGATCCAGCGCGTCGCGGATACGGCCAAGCTTCTCGTCGACATTTCGCACCGCTCGCGCGAAGAGGCCCGCACCGGCATGGTTACCATGGACAAGGCCACCGAAGGGCTCAATCGCACCAGCCAATCGATTCAGGCGTCGTCGGAAATCATCGACGCGCTCGGCCGTCGTGCCGACGACATCGGCAAGATCATTGAAGTGATCGACGACCTCGCCGAGCAAACGAACCTGCTGGCGCTCAACGCAGCAATCGAGGCCGCGCGTGCCGGCGAACATGGACTCGGTTTTGCGGTCGTCGCAGAAGAAGTGAGAAAGCTCGCAGAGAAGTCCACGCAATCGACCAAGGAAATCTCCGAGCTCATTCAGGGAATTCAGAAGGAAGCTCGAGAGGCTGTCGAGAACATGGAGAAGAGCACGTCCATGGTTCAAGAAGGCCTCGTATTGAACAAGGACCTCAGCCTGGCGCTCGACAAGATCTCCGACGTTGTTTCGGAGGTCTACAAGTTCTCGCAGGAAATCGGCGCCGCTACCACGGAACAATCAAGTGGCTCAGCGCAGATTGCCAAGGCCACCAATCGCCTCACGGAGATCACGCAGGAAATCAATTCGTCGGTCGAAGAGCAGGCTTCGGGCGCGCAGGCGGTAGTCCGCTCGATGGAACGGATGCGCGAACTTGTGCAGCAATCAACCTCGAGTTCAACGGAACTTGCCGCAGCGGCCGAGCAGATGTCGAAACTGTCGCGCGCCCTGCTCGAGTCGATGGATCGCTTCGCGCTCGAGGACGCGTACGGCGAGGGCCGCCGACACGCGCCGCGCAGGCAGGCGCTCGGGTCGGAGCGGCAGCATGCCCAGCAGGCGGACTACGCCGAATTGGTCCGGCCCTGACAATCCACAGGCGAACTATGGACAAGGAACTCCAGGTGGTTGGTTTTCGGATCGGTCGCGAGACGTTCGGGCTCCCCATTTCGATCGTTCGCGAGATCGTGCGCGTTCCTGAAATCACCTCCGTGCCGAATGCGCCCGATTACATCGAAGGCGTGATCAACCTGCGCGGACGAATCATTCCCATCGTGGACCTGCGCAAGCGCTTCGGCGAAAAAACATTCGAGCCGAATAAGAAGAATCGCATCGTGGTGGTCGAGCTGGAATCGCGCGCGATCGGTCTCATTGTCAATTCCGCATCCGAAGTTTTGAGGATTCCCCCTTCCGAAATTGAAGAACCGCACAACGTGTTCAAAGAAGGCGAGCTCAATTACATCACAGGCGTCGGAAAGCTGAATGGGCGTCTCGTCATCCTGCTGGATCTCAACAAAATCTTGCAGCGCGGCGAGCTGAGCCGCCTCGACGAGGTTGCAGATTCTGCAGAACCTGTTTCGGCGGGCAGCACGGTACGGAGTTTCTAGGCGGGTAGAGAGCATCACCGAGGCGCGAATGTCCACACTGACGACAGAGGTTCCACTTACCGACGCTGAACTGAAGCTCCTACAAACGCTGGTCTATCAGGAATGCGGCATGTACTTTGACGAGCGCCGCACACATTTCCTGCGCGACCGTCTGCAGCGCCGCTTGAAAGCCTGCCAGATCGATTCCTTCTACAACTACTACCGGCTGCTGACGAGCCGCGAAGGCAAGCAGGAACTAACTGTCCTGCTGGAAAACCTCACGGTCAACGAAACGAGTTTCTTCCGGATTCGCCCGCAGCTCGATCTGTTCCAGAAGGTCGTCCTCGAAGATCTCCTGAAGCGCAAGCAGGAGCGCCGCGATTGGTCGATTCGGATCTGGAGCGCAGGGTGTTCGACAGGCCAGGAGCCTTACACGCTCGCGATCCTGGTGTGCGATGCTCTCGCCTACTACTATCTTCGCAATCCGTTGCCGTTCGACATGCCGACGCCCAAGCCGCTGATCCCGCCGCCGTGGAAAGTGGAAATCATTGCGTCGGACATCAATTATTCCGCGCTGCTTACCGGCCAGCAGGGTGTCTACAACGAAGCGCAGATGGAGCCGGTCGACTACACGTGCCGCCTGCGATATTTCGACAAAGTCGGCGACAAGTATGCGGTAAAGCCCGCGCTAAAGAGCCTCGTGCAGTTCGACTTTCACAATCTAAAAACCGAATATCTGCCGTTGCGCAACGATGCGATTTTCTGCCGCAACGTGATGATCTATTTCGACGAAGCCGAACAAAAGCGCCTGATCGACAAGTTCTACCGCTGCTTGAATCCTGACGGTTATCTCTTTGTCGGCCACGCCGAGAGCTTGTTCGGTCTTACGACAAAATTTCACATGATTCATCAGCACAACGCGACGGTCTACCAGCGAATCGAGGGGGCGAGTCAGTGACTTTTCCGTCTGACGAACAGGCCTCCGAGCTGCGCGAGCTCTTTTTCGAGAGCGCCGAAGAGATTCTTCAGCGCATGAACGAGGCGGGGCTCGCCTTGGAGCAACATCCCGAGGATGTCGATCAGCTCCGCGAAGTTCGCCGCGCCGTTCACACCCTCAAGGGAGATTCAGCCGCCTGCGGTTACCGGCAGCTCAGCGAACTCGCGCACGGACTCGAAGACGTGCTCACGCCGGAGCTGGCGCAACAGCACGCCGGGCTGATTGCCGAGGTCATTCTCACGGCTGCGGATACGTTTCACGAGATGCTGGCGGCTTACCGCAACAATCTTCAGCCGCCCACCGGCGACGCATTGCGCGAGCACATCAATCGTCTGTTGAACAAGCCCACCAAGCAGGCGGAGAACACGCCGACCGAAGCGAAATTCGAGTGGACCGAATATGAGCGCCTGATGGTCGCCGAGGCGATCCGTAAGGGCGAAAACGTTTACAACGTCGCTCTGCGCCTCGATCCGGATTCGCTGCTTCCTGCCGCGGCGTTTGAACTTGCCCGGAAGTCGCTGGAAAGCGCCGGCAAGATTCTGGCGATTCGTCCCGAAGGCGGGGCGCCGGCCGACGGAAGCCGTCTGATCGAAGCCGCGCTTTCGAGCAAGAAGCCCGCCGAATGGATCCGGAAGCACTGCCACGTCCCATCCGTCGTGGCGAAGATTTCGGTGGAGCGCACCCCCGTACTCCCCTCCGCGCCCCGCGATCTCCTGGAAATTCTGGTTGAGTCCGAAGCAGCCGCCGTGGCTGCCGGCGTGAAATCGGCAAGGGATATCGCAGCCGCCCACAAGGAAGAAGATGAGTCTCACGAAGCGAATGCGTCGGCTGGACTCGCGCATGCCGCCTCGGAGAACACTTTGCGAGTCGACGCAGGCCGGATCGATGCAGTCATGAATCTCGTGGGCGAGTTGATCATCGGCAAATCGATGCTGCAGCGCGCAATCACGGATTTCGAGCGCCGACACGCGAAGGATCCCGCGCGTGGCAAGCTGACCGACGCACTCGGATTCCAATCACGCGTATTGAACGAGCTGCAAAAGTCGGTAATGAAGATTCGCATGGTGCCGGTGGAGCAGCTGTTCCGGCGGTTCCCGCGCATCGTTCGCGACGTCGCGCGCCTGCGCAACAGAGACATCGGCCTCGAAATCGCCGGACAAAACACCGATCTCGACAAAGGAATCCTGGACGCCCTCGCCGATCCAATGGCGCACCTCGTGCGCAACGCAGCCGACCACGGTATCGAATCCGCTGCCGATCGGGAAGCTGCCGGAAAGCCCTCCCGCGGCACGATCTGCCTGAACGCGTATCACGACGGCGATCAGGTGGTCATCGAAGTCTCCGATGATGGACGCGGACTCGACCGTGAAAAGATTGTGCGTCGTGCCGCCGAACGCGGAATCATTTCCGACGAAGCGGCTTCGCAGCTGAACGAAACCGAGGCTTTGCAGCTGATCTTTGCTCCCGGCCTCAGCACCGCCGATGAAGTGACGGAAATATCGGGGCGAGGAGTCGGGCTGGACGTCGTCAAGTCTGCTCTCGAAAATCTTAAGGGTTCGGTCGAACTGGAAAGCCTGCCGGGAAAGGGCACAACGTTTCGGCTTCTTGTCCCCCTCACGCTTGCGAGCATTCAGGCGCTTCTGTTCCGCGTGCACGGGAGGCTCTACGCAGTACCACTCGCTTCGGTTGCCGAGATCACCCGAATCACCGAGGATGAGATTCATCGTGTCGACGACCACGAGGTTTTCCAATTGCGCAAACAAGTCCTCACGCTCGTCCGGCTGGATCAGCTTGAACCAAAGGCGGTCGGCGAGCGAGCGAAGCGCTTGTTTGTGATCGTGATCGGCACCGGCGGACGCCGATTCGGGCTGGCTGTCGACAGTTTGATGGGCGAGGAAGAGCTGGTTATCAAGGCTCTCGAGGATCATCTCGTGACTTCGCCGCTCCTGAGCGGCGCGTCCATTCTCGGCGATGGAACAGTGGTATTGATCCTCAACGTTTCGACGGTCGTTTCGCATCTTTCGAAGCTTCCGGCGCTGGAGGCGATCGCATGAGCGAACGAATCCGCGTGCTCGTGGTCGACGATTCCGCGCTGATGCGGAAGCTGATTCCTCAGATCCTTCTTCGCGATCCCAAGATCGAAGTCGTCGGCACCGCTATGGATGGTCTGATCGGACTGCGAAAAATCGAAGAGCTTCATCCGCACGTGGTGACACTCGATCTCGAGATGCCGCGCATGGACGGCATCGAAATGCTCCGAAAGATCACGGGCAAGCATCGCGTGCCGGTGATCGTCGTGAGCGCGCACACGGCTGAAGGCGCATCTCTCACGCTGAAGGCACTGTCGCTCGGCGCGTTTGATTTCGTCACCAAACCGCAGGAAGCCGCGTCGGGGCGCATGGCGCAGATCGCCTCCGAGCTGGCGCTCAAGATCAAGGTGGCCGCCGCTTCGGGCGCGCCGAAAATGATCATTACGCTTCCGACGGCGAAACGAAAAGAGCCACGCGCGTTTTCAACGCACCCGCGCTGGCCTTCGCGCGTCGTGGCAATCGGCATTTCCACGGGTGGACCAAACGCGCTGCAGTATCTCTTTTCGCAGCTTCCCGAGGATTTTCCCGGCTGCCTGCTCGTGGTGCAGCACATGCCGGAAGGATTTACGGAGATGTTTGCGCAGCGGCTTCACGAGTCTTCCGCGATCGAAGTGAAAGAGGCGCAGTCGGGCGACGTCCTGGTTGCCGGCCGTGCGCTCATTTGCCCCGGCAATCGCCACATGAAAGTGCGACGCATGGAGCACGGAGACGTCGCGATTTTGGTGGACCAGCCGCGCGTAAACGGCCACAGACCGTCCGTGGACGTACTTTTCAATTCGGTCGCTCAGGAACTCGGCAGCAAAGCGATCGGCGTGTTGATGACCGGAATGGGCGAAGACGGTGCTGCCGGCCTTGGCGCGATTCAAGCCGCCGGCGGTTTCACGATCGCGCAAAGTCCCGAAACCTGCATTGTGGACAGCATGCCGCGCTCGGCGATCGATCGCGGTTATGCATCCAAAGTCGTTTCTCTTGCCGGCCTTGCCAGCGTGCTGCAGTCGCGATGCACGCCGGAACGATCGTCGGCAGAACCGGGCAGCCCTGAAGTCGCGGGTGCCGTGCCCGTCGGAGAAGGATCTTCGCGAAGGAGGCTGTCATGAAGCAATTTGAACCGCTCGCACGAAAGGACCATCAGCCCGTCCGTTATCTGATCGTGGACGACTCGGTCTTCGCGAGGAAGAGTCTCGCCAAAATGGTGGAGTCGTTCGGCGGCCAGCTCGCGGGCGAGGCCGGGGACGGCTGCACGGCGATTACCGAGTACGCTCGCGTGAAGCCGGATATCGTCCTCATGGACATCACCATGCCGCAGATGGAGGGCATCGAAGCCGTCGAGCGCATCGTGCAGGAGCATCCCGAGGCGCGCGTCGTGATGGTCTCGTCCGTCGGCTATCAGGACAACATTCTCGCGGCGCTGCAAAAAGGCGCGCGCCACTTCGTGCAGAAACCGGTGAAGCCCGACGCTCTCTACGAAATCATCCGCTACGTGCTGAACGACGACGGCGTAACGGCGCCCGTTGCGGCTCAGGGGGAGAACTCGCAATGAAAATGGATCTGATCCAGCCGTTCATCGGCTCGCTCGACGCGGTGCTCGCAGAGATGATGCAGGCGCCGGCGACGATCGTCGATCTCTCGATGGAAGAGGAAGGCTATCGAAAGAGGGGCGCCGCCGCCGAAGTGATGTTCAAGGGACAGATTGAAGGCCGCATCGTGCTCGACATGGAGCTGAGCGCGGCCGCGAAAGTCGCGAGCTGTCTGACCGGAGGCGACGTCGATCCCAGCGAGCAAATCGTTTCCGAGGCTGTGTGCGAACTCGCGAACATGGTAATCGGCAACGCCGTCACGCAGCTAAACGATCGCGGCTTCCAGTTCAAGGTGATGCCGCCAGCGGTGCTGACCGCCGAGCAGTGCGCGAAGGCAGGGCACGATTCCGAAGCGACGATCCTGTGTTTCGAGACGCCGAACGGAAACGTCTATCTGAACATCGCGATGAAATATCACGCGCGGCGCGCTCGCGAACGCGCGCCTGTCAACGTCGGATAACCGGATCCGCTTCGCAGCTGATCGAGATTTCGCTCGGCGCGGTCATGCGGTCCGAGCGCCCACCCTGCGGTATTCGGTGCCGTGGCGAAACAATCCCGCTTTCGGCATCTGCTCCGAGTAAACCACTGTAGCCGGCAGAAAAATATTCGCGGCGTCGGGCGAGTACGGAACAGCTACTTCAATCATCGCTCCGGACTCGTAGCGGCGCTTGCTGCGGAAGCACATGCCCAGCGGAGAGATATCTTCGCAGACGGCAAGCTCGTCGTCCGATCCAGGCTGTCGAACGCACGCCGTGAGCCGGGTGTGCAGGCGCACTCGCTGGCGCACGCGCTGCTCGCCGTCTTTCGGAGGCCCCGCTTGTGTCTCGACGCCGCGTCGGCCGCGGGTGGCGCGCGTCGTGATCTTTTTTTCGTCCTCGTGCGGGGCCTGCGTCCAGATGCTGGGCACGCCGCAGACCTTGCAGTGCCGAGCGATTCCACGATTGGTTTCAAATGCGCGAAGCTCGAGCTCGTTCAGATGGACGACTTCGCGGCTGCGACAGTAGCTGCATTCGACCAGCATCCGCGCCACTGCCTCAAGCGAATCCGGCGCCTCCGGGAATTCGATCCCCCAAAGGTCCACCGAGGGATCGGGCAACTCGATGCCGTATAGGAAGCCTTCTTTCTGGCGGCCAAACTGGCCCACTACTCGCACCTGGCTTTGACGGTGCGTCTCCGCGGGCGCCCGGCGCTGGAGGTGGATCTGCTGCTCGGGCGCGAGTTCCCGCTCCAGGATGATTACTGCACCGGTGCGGTTGATTAGGAGCGTGCGGGCAGGCTCTTTGAAGTCTTTGCCCTGGGCATCCTTGCCCGAAGCTTCCAGCAGCAACGTCAATGAAACACGGTCAGAACGGCGAACCGGCGCCGATGCCATTCTCTGCTCCTCAATAGGACGGAATCCTGCACTCAAGATAGCATACCCCGCCATCCGCACGCCGCCCCGCGAGGCCCCGGCTGTGTGGCGGCTGTGAGAGGGCCTTCGCCTTTTGGGCGCGCGGATCTGCTTGCTGCAAAGGCCGAAATTTTGGCGATTAGAACGAGTGATCGGTCCATGTTTTCAATAAGTTGAGTCACTTTTTACTTTTTCGAAATTGGCGATTAGAAATTCGTGGTTTGGGCAGGTCGAGTGGAAGGCCCGCGAGGAATGATGGGCTCGGGGCAGGCTACACTGCGGGTGCCCCGACGGCGCGCGGCGGAAGCGGGCTGATGTCGAGCGGCAGAACGCCGATACCGAACTTCGGACCGCGCCGGGCTTCTTCCTCGGCAAACGTGCGCATACGGGTTCGTCCTTTCCGGGGCGAAAAACAGCCCCAACTCACGCTAGCACGGAAAAATTCTGGAATTGTCAAGCGAAGTATGTGGACTTAGGTCGGCTCGATGCCAAGGCTAATGCCTTTCAAATTTCACACCGTGCCAGTCGCGGGCTTACTTTTCGCCTGCGCTCAGGGCAAAAAGTCCGGGACACTACATTCAAATCTGAAGAGGGATTCTTCGAATGCGTTGCCGGACATTCCGCTGTCGCGGGATCAAAGCAACCACGTCCCGCAACTCCGCTCAGAATGACGGGATCGACGGGGTCATCCGATGGCGGAGCGAAGTGGGGGAGGAACTTGAAAACTCAGCATGCCGCGCTAAATGCCACGGCGCTACATCTAAACCTCTATCTCGGATTAGGACGATAGAGCCAATCGGAGGGCGGAGGCGAAGGCGCAGCCGAGAGCGACTCGGCTTCGGTGGCAGCGGCAATGACAGCGGTCTTCGCAGCGGCGCTTGGCGCGGCTGAGTTGATGTCGGCGAGGATGGAGTCGACGAGGGAGCGCTGCGGGGATTTCGAGCAGACGGGATCGGTGGCGGCCGCGTCGTGCGCGAGCAAGAAGGCCTGGCAGCGACAGCCGCCGAAATCCTGCGCGCGACGGTCGCAGGTGCGGCAAAGCTCGGGCATCCATTCTTCGCCGCGATATTTCTGGAAGGCATCTGAGCCGTACCAAATCTCGCGCAGTCGCCTTGCCTGCACGTTTTCAAATTTCATTCCGGGCAGGACGTTTGCGGCATGGCAGGGCAGGACCTCGCCATCGGGCTTCACGAGCAAGACCTTGCGTCCCCAGCCGCCCATGCAGGCCTTCGGATATTTGGCGTAGTAATCCGGGACGACATATTCCACGCGAATGCGCCCGCGCAGGCGCTCTTCGGCTTTCCTGACGATTTCGAGCGAGCGATTCAGTTGCTGGCGGGTCGGAAGCAGACGCGCGCGATTTTCAAAAGCCCAGCCGTAATACTGCACGTGAGCGAATTCGACGCGGCCCGGGCCGATTTCTTCGGTGAGATCGATCATCTGTTCGAGCTCGTGAAGATTCTGGCGGTGAATCACGAAGTTGAGGGTGAGGCCGATGCGACGCTGCTTCACCCAGCGCGCGACGCAGAGCTTTTGCGCGTGCGTGCGGGTGCCGGACGCGAGCGCGGCAGTTTCTTCATGCGCGCCCTGAAAACTCAGTTGAAAGTGATCGAGGCCCGCGGCGATCAGCACGTCGAGGCGCTTTTCGTCGAGCGGCAGACCCGAAGTAATCAGGCTGACGTAGAGCCCGGCGGCGCGGGCAGCGCGAACGATTTCGGTGAGGTCGGGGCGCGCCAGCGGCTCGCCACCCGTGAAATCAACTTGAAGCACGCCGAGTTCGGCTGCTTCGCGCAGAACGCGGGCCCAGGCGTCAGCCGGGAGTTCGCGCTCGCGCTTGGTCAATTCAAGGGGATTGGAACAATAGACGCAGTGCAGCGGGCAGCGATGCGTGAGTTCGGCGACGAGGGCGAGAGGATTGGGAGTGGGTGTGCTCATGCGGTGCGATTCGGTCGATGGCTCTTTGTTTCCTCAGGGGCTAAAGCCCGTAAGCTCGCGACGCTAAATGTCGGAGCTGAAGCTCCGACCCCCTAGGGCGACTTGGTCGGGACGTCGCGGCTGAAGCAGGGACCACAAAGCTACTGAATCGCCACGCCGATCCCAGGCTACATCATTCAAAATCAAGGGCGCGCTGTTCGTTGAGGCGCGCGAGATAGCCCAAAATATCGTCCTCGACTTTTTGCGGCTCCGCCTTCGAGTAAAGCCTCTGCAACTCCGAGATGATCTGACGAACGGTATGGTTGCCGTCGCAGCGCTCGATGATTTCAAGGCTCGGACCGTTCAATCGCAAGGCGCGCTCAGGCATCAACAAAATGCGCTGAGGCTGCGATTTTTCGTTGAGGCGGCAGCCGGCAGCGAGGCGCGGGCGACTCTCTGGAGTGGGAGTGGTCATGGCGCGTTAGCCCAAAATTTCGGAACCATCCATACCTCAGGGGCTGAAGCCCCATTTGTTGCGGCGCCCAAATGTCGGAGCTCCCTTCGCAGTTGCTCAGGGTAAAGAAGCTCCGACCCCCTAGACTTCGGGGCGGAACGCGCCGGGCGGCGGCCAGCCTGGGGTCACGTAGGCGAAATGAAGCGCGTCGAGCATCGCCCAGAGGATATCGCACTTGGCGCGCAGCGCATTGAGCGCCAGCTCCTGCTCCTCGCGCGTGCGAGCGTGCTTGACCACCCAGCCGAGAGCGAACGTCGCATCTTCGGGGGCCTGCGTCATGCGGCCCTGAAAATATTCGAGGCCGCTCGAGAGCCACGGATAGTGTTCGCGCAGACGATCGACGCGCAAAGTGATCAGGTCTTTCGAGAAAAGTTCAGTGAGTGAAGAAGCGACGGCTTCAAGATGCGAGCGCGAGCGGACGAAATCGATGTAGGCGCCGACGGCGAAGCGCGTCGCGGGAAGAATGCCCTCGCCGCGAATCGCCTGCTCGCGCGAGAGGCCGGTCACTTCGACCAGCCGCAGCCATTTCTCGATGCCGCCCGGCGTCTTGGCGTCACCATCGTGATCGATGATGCGCTTGCGCCACGCGCGGCGAAAATCGGGATCGTCGCTGCGCGCGAGAATCGCAGCGTCCTTGATCGGGATGCAGCTCTGATAGGCGTAACGATTGAGCGCCCAGGCCTGAAGCTGGCCGCGCGTGAGCTTGCCTTCGTGCATGAGCAGATGAAACGGATGCTGATGGTGGTAGCGCTCCTTGCCGATGGCGCGAAATTGCGCCACAAATTCCGCTTCGGGAATCAGCGCCGGCGAATACGCAGTGCTCATAGTTCGAACTCCATTCCGTCGAATGCGACCTCGAAGCCTGCCTCGCGCACGGCGCGATGTGCGGCGCTCTCTTCGTCGAGTACGGGATTCGTGTTGTTCAGGTGAATGAGAACGCGGCGCGCCGATTGGGTGCCGCGCAATTGTTCCAACAGGCCGCCCGGACCGGAAAGCGGCACGTGACCGATCTCGCGAGCCGTTTTGCCGCTGCCACGTACTTCGAGCAATTCATTGTCGGTCCAGAAGGTGCCATCGAGAAGCGCGAGCTGGCTTTCGGCGACACAGCGCTTCCACTCGTCGCCGCGGCCCGGCAGAGTCGGCGCGTAGAAGAGTTTTTTCGACTGCTGCGTCAGTTCAAGGCCGATGACGGCTTCGCCGGGCGGCAGATCGCTTCGCAGTTGCGAACTCACGTAGTCGGGATATTCGCCTTGAAGCGACACGGCACGGCAACACAGTCCTGTCTCGGCGCCGGAAGCGGCGCTCCCTGCAATCAGCGTGGGGCGATTCAGTGCGAGAGGCTCCCACTGTACGGGCGGCGCGGAGCGTTCGAGAGTTTTGAAAAGCGTGTTTTCCTCCGTGATGATACGGCGCACAGCGGAGGTCGCGTAGATGCGGAGCGGCTGGAATTCGCGCAAGTGGAGCAGGCCGAGGACGGAATCGGTATCGGCGCTGGTCAGAACAATCGCGCCGACTGGCGTGTTGCGGGTCCCGCTGTGCGGCGCAAGCTCGGGATCGCTCAAGAGTTGGTGGCGAAGATCAGGTGAGGCGTTGAGAAGCAACCACGAAAACGGGGAAGCTGAAACGGCGACTTGGGCTTGCGTGCGGGCTCGGCCTTTTAACACACCTTGCCGCAGGCGGCTGCAGTTCGAACATCCGCAATTCCATTGCGGGAAACCGCCGCCGGCGGCGGAGCCGAGAACCTTGACACGCATTAAGACTAGAGTTCGGCGTTTGCGTACGAGCTAACTTCGCAGCTAAGGCAGATTTCCTCGTGCTGGGGTGCGGTCCATTCCATGGTGGTTCCTCCCAAATTAGAGCCGTATGGACTCTGAATACGCCGACAACCTGGGCGTAATTATTTAAGTATAGCGTAGCCGCCGCGGCGGCGGCAACCGGCATTTTTTTAGGTGTTAGGCGGCGGCAAGGCTGCCCCCGGCAACGCCAGTCGGTCGACATGGCACCCGCATCTGGCTGCAATACCACGATATAATTCCCCGCGATGAATCCATCCCGGCCCGGAATCCTTCACAGCAGGATCAATTCGGCAAGCACAAATCGATCATCGGCAGCTGCAACGTGCGAAAGATTCGCTTCGGTGGCAGCGAGGCTGCTCACCTTCGCACTCGCAGCCCTCGTGGCTCTATTGGCGGCGTCACTTGCAAGGGCGGAGGGAAATCGAGTGCAAGGAGTCGTGCGCGATGCGAGCGGCGCTTCAGTGCCTGCTGCGTCGGTAAAGCTGAGTGCGGGTACTTACTCAGCAAAAACGTCCACCGACACGTTGGGAGCGTTTGCTTTCGACGCGGTGCCTGCATCCTCCGGAACGATCACCGTGGATGCGACCGGGTTCCGGGAGGTACAGCAGCCGTGGACCGCGACAAACGGGCTCGCGGACCTGAGCGTGACTCTCGAACTTTCCGCGGCCAGTCAGCGGGTCGTCGTGACGGCGGCGCGCACGGCGACACCCCTAGGAGAGACGCCTCTCAGCGTCACGCAGTTGATGAGCCAGGATCTCCAGGCGACGCCGGCGCTGACGTTGGATGATTCGCTACGTCAAGTTCCTGGCTTCAGCCTTTTCCGACGAACCAGCAGCCGGACCGCGAACCCAACGACGCTTGGAGTTTCATTGCGCGGACTGGGCGCGAACGGCTCCAGTCGAGCGCTTGTGCTCGAGGATGGACTCCCACTCAACGATCCATTCGGCTCTTGGGTTTACTGGGACCGTGTTCCAAGCGCGTCGGTATCGAGCGTCGAGATTGCACAGGGCGGCGCGTCCAGCCTTTACGGGAGCGAGGCGCTCGGCGGCGTGGTGCAATTTCTGACTCGCCCGGAAAAGTACGGAGGCGTTTCGCTCGAAACATCCTACGGAAATCAAAACACGCAGGACCTATCGCTCGCGGCGAGCGGCGGAATCGGCAAGTGGCAAGGATCGTTTGCTGGCGAGGCGTTTCACACGGACGGGTACGTGCTGGTTCCACCAGCGGATCAGGGAACTGGCGATACGGCCGCGTATTCTCAACACGGCACTGCGGATTTGACGATCGCTCGCAAATTTGGCGCGGATAGCGAAGTGTTCGCGCGCGGCCAGTATTTCAACGATTCGCGCAACAACGGCACCATAGACCAGACGAACAGCATTCGACTTGGAGAGGGCGCGCTTGGAGCGAATCTCGATCTTGGTTCCTTTGGGAGCTTGCAATTGCGTTCGTATGCGGAGTTCGAGACCTACCACCAGAGCTTTTTCTCTGTAGCGCTAGACCAGAATAGCCAGCACCTGACGGACCTGCAGACGGTCCCCGCGCAGGGGATCGGCGGCTCGGCTCTTTGGACGCGGACCGTGGGAAAGCGCCAAACCCTGGTGGCGGGATTCGACGAACACGCAGAACTCGGCCACAGCGATGAGCAGATCTTTTCGGCGACCACTGGCGTCAATCTGAGAGACACCGCGGCGGGTGGACATCAGAGAACGGCTGGTGTATTTGGCGAGGACATCATCCAAATCGCGCCGCGATGGACTCTGGCGCTAAGTGCACGCTTCGACGATTGGCGCAACTTCGATGCATTCTTGTTCACCCATCCGATCACGCCTCCCGGACCTGCTACCACCGTGCCGTACGCAAGCCGATCGTTTACGGCGTTCGATCCGAGAGCGAGCCTGGTGCACGAAGTGAATTCGCATGTTTCCTGGTCGGCGTCTGTGTATCGGGCATTTCGCGCGCCGACCTTGAACGAGCTCTATCGCTCATTCCGGCAGGCCAACAACTTGACGGACGCGAATCCGAACCTGACTGCTGAGCGACTCACGGGCGGCGAGGCCGGCGTCGAAGTGCAGGGCCTGGACAACCGTCTCCAGCTTCGCGGATCGTTTTTCTTTGACGAGATTATCAATCCTGTTTCCAGCGTGAGTTGCCAGGTGACTCCCGTGCCAGCGATTTGCCCGCCGCCGACAGCCAATACACTGACGTTCGTGCGAGACAATCTGGGCCGAACGAGCGCCCCCGGATTTGAAATCGATTGGGTCGCGCGCGTCACGGACCGGTTTCAACTGACCGGCGGATATCAGTATGTCAACGCCACGATAATCAGCGCGCCCGGGCAGCCGTCGCTGGTGAACAAATGGGTGGCGCAGGTACCGCACAACGTGCTCACATTTCAAGCGCGGTACACGAATCCGTCGATCATTTCGATCAGCGTGGAAGGGCGCATGGTCGGCATGCAACTTGATACAAATCAACTGTCGATGGGTAATTTCTTCGTGCTGGACGTGATGGCGTCACGCGACGTGAGCCACGGCGTCGAGATTTTCGGCGCGGTCGAGAATCTTTTCAACGCGGAATATATCTCTACGGCGGCCACGTCGCTTTCTCCGCCGCAGCGGGGGCTTCCGATTGCGGGCCGCGTCGGCGCGCGATTCGATTTCCCGTCCAAACGATAGAATTGGAATTCGATTGGGCGCGGCCCACTACGCTCTGCTCAGCGAGAAGAGGTCAGATCGGGTGCAGGATATTCCGGAAGCTTTGCGTTTTTCTTGTCGGTGCGCTTCACTTCCAGATCGTCAAAGAGAATCGACGGGCTGACTACGGTCGTCGGAACCGCGGCTTCGCGATTGCTCACCAGCGGATCGTTGCCCGCAGCGACAAGATCGTTGCGCAACGTGCGCGTATCCAACTCGTCGAAGACGGCACCGCGGACGAGTTCCTCGTGACCATCCTTCGCAAAGACACGGTAAAGGAGGCGCGGTTCGTAGTCTGACCCGCCGAGCGTCTCGACGCGGTAGCCATAGTCTTTCCCTTCCTGGCGGCATATATCGATCAGCTTCTGCTTCATCTCGGCCGGCGAAAGGGTTTGTTTGGATTGCACAATCAGATTGCCGATGCTGGGTGAGGCGAGCTGGCTGGGCGCGGCGCGGCCGTGTCCGTTCGATTCGGGAAAATCCCGGATCGGCTCGCGGCCCAGGAGGTAATTCACAAGCATTCCATCTTGAATCACCGAGACTTTTGCCGCGCGAACGCCTTCATCGTCAGTGTCGTAGCTTCCGATGAGAGATTTCCCCTCAAACGTCTTAACAGTGGGGTCGTCCTCGATCGACAAGAAGGCCGGCAGAACCCGGCTTTTGTAGTTAGACGCATAGTCGCCGAGCGTGCGCGCGGACTCTCCCGGCGCGGGCCTCCTGCCGAGGATGTTTCCGCCGATCATGCCGTTGAAGATATCGCTCGCGGCGTCAGAAGAGAAATACACGGGGCCGCGATAGTCCTCGTCGACGACAGGCGCTTCTCGAAGGTCCCTAAGCGTATTGACCATCAGTTTCGTGTCGGCCAAAAATTCGTCAGGCGTGGGAAGCTCGCGCATCGTCGCGGCGGAATGATACGGCGACCGGCTGAGGCGCATTCCATCCGCGGCCTGCGTCGAACCCTCGGCCGTGAGGTAGTAGACGGAATAACCGTTGCGAGCGGCAGTCCCCTCGGTGTTTACGAAGTACTGATTCACCGCGCGGGCGCGAAGCGACGCCGAAAGTGATTCGATCTTCGGATCGGTCCGGAAGATGTCCGTTGCTTTCTGTAGCGCGTCCGTCCAGGGCTTCGGATCGAATTCAAGTTTGACCACGGGCTCGATCGATTCCACAACGGGAGCATGGGCAAAATCATCAAAAGGCTGGTCGGCAGTAAACTGTCGCAGGGCTGCCTTCTTCGCAGCGAGAGCTTCTGTCGCCGCCTTGTAGGCCTGATCGGTCGCCAGCCACAACTGCCAGCGGAGCGCGATGGGGTCGTCATCGATCGGAGCCAAACTCACTCCAGCAAATCCCGGGCCGTGGCTATCCTGTTTGTAGTCTCCGACGCGCACCACAACGCGCACCGTTCGTGCGTGGGAGCGCTGCTCAACGCGTAGCGCTCCGAAGGCAGCCTCGGCCTCGTACTCGTCGACATCCCAGAGGTGGTACTCGATGTAGTACGGCGGGGCGACGTTCTCCATCTTGAGCTGAGTCTTGGATCGCTCGAGCTCCGCCCGCATCGCCTGCAGCAGAGGGTCCATCGCCGCGGCCGCATTCGGTTTTGGCTCTTCCTGACGATGCTGCCCTATCGCCGGAGACGCACAGATGGCAATGAGGGCCAGAATTATCGGCAAGCGCAACGGTTTTGTCGAAGACGCGCTCATGGCTTGGCTTCCTGCGACGCACCAGGCTTGGCGCTCATGGAGGTGGTTTCGAAACCAGGCGGAGGGAGAATCGGAGGCTTTTGCGTTCCTTTCGCGCGTTTCTGCACTTCAATTTCGGAAAACAGCATCGCGGGCGCAGCGGCTGCGACAGGCACTTGCCCAGATTCGGCGCCACAGACGCCGTTGAACACTTGAAGGGTATCGCCGGTCAGAATGATGTTATTGAGAGAAAGCAGCGGCGTTCCGACGATATCCACGCCGCGCACGAGCTCATCCGGACGCCCGTCGGCGTAGACTCGCCAGACCATCACCGGAATCACTTGAAATGCTTGCGGCAAAGCGCGCGTGGTCAGTGTGAATCCGCCCTGGATGTCTTCGAAGTAGAGCCCGTAGGTCTTGCCCTGCCGCTTGATCTCATCAATAAACTTCGCGCGCAGCTCGGAATCCTTGACCGTTTTCGAGGAGGTGACAATCAGGTTTCCCTGGCGCCCGGTTGGCATGAGGCCCGCTTGGCGGCGACCGTGTCCATTGGAATGGCTAAAATTCGTGATCGGCATGCGCGACATCAGAAAATTCCTGAGGATACCGTCCTCTACCGCCGCGACGCGCTGCGCAGGAACGCCCTCGTCGTCGAAATCATAGTGCCCAGCCAGCTCGACGCCGTTCAGCTCCTTCATCGTTGGATCATCCACGACGGTAAGGAAAGGCGGCAGCACCTGCTGGCCCACTTTTTTCGTGAAGGTTTGCCCCTCGCGCTCGTCGCGCTGCCGATGTCCCTCGAGCCTGTGCCCGAGCACTTCGTGGAAGAAGACCGCAGCGGCTCTTCCGGAAAGCAGAGCCGGGCCGACGTACGGTTCCGCCGCGGGTGCCGAGCGCAGAGCTTTCAAATCGGCGCCCATCTTGTCGACCTTGGCAATCAGCTCCGCTTCCGAGGGAAGCTGATTCGGCGAACCTGCCTGGAAGGTTTCAACACGCAGCAAATCCATTCCGTCTTCGGCTCGCGTGGATGCTTCCATCACAAGCCGGACCATCGACGAAGGCTGCACCAGCGCAGTTCCTTCGCTCGTCGCGAGGTACGATCTGGTCGTGCCTCCCTGCAGAAGCACGAGAGTCGTGTACGCGTCCGGATACCTCAAGAATCGACCCGAAATTCGCCGGATGCGGTCTTCCCAGGCCTTCTGATCGAGCGCCAATGCCGGGGCCGATCCGTCGATGCGGTTCTGCGAACTCTCCTGCGAAAAATCAGGCGACCGGTCTTCCTCTTCCGATCGCACGGCTTCGTTCGTTTTCACGCGCAGGAAAGCGCCAGACGCTTGTTCATACTCACGATTGGTCAATTGCCATAAGACGCGAGAGACCGCATCGGCTTCGGCGTAAAGGGGCAACGCGCCCGAGACGATTCCGGAAGGACGGCTCTGGCCGTGCGTGTTGTCGAGCACCGCAGAACCGACGCGCATCGAGACGTCGGCTTGCCGGCGATGGGCGGCCGCCGATGCGACAAGGCTTCCATCCATGCCGGCGATCGTCACGCCGTCGCTATCCATGACGGAATAACTCAAGTAGTAGGGAGCGGGATCGGATTTCGCGAGCGCGGCAGTCGCCCGATGCAGTTCGTGCCGCATGGTTTCGAGCAGGATGTCGGGACGCGGCGGCGAAGGCAGAGCCGATAGAGGGACGGCAACGAGAGCTGCTAGTAGCCAAATGCCTGGTCGAAGAGGGAATCGCATCATGCGAATCGTCTTAACTCGCGGCGAACTGCCAATCTAGCACACCTGTTCGACACCGCCAGTCAGAAAAGCGCCACGGTTTCTCAATCCTCGATCGCTAAGATCGTGAGGGGGAGAATCAGGAAGCGGTCGAGGACTTCTGAAGCTTGACCTGCCGTTCGTAGGGCGCGCCTTCCAAGAACAGAATCCCTAGCGCTCCGAAGACGACGATGACACCGGTGGTCAGATACGCCATCGTGGGTGAAACGCGGGGAATCAAGATCGCAATGCTTCCGAAGAGAATCGCAAGAAAATAAAGCGAGAGCACTGCACCGCGATGTCCCAGACCCAGATTGGACAAGCGATGCGCTGTGTGGTCCTTCCCGGGAGAGGTGAAAGGAATCAATCCGCGCCGAGAACGCGAGACGGAGACGAGGATGGTATCGAAGGCCGGGACTCCGAGAATCAGAATGGGAACGATCCACGTGATCGGGAACTGCGCGCTGTCGGGGCGTATTTTCAGGCCGAGCGTCGCCATTAGAAATCCGAGCAACATCGCGCCGCCATCGCCCATGAAGATTTTCGCGGGGTTAAAATTCCATCGAAGGAATCCCAGCGCGGCGCCGAGCGTGGCAGCGCCGAGCGTCCGGACGAGCGTTTGTCCGCTGAGCGCGGCTGAGAGCGTGAAGAATCCCGCAGCTACGGCTGCGATCCCGGCGCACAAGCCGTCCATGTGATCAAGGATGCTAAAGGACGCGGTGACGCCGACGACCCACAAGACAGTGAGACAACTGTCCAAGATTACGCCGGCGACTCCGGGAACGAGCGACACGAAAAATTGCGCACGAATTCCCGAAGCCAGCAGGAAGATCGCGGCGACGGGCATGCCGATGAACAGTTTGACTTGATGGTGCAGCAATCCGCCGTCATCGAGGAAGCCGACCATCGCAAGCAACGTGGCGCCCGCTACGATGCCGGCGATTTGTTGCTGCGGCACTCGATGCAAGGCGAGGACGATCGCGAAGACAAATGCAAGATAGATCGCAATTCCGCCGAAAAGCGGCATCGGACTGACATGGACTTTCCTCGGACCCGGGTGGTCCACCATGCCGTAGCGCAACGCAAGGCGGCGAATAGGAATTGTGAGGAAGAGCGATCCCAGCAGCGCAACGCCGAACGCAATCAGATCGGGAGGAAACGTCATCGTTCGCCTCCG
Organism: Candidatus Acidiferrales bacterium; assembly: GCA_035622875.1. Taxonomy (GTDB): domain Bacteria; phylum Acidobacteriota; class Terriglobia; order Acidiferrales; family UBA7541; genus Palsa-295. The sequence continues at coordinate 57,426 of DASPUN010000038.1, forward strand.
AGCAGTTCCATCACCATGCGCGCGAGAATCGGAGCCGCCATCATCTCGCGGTCAACATTTTTTCCAGCGTGCCCCGCACTTCCTGCTTCTGATGAGTCGCGGCGTACCAATCCATTGTCTTGCGCAGCCCGTCGCGAAAGGCAACCTTTGGCTCCCAGCCGAGAAGCTTTTTCGCCAGCGCGTTGTCGGCCACGCGGTTTGCAGGCCCGGTCGGCATGTCCGGCAGGAGGCGAATCTCAGATTTGAGTCCCGCGTAGTCGAGCACCATGCGCGCCGCGTCGATTACGCGGACGCGCTCCATCGTCCCAAGATTAACTGCCGTGCCATCATCGATTTTTTCAGCAGCGAGAATGGTGCCGCTGACGATATCGTCCACATAGGTCCAATTGCGAACCTGCGTGCCATCGCCCCAAACCTCAAACGGATTTTGGCCGATGAAGGCGCGCGCAATCATGGCGATCACGGCGTGGTTCTCAACGCCGCGGGGACCATACACGGTGAAGTAGCGGCATGATGCGGCTCCCAGATTGTGCTCACGATGGTAGGCCCGCAACGTCAGCTCGGCCATGAGCTTCGCCCAGCCGTACATATTGTCCGCGTCGTGCGGCGGCTTGACGTGTTCCTCGCGAAGATAAATTTCCTTCTTGGGATCGGACTGCAGGTAGTTCGGATAGACGCAACCCGAGGAGGCGTAGACGACCTTCTCGACGCCGCCCTTCAAGGCCTCCCAAAAGACGAGTCCATCGAGGAAAAGATTTGACGCCGGCCCGGCCTGGTGGAGATCCACATAGCCGCGACCACCGTGGTCTGCCGCAAGATGAAAGACGACCTGAATGCCTTTCATCGCCGCCCGAGTCACACCCGGTTCGCGCAGATCTGCCTGTGTGAGCGTCACGCGGCCAGCCTTGACGTGCGCTTCGATGTTGGTGAGTTTACCGCTGGTGAGATCGTCGACGACGTGCACCTTTGCGCCGCGGGAGACGAGCGCGTCAACCAGGTGCGAACCGATGAAGGATGTTCCTCCCGTGACTAGAACCTTTTTATGATCCCAGATGACTGCCTCCCCCATTCCGCTCGCGTGCGGCTTCCTCCACGATGCCGACAAAACGCTGCAACTCATTCACTCTAGCATACTTCTGTGCAGTCTCCCGCGCGTTGCGGCCCATCTCGAAAAGCTTTTCAGGCTCGGATCTCAGCTGGCGGATGGCTGCTGCGACGGCGGATGGATCGTCCGGATCGGCTGCCACGCCACAGCCTGATTCGACGACGATGCGCGCGGCGTCGCATTTCGAATCGGCAACGGCAAGAACGGGCCGTCCAGCGGCCAGAATTCCGTACAGCTTGCTCGGAACGACCACGCCTTCAAGCCCGCGCCGCACTGTTACGATGTGCACGTCGCCTGACATCATGACGTGTGGCACTTGATCGACGGGGCGGAACGGGAGAAAGCGAACATTCACGCAGTTCATTGTCGCAGTTTGCAATGCCTGGCGATTCGCTCCATCCCCTATGAACACGAATCCGGCACCTTCATTGCGGAGAATCTCGGCAGCTTTCAACAGGGTGTCCCAAGCACCGTAGAAACCAAGATTGCCCGCATGCAGAGCCACGAATGGAAAGCCGCAGCGGATTTCCCGGACGACCGGATCGTCCTGCTCCGGCATTTTTCCCGAGAATGCAGTTCCGTCGCGTACAACCACGACTCTTTCCGGCGCCACGCCTTTGGCAAGGATGCGGTCGCGCATATCGTCTCCTAGCACAATCACACGAGTGGCCCGGCGCAACGCGTCGCGATGCATCTTTTCCCAGCGCTCGACCCACGGGCTCGGCCGCACGATGTCTCCACCGATCGCCATGTCGGGGTAAAGATCGCGGATGTTGTAGACGAAAGGCCGGCCGCTGAGCCGTGCTACGAGCGCCCCGGCCATTCCCGCGATCGGCGGATCGGTCATCGCGAGAACCACGTCCGAACGAATCGCCAGAGCGCGAGGCACGGCGAGCGCGAGATAGGTGAGATAGTTCGTCACACGGCGGCGCATCCGGTGACGCGGATAGGCTGTCGAGCCGACGCGTTCGACGACGACGTCGTTGCGGAGGTCCCGGCGCAGAAGGGCAAAAGGGTAATATTCCTCGGGATCGTAGGAAGGCCGGCCGGCGACGACCGTGACTTTGTGCCGCTGCGCCAGCGTCTCGGCCACAAGAGCGGCCATTTTCGCGGTGGCCGACGTATCGGGCGGATAGTATTCGTTTAAGAGCAGGACGTGCATGGACTTCAGTTTTTGCGCCCAGCAAATCGCTCCGCGGGCTCCTCCGCGTTCGCGGGCGAGGGCTTTCTCTCCAAAACTAAATTCCCCAGGACGAGCACGTCCATGTGTGTCCGCCGGAAGCATTCGAGCGCTTCCTCGGGTCGGCAGACGATCGGCTCGTTGTCATTGAACGAAGTATTCAGAACAATCGGCACGCCGGTCACCTCGCCCACCGCGCCGAGGAGTTTCCGATAGAGCGGATTTGCCGAGCGGCTCACGGTTTGCAACCGTGCCGTGCCATCCACATGCGTCGGCGCGGGAATCACGCCGCGCTTTTCGGGCCGCACGGGATACGCGAAGGTCATGAACGGCGAAGGATGCGTCTTCTCGAAAAACTCGCCGACCGCCTCTTCGACAATCGACGGCGCGAACGGGCGGAACACTTCGCGGTGCTTGATGCGTCGATTCAAGATGTCTTTCATTTCGGCGCGGCGCGGATCGGCGAGAATGCTGCGATTGCCGAGCGCACGGGGCCCCCATTCTGCGGCTCCTTGAAACCAGCCGACGATTTTTCCGGCTGCGATGTGGCGCGCGGTGGTTTGAAGGAGCTCGGCTTCGCTCAACTCGGCAATCTCGACATCGTCGGATGAATGCGCACGCGCGACGGCAGTTCGAATTTCCGCTGGCGAAAACTGCGGTCCCCAATAGGCGTGGTCCATCGTGAATTCGCGAGGGTGTCCGAGGATTTCGTGATTCACTGCGAATGCAGCGCCGACGGAAAGGCCCGCGTCGCCAGCGGCGGGCTGCACGTAAACCCGATCAAACGGAGTCGTATCGAAAATGCGGCCGTTCGCGACGCAATTGAACGCTACGCCGCCGGCCAGACAAAGAGCTTTCTGTCCGCTTTTCCGGGCGAGGCCATTCCAATACCGCACGAGCACTTCTTCAAGGGCGGCCTGCATTGTAGCCGCAAGGTTGTGGTGTCGCTGCGTGAGAGGCTCGTCCGCTTTGCGCGCCGGACCAAGGCGCTTTTCCAGAAAGTTCGAGAATATTCTGCCGAGCACCGGCGTCCGATCGGATTCCCTCCACGACATTTCCGGCCCTTCGCTCTGGTGCGTGAAGTATTCGAGACCCAGCCGAAACGAGAGCGGCCCATTGGCGCGCACGATTTTTCGGAATTCGTCGAGGAACTCGGGCTGACCGTAGGCCGCGAGGCCCATCACCTTGTACTCGTCGCCGAATTTCCAGAAACCGAGATACTGCGTCAGCGCCGTGTAATACATGCCGAGCGAATGAGGGAAAGTGACTTCGCCGAGAACGCGCATTTTCGGGCCTTCGCCGAGTGCGCACATCGAGCTCGCGAAATCGCCGAGGCCGTCGGCTGAGAGAACGGCGGCCTTTTCGAATGGCGAAACAAAAAAGCCGCTGGCCATATGCGCCGTGTGATGTTCGACGCGATGAAACTGCGCTCGAATTGCGGCGGGATCGACGCCGAAGGCAGCGGCGAGATCTTCGCGAATTCCGGCAAACTGTTTCAGCACACGCGCGCGCTCAATCGCGAAGCGGGGCATCCGCATCGCATAACGGAGTTTCGTGCCGATCCTCGCCCAGGGATCGCGCGGGACGGCGACGTGATCGACATCGGTCAGCGTTGCACCCGCGCGGTCGAGGCAAAACTGGATTGCCTGCACGGGAAAACCGGCGGCGTACTTCACGCGATTCAGGCGTTCTTCTTCCACCGCAGCCACGAGGCGCCCGTCGACCAGAATCGCCGCTGAAGCGTTGGCGTGGTAGGCGTTGATTCCGAGAATGATCATCGATGGTTAGATGCGGTGCCGTTGTATCCGAAACGTATCCAGTGCTTCATGCAATCAACGCATCTTTCTCGCACGGGGCGCTCCTTGTGTGCTCGGCGCCGAGATTCCGCTTCACCCACTCGTTTAACACGTATAGGCCCCACGGACGGGACCAGCTTGTTCGTCCGCCGAGAAAATCCTGCCAGACGGCCGAGGCAAACTCTTTGCTAACGTTCGGTGCAAGCGCCGGCGACCAATCCGCGAGCCCTGCCGCGACGCGCCCGCCAAGCACGCCACGCAGCCATTTCTCCCAGGGAAATGTAAACGTCCGCTTCCTTTGCGCGACAATCTCGTCCGGCAGGATGTCGCGCAGTGCCGCGATCAAGAGCGCCTTCGGACGAGTGTCCATTTTCGCGGATTCCGGAATAGAAAGCAGGTGCTCGACGAGCGGCGTGTCCAAAAACGGCACACGAACCTCGAGCGAGTTTCGCATGCTCATCGCGTCGGTATCGCGCAGGAGTGTATTGAGAAGATACGAGCGCAGCTCGAGCCACGAAATTGCGGTGAAATTGTCCATCGTGCGAGCCTGCTGGGCGGATGCGGCGAGCCAGCCCCACCACTCCGTATCACGCCACGAGCCGACATTCGAACGAGTCTTGCCGGCGACTGCCTCTGGCGTGAAGAGCAGACGCGTGAAGAAATAGGGATGCGGGAGCGTCTCGTAATCGCGAAACGCTGACGATGCCTTCCGGAATCGGTCGGGAGACGAACCGAACGTGCCGATGCGTGCGAGCGCCCGGGCAGTCCAACCGCGCACGGGAGAAGGGACGTAGCGCGCGAGCTCACCCGCGCGGGCCGCGCTCGATGTAGCGCGAAATGAATCGTAGCCGCCGAACAGTTCGTCGCTCCCCAGCCCTGAGAGCGCCACTTTCAATCCTGCCTTCCGCGCCGCCCATGACACGAAGTAGGTGTTAACGCCGTCCATGCTGGGCTGATCGAAGGCAGCGATCGCTTCGTCGAGCCGACCGACCATTTCTTCGCCAGAGAGCGTCAGCTCGAGATGCTCCGTGCCGAGACGCTTCGCGGTACGGCGGGCGATTTTCGCTTCGCTGAATTCCAGGTCCGGGAAGGCGAGGGTGAATGTGTGAATGCCAGCTTGCGCGCGGCTCGCCAGCGTGGCGAGCGCTGTTGAATCAAGTCCGCTGCTGAGGAAAACACCGACGGGAACGTCGGCGACGAGATGAGTCGCCACAGCGCTTTCCAGCAGCGCACGAACTTTCTGCACGGGAGCGCCCGAGCCGTTACTCGAATCAGATACGGCAGCATCGCGCGCGCCGCGTCGCGCGTCCCAGAATGGCCTTGGTTCCGGCGATCGCGTCGATTTCCCGACGGAGACGCTCATCGAATGTCCGGGTGGGAGAGAGCGAACCCCCTGCACGAGCGTCAGCGGCTCGCAGACTGAACCGAAGAGCAAGTATGCCGGAATTGTCTCGGGGCACAGCTCGCTCGAAACGCAATCGCTTCCTACGAGAGTGCGCACCTCGGAAGCGAAGAAGAAGTTGCCATCGACATGCGCGTAGTAGAGCGGCTTGATACCCAGTGGATCACGCGCTAGAAGAATTCGCGTGGCAGGACCGCCCGGTCCCTGGGGCATTTCGACGAGCGCAAGAGCGAACATTCCGTGCAGTCGCGCAACGCAGTCGTCTCCCCACTCCTCGAACGCGTGAACGATAACTTCTGTGTCCGACCGTGTGCGGAAGCGGTGTCCTTTTTTCTCGAGTCGATCGCGCAGGCCGCGAAAATTGTAAATCTCACCGTTGTAGACGACCGCGAGCGTTTCGGTTTCATTCCAGACAGGCTGGCTTCCGCCAGCAAGGTCGATGATGCTGAGCCTGCGCATCCCCAGCGTAACGAACGGCGCCGATAGGAGTCCCTCTTCGTCGGGGCCTCGGTGGCGCATCGCCGCCATCATGCGGCGCGCGACAGCTTCGCCTGCGTCCCGCGATTCGATTCCTACGACGCCACAGATTCCGCACATCAGAGCCCTGCTTCTTGAAACGATATGCGCGCGATGGCCGCCCAGTCGGCTTCGCCCATACCCTGCGCAGTCGCGGTGAGCATGCGATCGCGAATCAGGCTCGCCATCGGCATCGGGACGGCAGCGGCCTCCGCGGCAGACAGCACCAGACGGTTGTCTTTCATACCAAGAATCATGCTGAAGCCGACGGGTTCGAAATTGTCGGCCGCAATCATCCCTCCGTACGTTTTGAAAATAGGAGCGGCGAAGAGCGAACCGGTGAGAACATCCAGAAATCTGCCGGGGTCGACGCCGGACTTTCGAATCAGCGCAAACGCTTCGCCGAGGCTTTCGATAACGGTGGTGATCAGGAAGTTCGCGGTCACCTTGACGAGATTTGCCGCCGGCGGGTCGTCGCCAACAACAAAAGTTTTCTGTCCCATCGCGGCAAAAAGCGGCTGGCACCGCGCAATTTGGTCGGCCGGACCGGCCGCAGCGACAAAAAGTTTCGCGGCGGCGGCTGCGTCCGGACGGCCAAACACCGGCGCTGCGACAAAATGCTGTTTTCTTTCGCGGTGTGCGGTGACCAAGCGGTGTGACAGTGCGACGCTCATCGTGCTCATCGCAATATGAACTGCACCTGCGGGAAGCATTTCGATTGCTTTCCCAGTGCCGAACATCACGTTTTCGACTGCGTGGTCGTTCGCCACCATCGTGATCAGCGCTTCGACGCCTGCCGCAGCTTCTCCCGGAGTCCGCGCGACGGTCACTCCGAGAGGCCGGAATTCCTCCGCACGGCTCGGCGTGTGGTTGTAAACGGTGAGAGCGTGCCCCGTGTTGATCAAATTGCGGGCCATTGCGGAGCCCATGTTGCCGAGACCGATGAATCCCACTTTCATCTGTTGTGACCCTCTCGTCTTCTCAATGCGCGGCCCTATGTTCGCGGCGCTGCGCCTGTTGCAGGTCCGGCCGCCAGTCTAATTCGCCGAGTATTCGTTCACCGGATCGGTATAGTTCGGCTTTCACACGCTCAAGCCCGCCGAAGAGCAGCTTGCCCCCGCGCTTGCGCCACTCGCCCGCGACCATCACGGAATCGATGTTTGCAAGGCTCGCCTGTGTGATTACGGTCGCCACCGGATCGTGCACGGGCCAGACGTTGAGTGCGTCGGCCTGAATGAACACAAGGTCGGCTTGCTTGCCGGGCGAAATCGTGCCAATACGATCCTCCATACCGAGCATTCGAGCGCCTTCGACCGTGATCCAGCCAAGCGCCTCGCGCGCAGGAATCGTGGAAGTTTCGGGAATTCCTCCCTTTGCGGTGCGAAACGCAGCGTTATCGAGCGATCGCTGATGCGCCAGCGCGATCCGAGCAACGACCAACATCTCTCCGGAGATGACACTTTCCAGATCGACTCCGAGCGACGGTGCGGCGCCGAGTTTGAGCAGGCGGCCGGTGATCGGATGTCCGTGCCCTTGAGCCATTTCGTTTTCAGGCGCGACGGAGAATGTGACGCCGCGCTCGACGAACCTCTTCAATTGGTCATCGGACAGATCGTTGCCGTGGACGATGTTCACGTAGTCTCCGACGAGTCCTTCGCGCTCGAGAACGTCCCAACCGCCGGGAGTTTTCGGCGCGCCGCCGCCCTGATGCATCGAAGCGACCAAGCCAAGCTCGCGCGCGAAGCGGAAATCATGCAGGGAAACGTCAAGGGTCGAATAATGGGGGCCCAGGATCGCCAGTCCAAGTGTGAGCAATTGGTCGCGGGACGCGAACGGCCCGCGCATCAGCCGCTCGACTTCCTTTCGAGGATGCGGCACTTCGGAGAAATGCGGCTCGCCGGGTTTCGGGTCAGGCTTCGGCGAACCGTGAAAGAAAGCGCCGCGAATCCCGGATTCCTTGAGCCCCTCGATCGCCGCGTCGGTGTGTGCGGGCGTCGGATTGTTGTGGCACCAATCGACGAGCGTCGTGGTGCCACAGTTCAACTGGTTAAGCGCGCCGGCAAGGTTGGCGATGCGAATGTCTTCGGGACGGAAACGTGTCGCGAGGCCCGCGTGCATCCATCGAAAATATTCGAGGAGGGTCCAGTTCGCCGATACCGCACGCAGGCCCGTCTGCCAGGTGTGCATGTGGGCATTCACAAGGCCGGGGATGACGATGAACGACGCGGCGTCGAAAATTTCAGCGTCGCCGGGAGTGATATCTGCGCCGACAGCAGTGATTTGGGCGCCCTCGATCAGAATGTTGCCTGGCCGCAAATCGCCGACGAGCGGATCCATTGTAATTATGGTCGCGCCCTTGATCAGCAGCCTTCGCATTCCCGATTTTCTCCGTTTGCAACCTCGCACGTCGCGCCAAATCGTACGAGGACAGGCGGGAACGACAGTATATCCCGAAAGGCACAAGCCGTTGACGCGGAGACTTTGCGAATTCCGATTGACACACAGGAAGCATGGGGACTACTCTCCCGACCACTCTGGTTCCCACCAGATTCTCCGGAGGAAAAATGAAATTTCGCAAGAAAATGTACGTGTTGGCCGTCTCCCTTCTGGCGACGTGCTCAGCCTTCGCACAGAGCAACCCCGGAACCATCGCCTCCCTTGAAACGCAGACGCCAAAGAACGGCATGACCCAACAATATGAACAGGGCCGCAAGCAGAAAGCGGACTGGCACAAGCAGCAAAAGGATCCCCTGCCTCTGTACGTTTTTGAAGTTCTCAGCGGTGATGACACGGGATCGTACATCGTCGGCCGTTTCGAACAGCACTGGGCCGATATGGACAAGCCGGCAATTTCGGACGCAGCGGACACGGAGGAATTCAACAAAGTGGTCGGGAACTACGTGCAGTCTGTAACCGCTCGCTTCTACCAATTTCTGCCGAAATTGAGCTACACGGAGGCCTCTTCAGGGGGACCTGCGAAGTATGAAGAGGTGGTCACCTTCCGCGTGCGTCACGACAAGATCGGCGTATTTCGAGGAGGGTTGGCCCGGGTCGCCGAAGCAGCGCAGAAGACCAAGTGGCCGGTTCATTACGAATTCTATGAACTGGCCAACGGCGGATTCGACGGGACGTTCGTGCTGGGCGAAGCGCACTCAAGTTGGGCGGACCTCGAAGACAAGCCGGACGTGAAGCCCTTCCGCGACATGCTCAAAGATGCGTTTGGGCAGGCGGAAGCGGACTCGATTTACGAGCGCCTGGAGAATTCGATCGAAAGCGAGTACTCCGAAATTCTCCAGTTTCGTCCAGACCTGAGCTACATTCCGGCCAAGTAGCAGATCGCTGTTAGTGCGCTAACGGATCTGGCCGGATCTGAAAGTGGACGACTTTCGGATAGGTGCCTTTTCCAGTCTCGCTATGAAAGGGAGTGCGAGTGCCCCACGTGGTCCACACTCCCTTTCCTCTCCAACCTGTACTCGAATCGTCGAAGCGTCCGTCCATTCCTTTGGCGAAGAATCCGAGCGGATACGGCACGCGCATGATCACGAATTTTCCGTTCACAAGCGCGATCAGCGAATCCGATGAATTGCCGGTGATGATCGGAGTGTTCTCGCCGAGCCCCAGCGTATTGAATTGGTCCACCCACACGTAGTAGTGCGAATCGGCGCTGCCGGAGTCGGTGACGTTTTTGAATTTCGGTCCGGGCGTTTGATAGAGCGTCCAGCCCTCCGGGCACTGTTTGCCGGTCGCTTGCGGTCCGTTGAGGGGCCCTTTGCATTTGCGCCGGTCGAAGCTGGCAAGATGTCCACTAGCGAGCGCAACCCAGACGACGCCGTTCGTATCGATGTCCATTCCTCGGGGCGAAAATCCCCAGACCGGAGCTTTCGGATCATTCCACGGAACTTCGTAGAATTCGGCGAGCGCGGTCTCGGGAGGGTTTGGTCCTGGATTGAGCCGAACGATTCCTCCGGGGAATCCTAGAACACTGCCCCAGACCATGCCGTCATCGCCGACCGCTATGCCATAGAACGCCGCGTTGAGGCGCGTGTCCTTCGTTTGATCGGCCGCGGCTGCGGTCAAAGCCGCGGACATACCCAGACTCTCGCCGCCTGGCGTCGTGGCGACATTCTGTCCCGCATCCGCGTACGGATCGCGCTTGCCATTGCCATTGGTGTCGAGCACGAGCGCCGTCCAGCCCTGCGCTTTCGCCGCATCGCGCGTTTCATCCCAGATCTTTGTGTTCAGCCATCCGACAACGCCACCGCCACCGCCGCTGCTGGTCCACAAGGTGCCGCTGGAGCCTTTTGCGAATTGCAAATGGTGCGTGCCGTAACAAGTGTCGATCAACGACACCTGCTTGGTTGCAGGATCATAAACGGCCAATTGCCGGCCGGAACGCTCAAGCGGAGTGAGCTTGGCCGAAATCAAGTCCGATCCCAGCTTGCAGAAGACGGGATCGTTGGTGGCGCGGATGCGCGCCGTGATCCAGACGCGGCCGCGCTCGTCAAACATCGGATTGTGAACTGTTGTGTGGCTGTCCCAGATCGCTTCATCGCCCCACACGGCTGACGGCTGCAGCGGCTTCGGCTGCCCGGGTGTATCGGGATCACGATAGGGGACGGCAACGCGGCTCGTCACGTTGCGAACGGGATCGAGCACGGGCAGGTAGTCGCGACTCTCTTCAGGCGATCCATAGATCAAACCATTCGCGTTGATGTGCGGGTTGCGTTTGTCGGTCGAGATTTCGTCGTGCAGATAGGCCTTCGGATCTGCCCAGTCCCACTGCGTGACGACGATGTTGCGCTCAACACCCTGAGGGCGTGGAGGTGCCTCTGGCGGCAGCTCGCCACTGGCGATCCGCGTAGTCCAATCGCCGAACTGTTCCGTGGCGCGCTTGGCGCCAAGCTGAGACAGCCCGCCGACCATAATCGCGCCGGCTTGTCCGGACTGCACGCGACGCATCCAGGCCTGCGCTGGATCGAGGTTGCCGAACATTGACGGAATCGTCCGCGTATAGGCGTTGCCAAGTTGATGGCACGACTCGCAACTGTCGGTTTTGATCAGATGAATCCACTCGGCCTGAGCTCTGATGTTTGGCGAAATACCGTTCCCGTTGGGGCCACTGCCCGGAAATTCGCTTTTTTCGGGCACTTTCAGCAGCGCGTACCAGTAGTTCGCCGGATAGTATTGCGCAGCGGACTTCGCGTTCGGCGCAATCGAAGGATCTAGATCGACGTGCTTGCCCGGGTCAGTTAGTACCTTGGGCGAATCGACGAGGCCATAACCGCGCGCCCACACTGTGTAGATGGCTTTGGGGAGATCCGGAATCAGATAGCGGCCGCGCTCGTCTGTGACGACTTCCTTGATGTAGCGGGTCGGTAGGTCCGTCGTCTCTGCTATTACCCACACGCCAGCTTCCGGCCCCTTGCTGCTGGAAACGACACCGCCGATATCGCTCGCGCCAATCCGCACCGAGCCGGTTTGCTGCGCATTCGCATCGTTCCAAGAGATCGCAGCGCAGGACGCGATTGCCAGAGCCACTCCAAAACCAAGATAGACCATCTTGCGATTTCGCATCGCAACCCCCCACCCGCCTCTCGTGTAACGACTCTGAGGCGTTCACAGTTTCACGCGACCCCTGCTCAAAGAGTTCTTATACACCCCGAGGCACGTCGGAGTGAACCCGGTTCAACGAACGAAACGGAGAGCCGATGGTGGGGAAGATTGCGGCTAACGGCGGTGGCCGCGAGATTGGCGCTCCGAGGCGATTTGGGATCGCCTCGGGCACCAAGATACGTCTACCGATGAGCGGTGTCTTTGCTCGCCAGAGCAGAGCTATCTTGCTTCCCGACCTTCTTCGGATCGTGATAGCGCGTCAGGAAAGGCAGGAACGGCGTCACCTCAAACGGCATCTTTTCGCGCGCCGAATGGATGGACACGGGCTTGGCCCTGAGCAATTCGAGGCGGTCGCTCCACGGATCGACCTTGACGCGGCCGCCGATCGGCAGCGCTGCAATCTGGTCGAGCTTGTCGGCCTGCAGCGCCGGACCAAGAGTGAGCAGTGCTGAGCTCAGCTGCACGCCGTTTCCAAGGCGGGCGCTGATCAGAGCCGGCAGCGATTGTGAGTCAGCAGAGAGCTGTTTCAAGAAGAGCGCCGCGGTCCCGAGCTTGTCCTGGTAGGGAGAATGCTTCAAGAGATCGAGAGCCTTCTTGTTGGCCATATCCACTTCTGCGGGAGTGGCCTTGAACGAGAAGCGCGACAGCGCCTCCGCAGTCGTGACGTTGGTCGTGTCGTTGAATCCCCACTGGTCGGTCGACGGCTTCGTGATGATGATCGCGGCCACCTCTTGCGCCAACATCGTGGCGAGGCTGGCCTCGTCGGGCATCACATCGATCAAGCCGCGGCTTAGCACGATCGTATGGCCGATGGAGAAGGATTCGAGCGTGCCGGTCAGCATGACGCGGCACCGGATGTCGGGTTCGATGTCGAGATTGTTTGTGACTTCGAGGTTGTTGACGACAGTCTCGAGAACTTTGTCCACTTCTCCTCGAGGCGCCAACAAGCCGATGCGCTCAAGACGATCGATCACGTTCGCTTCGGCGTGCTGCTGCCATTCACGTTCCACTTCGATGGGCGAACGATCCCCCTGCTGCGCGGTATCGCTGCCGCCGGCAGGCGTGGGCACATCAAGCGTCTGTTGACTGAACGCTGCGTCCCGGGCGACCGGCGAGATAGCGTACCCCCAGAACCTTGTCTGCGCTTTGAAGCGCACTCCGTTGCCGGAATTCTTCAAATCGGAGTCTTGGCTGTATACGAGCGCCGGAAGCCACAGATCGGGTTGAAGGTTCATTCGCCAGCTATCGAAGTGCACGTTGTAGCCGTTTGATTCCTCGCTTCCCGATACGAACATGCCATTGAACCGGACGATTGCAAATCCTTGGTCCTCCGCCCAGATGCGACCGATGAAGCGTCCCTTGCCGGTCTTGGGCAGCGGCCGGACGTCGAACACGACGCAGCGGACTTCGCCGAGGAACTCACGACCCACATAGTCGAATTCGTAGTGCTGCCGATCGAATCCGTTCGTATCGACATAAATCATCTGCACAAAACCCTGGGGCACGTACTCACCACCGTTCGATCCGCCAAAGTGCGAGAGTGGATTAAACTCGTCGGCCTTACTCTTCTTCTTCTTGTCGAGCATCGACTCATCTACGACGCCGTTCGAAAGGCTCGCCTGGCCGAGGTAATAGTGATCACGAAACGGCACGATACCCATGTCGGGATCGGCCTTCATGTCCTGGACATACGTTTCGACGATTGGGCTGTAGCGGCGTATCACTGCGTTCTCATCATGCTCGCGCGCGATAATCCGATCGATGGCCTCGTTTACGGTGGTGACCGGGGCTGCAGTCGAGTTCCCTGCCTGAGGCTGGGTTTGTTCGGCGGTCTGAACCTGAGCCGATGCGGCGGCTGCAAAGCTACCCGCCAAACTCAACGCGAGAGAGAAGCGAATCCACGTGCGCATGGGATCCCCCTGATTTACAAGATGCGGTTTTCCTTCTGGGCTTTGCCTATTCTTTAAAAGGGTAGCAGAAGACCGGCCAGTGGGGATCACCCCGTGCAGAAGTTGTGCTCAATCAATTGATAATGAGCGCGGCGTAGTGGATTGTGGTGCAACGCAAAGTCTATTGTTGAGCCTAGCTCTAAGTCCGAGGGCCCGTATCTGGTCAGACAGTGGTATCAACAAATGCCTCGAAAGCACGGCGGATCTGCTGGCGGAAACGGATCGGCCGGACGCCCAACTTGTGCTCCCCATACCACCGCATTGCGGCTCGCAAAATGCTCAGGCAGAGAACGACCATAACTGCCAGCACAAGCGTCGCTAGAGATTCGCGCTCGAGCAGCATGCTCAGCGCGGCCGAGTCGTCCCAGCCCGGCGCCAGCCAATTGAGAGCATTCCGCAGGGAAACACCGACAAAGCGTAGCCGGGACAAGTGGACGTGAGAGGTCCGATCATACGTATAGGCCGGGTCGTATCCGGCGATGCCTCGCGTGGCGTTCGCGAATACGGCAGGATTCGCGAGTTCCTCGCGCGTAAGGAGCTGGCCGTTGGTCCCTCGCAAAATGGTTCGAAAGGCCGGATCCACTACGATCCATCGGCCATCTACGAGCACTTCTGCCACCACGTGCTTCGTCATGCGGCGGGAGTCTACGAGAAGCAGGCGCCGGGCTTTCAGTCCAGCACTATCGGAAAGATTGATGAACGCGTTTGTGGCCGAGCCACATACGCTGAGCAGCGATGCGTAATTGAGTGTGTCAGTCGGATCGCGGTAGGGGCCGGGGGAGGGAGGGTTCGCGTCCTGGCGTGCGGGGCCGTGCGACATCCATTGCAAAATAGCTTCGACCTTTTGCTCAACCGAAGCCGACTCCGGTACGACGGCATCAGAGAAGCCTCGCAGATACCTGCGCGTCGAGTATTCCCACACGCCCGAATAAACAGCGGCCAAAATCGCGAGAATTAGCAGGATATTCAGGCCGTAGCAAAGCGTCCGGAAGATCGGGTGCCGCTCCTGTGCGCCCCTCGCCGAGCGAACTGTGTCCATGTCCTCGGCCTTGTCGACAGAACCTTCGGGTTCCGCCGTCGCAGTTCGGGCAGCACGCACAGCGGTTCCGCCGCTCATCTGACACCACCTGATGCAGCTATCAAAGAGTTCGACATAGAATGGTCTAGGTCGCTCCGCGATTCAACCGCGCCATCTTTCGTCAAACAAAATGAATGGACATTGCCCCCGCGATTCTCGTCATAAGAGATAACGCGGACGCCGTGTTTTGCGCACCAGCCTTCCACAATTTCGCGAGGCAAATACCCAACTTGAGGCGTCACGAAATAGTCGTAAAAGAGATTGCGGGCACCCGCCCAGGTGCGTCGACCTTTCGATCTCCAGAAATGAAGCAGGAAATAAGGTGTCAGTGCGAAGATTAGGACGAGAATGCGCGTCAAGCGGTTGCGCAAACCTCCGCGAATAAGAGCCCCGGGGTATTTGTAGAGCCAAGGATAACGGCCGTCCGGTTTATATACCGCCAGATACATTCGCCCCGAAGGCTTCAGGATTCGACAGTTTTCCGCAAATGCCGCCTGCGGATCTTCCGTGTGGTGGATCACGCCATCCGATATGACCACGTCCGCACAGGCATCCGCGAAGGGGAGTTGCAGGTTGTCGCCGACAACACCGGGTCTGTCATAACGCTTCGCCGCAAGGCCGATCGAAACGCAGCTGCGATCCAAGCCCACGCACCTGACTCCGCGTCGCGCCAGCACACCGAGCACCCGGCCCGGTCCGCAGCCTACATCGACTACGAGGGAATCTCCGTCCAAGGTTTCGATGAGTTCCAAAAGTGGGCGGGAGACGACCTTCTCAACGGGCTCGGACACGCCTGGCGCCACCCAATCGAAAGGATGCTGATCGTAGAAAGTAGCCCGCTCAGTGGACCCCATTGCTCGTAGCCATCGCGCTGAAGTAATGGCCTTCCATCTGCTCCGTTAGATGATTCCAGCTCAACTGTTCGGCGACTCGGCGGCACCCTGCTTTGAATTGTCCGTACAGACGCGTGTCGCCGATCAAATTTCGAATCGCCTCTGCCAGCAACTTCGGATCCGAATCGATTACGAGTCCGGCGCGATCACTGACTAGCGAACGAATACCGCAAGAATTCGTGACGATGACGGGCACTCCGAATGCCATCGCTTCTGCCGCCGCATTGGCGAAATTCTCGTAGCGCGAGGGCAGAACAAATAGGTCGCCATCCGCGAGGAGCGCGTTTTTCTCGGCGTCGTAGAGCGGGCCTGTGAAGATGACTCGATGGCTCACGCCGTACTCTTGCGCTCGCTGTTCCAGTAAAAGCCGGTAGCCGTTTTCTCCCTCCGGTCCAGCGATGACCAAACGGCCCGACTGCGGGCAAGCCTGCGCGAACGCTTCAATCAAAATGTCGGCGCCCTTTCGCGGAATCAAACGGCTGAGAAAAACGACCAAAATCTCTTCCTGCGGAATTCTCCATTTCGCGCGGAAGGTTCCCTTGACTGGCCGGGAAGCGTACAGAGAGGGATCGATGCCATTGTATCGAACGGTGATTTTGGAAGCCGAGACGCCGTCCTCGATGAGTTCTTGTTGCTCCATCTCGGAAGTGGCGATAATGCGCGCGGCGCCGCGCCAAAACTCACGCCCGACGCTTCGGTGCCACCAAGCCTTCAGGCGAAAGCTCCGGTCGATGGGACGATACATCCCCATCGGCTCGATCATGTAAGGTATATGCCGTTGTCGGCAGCGGCGGGCCACAGAGGGGCCCAAAAGGTCGTAAAGCCCATAGAAGTGCGTAAGATCGAAATCACCTAGCATTGCCCGGCAGAATCCTATCACACGCGGATTCAACGTCAGAGCGCGATAACGGCCGAGTGAGGGAAGATAAATCGCCTCAACTTCGTCTTGCTTAGCACGCCATCCCCATTCGCACCGCTCGAGCTGCATGCCGTGGCCTGTTCGGTTCCGCAGGCCTAGATCGGAAGTCAACACAGTAACCTGGTGGCCCCTGTGCGCAAGACCACGCGCCAATGCTCGCACCTTTACGGCGGTTCCACCCTTTTCCTGGAATGGGTAATAGGACTGGACGACTTTCAGGATACGCACCGCGGCATCGCCCCCAAGTTGCGAAACCGAACCGCAGCCCGCTGGGAAAGCCTGATCTCGCTCACAACGAAACGGAGAAATGTCAGGATACTATGTGCAAAGGGTGCGGCCAAGACCCGTTCTCAATAGCCACTAATGTACAGGAGTGTTGCCATTCCTTTTGCTCACTGTGCAACTCGGCTTTCGCCGTCAATGCAGCGCCCGGGTCCAGGAATTACGATTTGCCCGCTCGAATCACCTGTTCGGAACCTACGAGCTTCTTCCGCCAGAAATCCGCAGTGCGTCGAAGGCCTTCGTCGAGACTTATTCTGGCCTCCCAGCCAAGCACTGATTTCGCCTTGGTTGAGTCGCCGTAAAGAATCTGAATGTCGAGCGGCCGTCGAGGAATGGTATCCCAGAGGATCTGGCCGCGGAAAGCGGTAATCGCCCGCATTTTCTCGGCAAGAGCCTTCACGGTCAGTTTCTCGCCCGTACAAAAATTGAACACTTCGCCGATGCTCACCTGGGGTTTTGCGAAGCACGTCAAATAAGCATCCACATGGTCGTCCACGTAAAGCAGGTCTCGTTCAGGAGTCGGGTCGCCAAGTTTAACGACATCGCCTCTTAACATTTGCACGAGCATACGTTCGACAAGGAAGTGGGTATTGTCGCGGCGTCCGTAGGTATTGAACGGGCGCAACACGGTCACGGGAAATTTGTAGGCGTCACTCATGTAGAGCACGTACTTCTCCGCCGCATGCTTGCTGACGGAATAAGGGCTGTTTGGCGCCTGCGGAGTGTCTTCGCGCTTGGGCAGGGGACCGTTTCCAAACGTCTCAGAGGTTGACGCAAGCAGGAAGTGCTTGAAGGCAGGCACCTCCCGCAGGCAAGCCTCGGCGAGGTTCACCGTACCGGTCAGATTGGCATCGAGCACCTCATTCGGATGGTCATAGCTGTACGATACTGGGCTGATCGCAGCCAGATGGAACACGACTTCGGGTTGCACCTCGCGTATCGCGCACTTGACCGCGAAGTGATCGCGCAAATCGCAAAACACGACCTTGATCCCTTGGTCGGCACCCAACACGTAGCGGCCCGTAACGTATCGCTGCAGCGAGTACAGATCATGCCCGCCAATCTCCGCGAGCCGCTCCAGCAAGCGGCTTCCGATAAACCCAGTCGCACCCGTGACGAGAATTTTCATTCCGATACTTCCCTCCGTCCCGAAATTACTGCGAACGCGCTAGTGCCGCAGCGCATCCCGCAAACGTTCACAAAATCGGTCGAAACTGAATTCGCGCATGACCCATTCTCTGGCTGCGGCACCCATCCGGCTCGCTCGCGCCGGATCTTCCAGTAGCTCGACAATCGCTCGAGCGACTTCCTTCGGATCGGTTGGAGTCACGAGCAGCCCATGTTCATCCGAGTGCACAAACTCGGCAGGCGCCCCGAACTTCGGACCCACAACCGGCTTGCCGCATGCCATGGCTTCCAAGAAAACGATGCCGAAGCCCTCGCCCCGTGGTGCGGCGCTGTCTAACTCCGTTTGCGCAGGCATGGCAAACACACGGCAGCGATCATAACAAACGTTGAGTTCTTCGGGTGTGACGCTACCCAGGAATCGCACCGAATCTGCAATCCCGAGTGCCCGCGCCCGCGCTTCGAGACGTTGGCGGTCGTCGCCGCCACCGACGATCCAATACACAGCCTCCGGCACGCGTTGAAGAACCAACGGCCACGCCGCGAGCATCACGTCGTGACCCTTGTATTGTTCCGACGCTGACATTCGACCGACCGTGAGAACAATTGGCCCTGCAGGAGGCGGGGGAACTCTCTCATCGGCGGTTGCGGCCGGCGGACTTGCAGAAAGTGACGGAGGCAACAGTACGCAGCACGGTTCGTGCAAATTGTGCCGCTCGGCCGTAGCCTCAAGGGTGAAGCGAGTTATCGTCAGGAAACATTGTGCTCCCTGCAGCGCTCTCTTCTTTGCCGGCGGCAAGTCGCCCCACACCTCGATACCGTATAAGACTAGCCAGTAGGGCGCTCGCGTAAGTCGCTGGATGGCGCGACCCGTGGTTGCCAATCCGACGTGCGCGCAGATCACCAGATCGGGACGCCACCAGACCGCCGCCGCAAGCGCTGACAGAAAAAAGCGGAGCTTTACGAAAGAGCTGAGAGAAACGCTACCGTCACTCTTCGGTTTCGGATCTTCTGCTACGCAAATAAGCCTGACGCGCTCGCTTCCCAGAATGATGCGAAGGGCAGAGACTAAAGTCGCAGTGTAATTTTGAACCCCGCCGATCGATTTCAGCGAAGGCGCAAGAACTAGTACCTTTCGTTTGACCGTCGCGTCTTCGGTCATTGCTCTTGCGTGAGCGTTTGCCTAGCCCAGCTCGATTTCTGGCGAAGGATCTGCTGCAGGATCGCGGCAAGCTCGCGGCCATTTTTCTCCCACGTAAACCTGCAGGTTGTCACCGCGGCTCGCTCACCCAAATGAGTTCGAAAATCCTTGTCTTCGTATAAGCGCCTAATCATTGAAGCTAGTGTTGCAGAGTCTCGCGGGTCGGTGAGGATCAGCCCGTCCGTCCCGTCCGTCACAATTTCTGAAACACCGGCCGCCGAAGAGACAATTACGGGCAATCCGCAAGCCATCGCTTCCGCCGGAGGCATCGCGTACGCGTCCTGCAGTGAAGGCCCTGCGTAAGCGTCCGCCGCTGCGTAATAGAATTCAATATCCTTTCGAGGCGGAAGCAGACTGACGCGGCCATTCAGACGATTCTCGACCACAAGCTTCTGCCATCGCGAAGATTCTTCGCGACTGACGAGCAAGAGGCGCAGCGGAAGCTCGCGTAATAATTCTACCGCTTCGAGAAGTACAGGGACGCCCTTGTTTAGCCAATCGTTGCCGACCACAATGATGGCGAATTGCTCGTCTCCCAGTCCAAGCTCCGCACGAGCTCGGTCCCGCAGAGCGTCGCGCCTAGCGGGGTTGAAAACAGCGTGATCGATACCGAGATATATCAGTGGCATCGATTCTGTCCGGTCGAAATTCAGCGCGATATCGCGCGCGGTTTTTCGTGAGTTGACTACCAACGTAGTGGCGGGATTCCGGAAGGCGGAGTTCTCGACTAGCCTGACAATCGCGTAATAGAGTTTTCGATGAAGCAAGCGGGGCCAGCGCCAAACGGAATTGTGCAAAAGGCCTGTTTCGGCACCAATCTGGCGGACGTACTGCGCGAAAACGATGTGGACGCAAATGATATCCGCACCTGGGTAGTTGACGCCCGAACTGAAAATCAAATCATATCGCGAGCCGTCGAATCGCCGATGCCAGCCAATCCACAGACGGCACGCCACAAGCCACCACAGGAAGTTGATCAGGAACGGAGCGGGGAGTTTCGGGATACGGTGCCATTTGAAACGGGAAGGATCAATGTCCTCGACGCGCTGGCTGTAGATGTGAACGTCAAACGTTTCCGGCAGATTTGATAGCCACTCGACCACAATTCGCTCGCTGCCGTGGCTTTTGTCGAGAAACGGGGACACGACAGCGATTCGCGGCCGGGGCAATTCTTCCGAACGTCGCTCTACGGCGTCGTCAGACATTCAGGGATGCCGTAACTCCAAATCCACTTTGCGTCGCAATGCAGTCGTCGGAATTCGAATCCTTCAGCGCGCAAAGGAGCACGTGGCGTGCTGTCAACAGGGGATGAAACCACGTAGTAGGCTTGCATGCCTCGACAGGCACAACCATCAATTCGTCGGCCCACTTTGCGATGCAGTCGAAGGAATCATAAATGCTGTATGAATAGGCCAAACCATCACCCGTCGTCACCAAGTAGCCCTTGCCGCCAGTTTTTAGTCGGTTAACCAACCCCCATAGCCTCGACTTGTATAGTGCCAGCTTTATCCAACGCATGGCCGTCGAGCCTTGACCGAATCGGTTTCCGTCCACCACGATCACAGCTTTGCGCGCAACTCGCATCATCTCACGCAGGACGCGATTCGGATCGGGCACATGGTGAAGCATGGCGAAGGAACACACCACATCAAAAGAGCCATCCGGGAGCGGGAGAGCTTCACCACTGCCTCGGATGAAGGTGTGCTTTGGAACGCCTTTTTGAAGCCCCCGGTCGATCAGTGCTTCCACTGGCTCGATCCCGCAGACGCGGGCATTCGGCAGGATCTCAAGAAGACGCGATATGCCTCTGCCGGTACCTGCACCAACATCGAGGACGGATTTCGGTTGGATCATGTGGATCAGCGCGCCCACAAACCGCACGCTTCGATAGTCATCGTCGCCTTCGTGAGCGTGCATGTCATCGTATCGGCCGGCAGTCGCCGTGTAGTATTCCCGCTGGATGCGAATGGCGTTGTTGACTTTGCTCAACGTCGATGCCTTAGTGTCACTTTCTGGTGTAAGTCAAGTGTCGTACGGTCGAGAAATGCACGAGATCGGCTATCTCATCCGACCGCAAGAACAAGATTGCCACAAGAAGGCCCGCATAAGCATTAGGTAGAGTCCTCACTATGCCGAACCTTTCGAACGCTACTTGATTCCGTGCTCGTTGAGCGTACCCGGCCTAATAATCAGAGAATCCCGGTGTTGCTGTTGGACGAACTGAAGCGCGCTACAATTTTCTCTTCAACGTCCGTGGCGTGGAACTTTTGATCATCGCCGCCGGTTCCTTCTAGCGAGCATCGTCGTCAATTGCGACAGGAAGCGTTCGCGCGCCTACAACCACAGGGGCAGCTGACTGGGCGAGAACGTCGGGCAGTCGGAACAAGATTCCCGTGAGAATCCACAAAAAAGCGTTGCATGTATAGTTCTGATACGCATCAAGGCCAGCGTACGTGAATACGTAGAGCAAGAGAAACGCGTACCAGACAATGGCAAAAGCTACCGGCGCAAATCGCGTCTCTCTCAACCTTCGCACGATTTTCCAGGAATAATAGAGCAAAGCCGCCGTCCACAGAATCCAGAGGAACGGAGCCACGACCCCCATCTCAATGATCAACTGGCCGTAGCCTTCCTCGACGCCCAATTGGGGCTGCCGCGTTCCCAGTAGCTTAGCCACGTACTGCCTTCCCAATGACGCTGTACCGATGCCGTTTCCAATCACCCAATTGGGCTGTGCGAACGCATCCATCAGATTCTGAATCGGATAATCCCACGAACGCGTTCCCAACTCGTAGGCCGAGCTATTGGGATTCAGCGTTTCCGAGTAAAACGCGATTCGCGATCCCGCGTCTTCGGGAAAAATCAAGATGAGGACGGCCAGACCTAAGCCCGCTACGATCAGGGACCGCCGAATTGCCTTTACCAGGCGATGCGCTTGCCGCCATCGCCACGGAGCACCCCACAGAAATCCTGCGGAAAGAACCAGCACGCTCGCTCCAACGACCATGACCGCGCTTCGAGAGCCGCTCAGCAAGGTGGCACTTCCGAGTATGCCGATCACCGCGAAAATCAGTTTGCGGCTACGCCTGGTGTGAAGAAGGAGGTAGGCCGCGGCGCCCGTCGTCAGAATGAAGGCGACAACCAGATACTCGGCATAGCGACCAGAACTCACAAAGACGGAGTCCGGCAGCGAAAGCACACGTCCCGTTAGGGGCGAAACCTTCGAGAGATTTCCCACATCTTCCAGCTCCGGCGCCAGGACTCTGGGATTCAGGAAGCTGTTCCCCAAAATCGCTTGAGCAATTCCGAGCGAGCCGATCACACCTGCCAGCACCGCGTTGGCCACGAAGAATCTGCGCAAATCATCATCTGTACGAATCAATGCGTATCCAATAAATATCAGAGGTACGTAGTAGAAATAGACCTTGAAACCAAGCAGGCCGTATAAGATGTGTGGGGAATTTTGGTTGAAAATCTGAAGCACACCCAGCCAAATGAACATGCTGAGAAAGAATAGGAAAGGCGGACGGAATGTTTTTGCACGCCCCTTGCGAATCTCGACAAACAGAGCCATGTAAACGAGAGCCAGCAGGATGTCCTTGCCGAAAAACAGAGCAGTGCCGTTCCCCATGTATTTCCGGACAAAGTCCTCGAACATGAGCCAAACTAGGAAAAGATAAAAACCATTACGCCAGTGCCTAAGGATGGCGACGGCTGCGGCGCATGCCGCAAATCCGAGGACGACGTAGATCAAGCTCCACGTGTCGTTCGCAACGACCCTGTTTCCAACCTGCCATGCGGCCCACAATCCGAACCCAAAGATGATCAGGCCTATCAATGCCTGGTTTCTCAGCGCGGGAGTTCGTGAGTTCAGCAAATTCTCGATCCTCGTAGCCTTAGGCGCGCACAGTCCGATTCGACCAGCCACCTCGATTTTATAACAGCAACTCAGCCCCGGCTCGAAAACTGCCGTCCTGCCGATCCATCCCGCACTTCAACCGCTTTGGCGATCGCGCCAACCAATGCCCGCGCATAATCGGCGTGAGACCAATTGGCCATCCTGGCGCGAGCAGCCTCGCCCATTTTTCGCAATGTTTCTTGGTCGCCCAACACTCGACGCAGTGTCTGGGCAAGCACATCGACCTCACCGCACGGAAAAACATAGCCGGTTTCGCCGTCTCTCACCAAGTCGAACTTTGCCCCTACACGATCGCTTACGATCGCGGGGCAGTGGCACAACATCGCCTCGTTAACAACGAGGCCAAAAGGCTCGTACTCCGACGGAAGCACGAGGATATCCGACGCCGTATATACCTCAGGCAGTCCCGTTTGGTTTACGAACCCAATAAAGCGAACCCTGTCGGAGATTCCAAGCGACGCTGCTTCGTCTTCAAGCTCGGTCCTTAGCGCGCCGTCCCCTGCGAACACTAGGTAAGCAGCCGGATCGTTTGCCTTTGCAAAGGCGCGCAGCAGATCGGATGGTCGCTTCCAGGGCTGCAGCTTTGCGCAAAACAGAACGACGGGAGCATCCGCCGGCACGCGCCAACGAGTTCGGACAAATTGGCGATTGACCAGGTTTGTTTTCTGCGCCCACCAATCGTTATCCACACAAAACGGAACGAGCGCGATCCGCTCCTCGGGGATTCCGAAAGATCGCATCAAACGAACGCCTCCCGTGGAAACAACGGGCACGATGTCGGCGAGCCGGAAAAGTCTCGGCCAAAGCCATTTCTTCACTCGGCGTTTCCATCGGCTTGCGTCCCGAGGTGCAAGGTCGTGCGCATCTGTGCCGAAGAGTATGGCCGTGCCTCTCGCTTTGGCAGCCGCCAGCGCGATCCAAAATGTCGCGTAGACATACCCGGTGTACACGACCACCGCATCGAAGTGCCCCTGCCGGATCAATTTCCAGATTCCGGTGTTAACAAGTCCAAAGAAGGATCCCAACTTCGGCGGCCCGAAGCGGTTCGGCAAGTGGACCCAAGAGTATCCGTCCAGCAGGGGTATGTCCCATTTCACCTCGACTTCGAAATCGGGATCGAGTTCCGGCTCGGCGCCCTGCATGCTGCAGTATGCGACTTGGATTTCAACTCTCGGGTCTTTGGCAAGGAGCCGAAAAATCGGTGTTGCGTATTGGACAGGATGCGAAGCAACAATGAGAACCCGTGGTGGCCGTTTCGTCATTTGGCCGCGACCGTATGAAGCCACTGCCGCACCGCGCCGGTCTTCTTCTCAGTGAACGTTGAAACCCCCCAGGCGAATGCAAGCGTCGCAGCACCGAGAGCCGCTCCGAAACAAACGTGTTGCAGATCAGGTTGCCACCGTCCCGGCGGCAGGATCCAGGCTCGCAGAAACAACAAAAATGGAAAATGGAGCACGTACAGGCTGTACGAAAACGCTGCGAAAAAGTGCGCCGCACGACGATAGAGATCGTTTTGCGCACCAATACTTAGGTACAAAACGCCAAGCAGAAAGAATGCGCACGCGATTCCCACAGCTAGATCGGACCCGAGCACAGATGGCCCGTGCAGCCGCGCAGCAACGAGACAACCAACCAACGCTATCGACGTCACAACCAAGTACAAAGCTACCCATCGATTCGACGTGAGCTGAATCTTCGAATACGCGACAACGAGTCCAAAGCCCGCCAACCAGACCAGAAACCCGATCAACTTGTCCAGTCCGAGAAGTGCGGCCAAACACGCTACGAGGAGAGTAAGAGCGAGAGCCCGGGGTAGCGCACGTTTCAACCAATAGATTCCCGCGAACAACACCACGGGAAACAACACGTAATACCAAAATTCGTTTGCGAGGCTCCAGAGCGGGCCGTTCGACCCGAATGTCGGGCACAGAATGGTCTGGAGAAAACACAAATTCCCGATGAACGTTCCTACGCCGGTCTGGCTTTGCGCGATCGTGCCGCCGAAAGCTTCGAGCGGGCGGGAATAGAGTCCGCTCGCGGAAAATAAGGCGATGCCCAACTTATCCCATAGCAATCCGAGCAAAAGCCCCGGGATTAACACGACGTAAAGTCGGGAAGCGCGATTTATCGCGTACTCGCGCCAAGACCAACGTCCGGAAACGTAACTATGAGCGACGGATGACGAAATCAGAAATCCGCTCAATACAAAAAATACCATCACTGCCTGGTGGCCGAACCCTGTGACGAAATACAAAGCCTGCAGCGCAGGATTTCTGTGCTCGATGTGTTGGAAATCGACGAAGAAATTGCTTCGCACGTGGCCCCACATCACCGCCCAGGCTGCAAACGCGCGAACTAAATCGAGGTGAGCCGAACCGGCGGGAGTGAGCTTTCGTGGAAGCATGCTCGCCGCAGCGGAAGACACCCGAGCGGGTGCCGGAGCCGGTTCCACTTGCGCTTTGGTCTCCTCAATTCCTGACGCCGGCACCGCACACCTCGCTCCGACTCACGCCGCCGTCACTTTCGAGCCGAACGCTTTACCGTGAAGCCGCACGCCCTCAGGCCAATGCCACTCTTCGATCCTTACTCCACGCCCCCACCATCATCCGCAAGCCGTCGGCGATGCCTACGCGAGGCGTCCAGTTCATTTGCGCTTGCGCCTTTCGAATATCGCTGACGTAAATCCTCTGGTCTCCAGGGCGGAATTCGCCATAGTCTACGAGTGGAAGCTTCCCCAGCAGATTTTTCAGCGGAGCTTGAAGCTCTGACCAAACCGAAGTTGTGTGTGCCGGGCCGCCCCCGACGTTATACACCTGACCGGCCGTTCGCTCGATGCTTGCGCAGGCCCGTAGCATGAGGTCCACCAGATCCTCCACATAGAGCAAATCCCGCACCTGCTTGCCGTCGCCGTAGATGGTGAGGCCGCCTCCGCGCAGTCCGGTGAGCGCGAAGTGTGCGACCCAACCTTGATCTTCCGTTCCGAACTGGTGCGGTCCATATATGCACGACATCCTGAAAACGATCGTTGGCAGCCCATAGATGCGATGGTAGTCATGCACGTATTGATCTGCAGTGCCTTTCGAGCACCCGTACGGAGAGTGAAAATCGAGCGGGCAGGTCTCAGAAACGCCAAAGGGGAGATTTTCAAATTCATAGCGGCTCTCGCGCTCAACGACGCGCAAGTGTTCGAGCCCGCCGTATACCTTGTTCGTCGACGTGTAGAGCAAGCTGGGCATCCGCTGTTGCTGTCGCGCTGCTTCGAGCACATTCAGCGTGCCTTGCGCATTGACCGAGAAATCCTCCTGCGGATTTGTGACCGAGGTCGTCACCGCTACTTGGGCCGCCAAATGAAAAACGGCTTCCGCGCCGCGCATCGCCTTTTCGACGGCGCCGAAGTCGCGGACATCTCCTTCAACGAATTTCATTCGTTCGCCATGCTGTTGGCGCAGCCAGCCAAGATTCTCCTCCACGCCGGCACGGCTGATGTTGTCGAAGAGCACGACCTCGTGGCCCTCGCGCAATAACCGGTCTGCAAGATTCGTCCCGATGAAGCCGACCCCGCCCGTAATGAAAGTCCTCATGGTAAGGTCCAGTCAGATCCTTTCGTTTAGTCCAGCAGCCATCAATGACCTGGTCGCAAACGACGCTTCAATTGGTGACGCCACGTCTTGAGAATCATCGGAAGCCCCTTACAGTATGCGGCAAGATTCCTCAGATTACGAAACTCAGGAAAGGCGCGTTCGAAGATCTGGTAACGGTAGTAATACTCAAGGTAGATTAAGCGAACGTCCGCAGCCGCCCAATTCCGCGCCGGCGCAAAGAACTGATCTTTGCGCGCACAGAGTAGCGAAATCATCGTTTCCCTGCATTTTTGGTACGTAAAATCCCGGAGCGTCAACTCCTGGCCGCGGCGGGCAATTTCCGCCCTTATTTGCTCGTGGCGAAGATAGTGGTCCACCAAATCTGGAATTTCCCCTTCGTTTCTCCAGCCTACGAAGTGTTCGCCTTCGCAAAAGCCCCATTCGGTCAACTCCGTCGGCATTCGTGTGATCAACAGAGCTCCGCCCGCCATGGCTTCATAGCAACGCATGTTGGCTTCCGGAGGGAAATCCTCCCGACTCACATTGACCACAATTCTGCTCTGCTTGTAGATCTCAACTGTTTCTTCTTTGCTGTAGCGCCTTTCAAATTCGTTCATTTTGAACCGCGCGGCCAGCGTCTCCACCACTCTCCTCCGCGTCGCATATTGCGCGTATCCGAATCCTCCAACCCATCCTAGGTCCAAGCGACGATTTGCCCCATTTGGACTCAGCCGGAACAAGTGTTCGTCCACAGCGTGAGGAAGCACGACCACATTCGGATGCCCGGCCTGTTTGTACAGCCGAGACAAAGATGGATGCCAAACAAATACGTAATCGAAAAGCATGGACCAACGAATACGCGAGGAAGTCCACCAGAACGAATCGATATCGAGTGACGCCGTGGGTATCGGCGAAATCTCTAAGTCGCGGGGTATGGCCGGAGTGTCGACCACGTGCGCGAAGGCCGCTGGAGTTTCGTTCCGGCGACGCGCTTCCTCTAGAAGAGTGAGGACGCTTACATCTGGGCTGAAGAGGTCCAGGTCAAAATGGGTCGCACAGCCAGGGGCGAACGTGTCGGACAGGTACCTTTCCGTGATGTGCCGACGCGAGCTATTGGAACTAAAGGCCACTCGAATGTCGTCTGAGCGGACCGGACTCGTCGGCTGCACAGCCGAAATGGTGACAATGCTCATTCTGTATGTGCGTATGACTCGCCGACCGAAATTGTTGATCCTCTCGTTCGCATCTCGCCCGCTGCCAAGTCTAGGCTACTCGTCCATTCAAGTTGGAGTGGGATTCCCTAGGCACCGCGAGAAAATGATTTGCTGAGCACCATCGAACATCGTAGTTCATCTGTTCGAACGCGTCCTGCAGGAATAGACGGTTCTCTTGGGAATGGACTTCACATTCGAAGTACGGTCTGAATTTGGCGAGAAGCTTCGTTGCGCCGCGGAAGACTTCAACCTCGGCGCCTTCCGTGTCGCACTTTACGAAATGAGGCGGCCGTTCCGTCTCGACGAAGTCGTCCAGGCAGATGGCTGGCAGACCCACAGTTCTCTCATTGGAGCGCGAGACCACCTTGCCGGTGCCAAGATCGGGAGACATGCGCCGGTCCGCAGGATCAAAATTTACGGCCCCACTGCTTGACCACACCGCTGATCGAACTACGCGTATATTGCAGGCGTGATTTTTCGCGACGTTCTCCTCAAGGTCGTTTGCGATCCGCGGCTCCGCTTCGAAGGCAACGACCTTCCCAGTCTGCCCCACCAATCTCGCCGCTAGGAGGGAGAAGAAACCATTGTTCGCGCCCAGGTCGTAAAAGACCATACTGGGCCTCAAGTGACCTTGAAGTAGCTGTTGGAGTTGAGCTTCCGCTTGCCCGCGATAATACGCGTCGCCAGTACGAGGGTTCAGCTTCAACCAGATTCCCTTACCGACACCACCCTGCACTTGAAACCAATCGCGGTAGCCAACCGGAAGCACTCCCATTGCTACTTTCTTGGCGCAAGCCCGGATTCCAGGGATTCGCTTGAAGACACGCACGAGGGAACCGCTATTGAGAACGAATCGTGCCACTGTGTCTCGCATCGTCATACTCTGCCTCGACGCAAACACTCCTTCGGGAGCTGTGCCAGCTCAGGTGCATGGCACAGCATGTGAGGAATCAGGTCCGGTGAATCAGGGCCTGGTCGGCGCGGCGGCGGTTGCGCAATGAAGGGTAGTTTCATTCTGTCCTGAGTGTTCCTAGCCGACGATCCTTCTTCGCTAGACCACGAACGGCCCCGGGGATCCATGCGGTGAGATGGATGAAAGCAAGCACAAGATTCGCGGCACTCAGCTTCAATCGGAACGTAGCATCCCTGAAGGCACTGCGAAAAGCTCCTCCAACGCCGGCCCAACCAAAGTTCTTGACCCGGAAGTACGCATCGTCCTCGATCATCCCCGACGTCCGGCCGGGATTCACACGCTCAAGCGGGTCTTCCCATCGGGCGCCACGATGCGCCACCTTTGCAGCCGAGTTATAGAAAATCCGGTACCCCTTCGACCGCAGCCGAACGCACAGATCGGTTTCCTCTCTCCAGCAGCCGCGCTTCGTGTACGCGCCATCGAATCCCTTGACTTCGTTCAGAGCACTCCGCCAGAACGCCATGTTGCCGCCGGGCACAAAGGCCACTTCATGTATCCCCGGCAAACTCGAGCTGTTCCCCGAAGATTTCATTTGTCCGTCCGCCTCGACTTCCGAGACGAGCGCGTTGTCCGGGTAGTCGGGCGAGACGCGGCCACCGGCTCCCCCAGCCCCGCCGGCATTGAGCGCCTCGACCAGTTGGCTCAGCCAATCGGGAACTGCCAGCGCATCGTCGTCAATGTAGGCAACGATCTCCCCGTTCGACCTTTCTGCGCCTATGTTTCTCGCGACCGCAAGCCCGCTGTGTGGTATTCGAACGTAGTCCATGCGCACCGGGGAGGCCGCCGCCATTTCGGAGACGATTTTCTCCCCTTCCGCCGTCCCATCCTCCACGACGATTACGTCAAACCGGTCCTTTGGATAATCCTGTGACAAGAGACTCTGAATACAGTTCCTCAGCAGCGGACCCCGCCCGCGGGTCGGGACCACTACCGAGACATTGGGCAACAAATCTTTCGTTTCACCCACTGCCAAACCTACTGCTCCTTGCGGGCAGCCACGAGAAACACCGAAGGCTCCGCAATAATCTCTGGAGCGCGAAAGACCCTCGCAGTGTTTTCGATGCCGTAGATTGCTCGCCGAATCCCATAAACCCACTTCAATAACTTTGGACGCAACTCCCAGTGCTGACCCGATCGCTCAATACATCTGAGACCGTGCTTCCTGGTGAGGGCCAGCAGTTCCGATAACAACAGTTCCTTCACGTGATACGGGTTGTTGCCCGATGTACGATTGCGGTTGGGAGTAGACAGAACAACGACTCCGCCGGTCCTCAGGACACGCTTCATTTCCTCGAGCAGCTCTGATTGATCCGCAATGTGCTCAATGACCTCGAAACACGTCACAACGTCGAACGTCGATGAGCCGAAAGGCAACCGGATGACGTTGGCACCAACCAAGCCTTGAATTTGGCATCGTTTTGCATATTCGAGTGCCGGAAAGGAGATATCGACGCCAATGACACGCTTCGCCCCGCAATGCGAAAGCAGAGAACATCCGTAGCCAGTCCCGCACCCCACGTCGAGTACTGATTTGCCTGCCACATACCGGGCTGCCCACCGATAGCGTGCCTCGTGCTCGCGCACGATACTGTCCGGAAAATATTCTGGGGCGATTCGCTCGTACACGCCTTCCTCGTGTTGCCCGAAGACTCTTCCCCTGTCAACGCTGACTCGGTCCGCGTTCGCACTCATACGGCCTTCCGTCGTAGAACCAAATTTGCGTAACCGCACCTCGAGAATACGCGTTCCACGGCGGCCTCGCTCTCCCACCTCAAAAGTCTTCCGCGTTCCTCGTCGCACACCCACACTTCATCGAATCTGCCCGAGTCCCTCACCTCGTCGACGAATTGGTGCGCGCTAATCCGTTGTCGCTCCAATCTCTGCGGATCGACCTCCATTATCAAACACCGGACACCTCGGATAGATTCTTGCATTCCACGGATGCACGCTGGCTCACCGCCCTCAAGATCCAGCTTCACGACGTCGACCCTCCCCAATCTGGAAGTCGCTACATAGCTATCCAGCGATATAGTGCGCGTTCGAATCGCTCTAAAGGAGGCGGGTCGACAAGAAACGACGCTGCTCATCATGGGATCTTCCGAGTCAACAAAGAAATCACAAGTACCGTCGCGGTCTGCGAGTGCTTGTTCTTCGGCTTGGACTACGATAGCGAGTCCATTGCGCGCAATATTGCGTCGGAGAAGCGAAAAAGTATCTGGCTCGGCTTCGAAAGCGAAAACACGACCGCTCCCGTTCAAAAGTTTAGCCGCGAGCAGTGCAAAAAAACCCACGTTACTGCCTCCGTCTATCACAATGTCACCAGGTCTAATGTTCTCCTTGGTGACTGCAGTTAGCGTCGTGTGGAATAACTGACCGGCGAGGGCCATGTCTATGTAACCACGATACGAAGCCGGGAGATGCACGTCGAAGCCGTATTCCGTGGCAAATCGAATAGAATGATCTTCCCGAGCGAGAGACGTTATCAATCTAGCTCGAAATTCTCTAACCCCCGAGAATCGATCGAACCTTCCTAACCGGATGCGTGTGTGTGCAGTCAGCCAGTCGCGCGGCGTCGCAGGCCAGCAGGTCTTTGCGTGCACGCCATGGTTTGGCAGCGTTTTGCTTTCAGCCGCTCGTTCGGGCGCTGAGTTCAATTTCCTTACACTCCATCGAACACGGAATATTCAAGACGCCGGCCCATTCGTCCATGTGGTGGGTAACCGGCACGCCTTCGATAATCAGCGAGGGAACTAGTGTCCACGAGTAACTCGATTGGTGGTCGTCATGAATGTTCACTAGAAGGCTGTACGCGCCCGGCCGCAGAGGCAATTCTGGAAACGAGAAATGTAGATCGTGCTCACCGAGTCCAAGTTGCAAATCATCAAACGACCAGCCACAAATGAGAAAGCCGCGAGAATCATATACGACGACCGCTACGTGACCGTGCCCGATTCGCGCTCTGTTGCGCACGCGAATTCCGATTGAAATAGGTCCTGTACCCTCCTCGACAATATTGGTTTCGCTTCCTCTCCTCTGAGCTACCTCCCATCCCAAATAGGACACAGCTTCACGGGAAGACAAGCTTCCATCCGTCGCGTGCGATGCCGAGAGGATTGCGTGTTCGTAGGCGCCGATCACGGCCTCCGAGGGACCGTCCAATGCAATCCGTCCTGCGTCAATCCACGCAACGCGCTCGCAGAGACGGCGGATCTGGTTCATCTGGTGGCTGACGAAGATGATCGTGCGGCCGCTCCTCGATACGTCCTGCATCTTCCCCAGGCACTTCTTTTGGAATTCGAGGTCGCCCACGGCGAGCACCTCGTCCACAAGCAGAATCTCGGGCTCGAGATGCGCCGCTACAGCGAACGCGAGGCGCATCTGCATGCCCGTGCTGAAGTGTTTTAGCGGCGTATCGATGAACCGCTCGACTGCGGCAAACGAAACAATCTCGTCGAACTTGCGCGAGATTTCCGAATTTTTCATTCCTAGAATCGCGCCGCTCAGGAAGACGTTCTCGCGTCCGGTCAGCTCAGGATGGAACCCCGTCCCCACTTCGAGAAGGCTTCCCACCCGTCCGCGAATCTCAGCGCAGCCAGTGGTGGGACGCGTTATCCGGGAAAGAATTTTTAGCAGCGTGGTCTTACCCGCGCCATTTCGTCCGATCAGGCCGACGACTTCACCTTGCCGGACTTCAAGAGATACATCGCGCAGCGCCCATAGGTGGCTTTCTTCACGAGCTCGCCCGCCGCGACGAAAGGGCGCCACGAAAGCGCGGGAAAGTACGTCGCGCAGCGCGCGATATCTCTCACGCTCACCAATCTGGTATCGCTTGCCCAGACCTTCCGCGTGAATCACGGCTTCGCTCATCGCTTACACGACATCCGCGATTGTTGTCTCCATCCTATGAAAGTACGAAACACCGGTGAAAAGAACAAGTATGACGACGCCCATTGACACGAAAAGCGAGCGTCCCGGTGCTTCGCCGTGGCCGGATAGCGACCAACGAAATCCCTCGATCACTCCTGTCATGGGATTCAATCCGAACACCCAGCGCCACTTCTCGGGCACCAGCGAACTCGGGTACGCCACCGGGGAAGCAAACATCCAGAACTGCACTAGAAAGGGCACCACATAGCGGACGTCTCGGTAGATCGCATTTAGGGCGGATAGCCACAGCCCGACACCAAGCGCAGTCAGCAGCGCTAACAGAAGAAACGCGGGCAGCCACAGGACCGCGGCACTGGGTCGCATTCCGAAATAAATCATCATCACTACGAACATGACAAACGAAACGCCGAAGTCCACCAGTCCGGAGCACACGGAAGAGAGCGGAAGAATCAGGCGGGGAAAATACACTTTCGTGACGACGCGTTGATTCTCCACGATTGTGTTCGTCGTATTCTGGAGCGACGCTGCGAAATAGATCCAGGGAAGCAGCGCGCTGTAATAGAAGATCGGATAGGGCAGTCCGTCAGACGGGATGTGGGCGAGCTTCCCAAAGAACAGCGTAAATACGATCATCGTGAGAAGAGGCTGCAGCACCGCCCACGCTGCACCGATCGCGGTCTGTTTGTAGCGAATCTTGATGTCCCGCCAGACGAAAAAGTACAAAAGCTCCCGATATTCCCAAACCTCGCCGAAGGGAATTTCCCACCAGCGAGCGGGGGGGGTGATTCGAATAACCGGAGATTTTTCGAGAGTTCGCGTTTGCGCGGTCGCGTTCACTGGGTCGGCCCTGTTCCTTCCGATTGTTCGGATTTCTTGATCTGGTTCACATCTTTCTGCTCGATCCGATCCATCAGCTCCCGCCGATGCAGGAAGTAGTTGCGCAACGACTCCGTGGCCTGTTCAGGTACAGCGGTTACCTGGTTTACCGCAGCCTCGCGCCACGAGATCGGTCCGCGATCGGGAATCAGGTGCATGCCCCACTGAAAGATTAGGCCCAGGTTCCATAATACGAGCACCGCCGTGCTGCCCCACGCCAAAATCGCCGCACGTCGTTCCTGCCACGCATGACCTAGCCAGTCAAAAGTCTCCGCCAGCCCCAAAACGAACAGAGGACTCAACGAGACGAAATATCGATTCCCAAACGAGGAATTGCCGTCCCAGGATTCGTAGCACCCAATCACAAAAACGTACACTGCAAAAACAACGATCGAGAAAATTCTCAAATTCCGATCGTTTCGGCCCAAGAACATGCCGGCGAGTGAAAGAATCAGGATGGGAGTCCAGCTGAAAAGGCCGTGATCGGCAGAGAAACACACTTTAAGGATGTATGGTGAGGTCCAGACCCACAAGTGTTCGTAGCCTGTCTCAAAGTAATTTCCGTAGATGACCTTTCTCGCAAGCAACGTCGGCAACAGCGCAACGACAAACGTAATTGTAAAGAGGACATTCTTGATGAATAACTGGCCCCCCTCTCTTGCAGAGTTGCTGCGCAAAGCTTTCCAGTATTCACCGACCGATTCGAACAATGGCATCAGCAGCAAAACTCCGTTGATGTAATAGACGTTCACCATCAACCCGCCGAGCGCTCCGAGGATCACCCACTGCGAGAGAGTTCGTCCAGCGCGCGTGCGAACCCAGTACCAAACGAAAAGCGCTACGGCGAAGGCTGAATGCGCATGCGACCAAGATGGATTGAAATACATGTACACAGGCAATGAACTGGCAAACCAAATTCCCAGCGTCGCAAGAAAGGCCCAGCGTTCCGCAACATAGTTTCGGGCCAGCCAAAACGATATGAGCAAACCGAGAAAGCCGTACGTCGCTGTTCCGAGTGCCATCGCGACGCGGTACGGTTTAGAAAAACCATCCGCGGGCACGTGACCACCTAGATGATCGTAAACAATCACGCCTGCGTGCGCGGTGACCAGAAATGGTGACCACAAGACCGCAGGACCGACGGAAAAATGGTTATTGATCCTTCCAGTAGCGGTGTATTCCTCGGGCCTCAATTGGCCATCCGCGTCGACCCGTCCCATCCGGAAGCTCTCGTTGGCCCGGAGCCAGTCCTGAGTGAAATCCAGCCGGTGTTCGACCAGAATCGAGCGGGCAAAGGCGTAGTAGCCGACGCCGTCGCCCCGGACCCATGGGTTGATCAGCGGCAGCGTAATGACGAAAAGGGCGACGAGGGCCTTTTCGTATTTTGTGAGCGTCAACAAGCGGCCAGTGTTTCCCCGCCGATCGTACGCGTTTGTCGATGGTTCACCGATCGGAGTTCCCACGTTCTTCGTATGAGACGCTGCGTGCGCCGCAGTGGCTGCATCGTCTCCGCATTTCTATCGGAGCGCATGGGACTGGCGACCAGTATTGTGATCGTCCCCAAAACTCCAGATCACTTTGCTCGCATGGTTACTTCCGCGCCATGCCGAGGACGCTCAGGAAAAAACTCGAAAGAACGATTTCCACACCCAACGTGAGCGAAACGAATCCGGGTATGACGATGCGAAGCGTTCTGTCAGGATCGAGTGGACCGAAATGGTGACTTCGCCAATAGCTCAAGCCGAAGATCCATGTTCCGGCGCCTACCAGCATCAATAGAGCGCCAAGAATCAGGCCTGTTTCGAGCGTTACGTATCGAAACAGTTTGCTGAGCTTTTCGTCCTCGGGCAACAAACGCTCCGAGATCGCAAAGAGCTTTGTGAAAACGGCGAAATTGATGGACTGAAACCCGATCAGCATGGCCATCGCGCCAAAAAGAAGGGTGTGATAGTCAAACGTCGTACTTCCAATCGTGCGCGGCCCGGGGAGGAGCCAGATAGACATCGAGACTCCAACGAGAAATAGAGCGATCCCCGGATAGAGGAATAGCCATCGCGGGCTGTAAAGCAAAAGAAACCTCAGATACCGCCATCCGTCACGCCATGTTCGAAGGTGGGGTGGCCGATCTCGTCCGTCGGGCGATAGCATCGTCGGAATTTCGGCAATTCTCAGTTTGAAGAGCGTCGCCTTGACGACCATTTCGGTGGAGAATTCCATCCCGGTCGTTTGAAGTTCGAGCCGGTCGATTGCATCCTTGCGGAATGCGCGAAGGCCGCACTGGAAATCCCCCACGGGACACCCGAAAAAAAGGCGTCCCAGCCAACTCAGAACCGGGTTACCCAGAAACTGGTGCAGGAAAGGCATGGCGCCGGGTCGAATACCGCCAAGGAACCGATTGCCCATTACGAGGTCATAACCGTCTTCCAGCTTGGCGATGAAATCGCCGAGTTGGGTGAAATCGTAGCTATCGTCGGAATCCCCCATCACTACGAACCTGCCGCGCGCAGCGGCGATACCTCCGCGCAGTGCGCTGCCGTAACCGCGAGTCTGGATCGGCACGACGCGGGCGCCCATCTGCGCGGCAATCTCCTGGGATCCGTCCGTGCTGCCGTTGTCCGCTACGATCACTTCTCCGTTAACCCGCAACCGATCTATCGCCTCTCTCGCCTTCCGAATACACACGCCAAGTGTCAGACTTTCGTTCAAACAAGGCATCACCACCGAAACATCCACCGAGTCAAACTGCATCTGGTGGCTTTTCTCAGTTTGGCGCGAAGCAGTCGGCGCGGGGGCGGATGAAGTATCGGACATCACACTGCTGTCCGATTCGCGCGGGGGACGGGTCGCGAAGGGAGTCTTGATCATGGCCGACACGTCACCAATGATACTTGATGTGGAATTTGCCGGATACGTGCAAAAACGCAAACAACGATCATCAAGTGAGTATAATTGATCTCGCTCGGCGTCTGACCTCGCAGCCACAGCGGCTCGCTGAAAATGGGAACAAGCCAACTCAAAGTATCGTCGCCTGCCTCGCAAGGGCCGACTGCCGGATGCATCACCGTGGATCCCTGGGAGGCTGCATATGTCCGGTTTGAAACACCGGAGCAAGAGATCAAGAAATTTCTGAAGCGTCTTGAGTTCCTTGGGGTTACACGCGTTCCGCGCGATGCTGATGTCGTCGAGCTCTTCTGCGGACGGGGCAATGGCCTTCACGCGCTTTCCCGCCTGGGATTCACGAACATAGAGGGAGTCGACCTTTCGCCGCGTCTCCTAGCCCTCTATAGCGGGCCCGCAAAATGCTGTGTAGCCGACTGCAGAAAACTTCCCTTTCTCGATCGGTCCAAAGACGTCCTGATCGTGCAAGGCGGTCTGCACCATCTTCCTACTCTGCCTCAGAGTCTCGACGAAACGTTCCGCGAAATGCATCGTGTGCTCTGCAAACAGGGGCTTCTGGTAATTGTGGAGCCGTGGCGCACACCGTTCCTCAAGCTGATTCATCCGATTTCGGAAATCCCGCTCCTGCGGCGCATCTCGGTGAAACTCGATGCCTTTGCGACAATGACTCATCATGAGCGGGACACGTACGAGCGCTGGCTGAATCAGCCAGACGTCATTCTAGGCGTTGCGCATTCACACTTCTCACCCGTACACGAGTCGTTCGCTTGGGGCAAGTGGCGCTTTGTAGGGACGCCGATATATTAGCGACGGGTCAAGTCGTGTGACGAAGCGCCAAACTGCCGATACGCAACCTTTCCTATTCCGGCGCAGCCACTGAAACGCGGCTCGCAGCCGGTGCGAGCTCAACTGGCACCCTCGTTCGAAGGTGCGCCGCAACTCGATCGATGATTTGCGAAAGCGGCGTGGCGGGGCGGAAGTTCGTCAGCCGCTCCAGCTTCTCGAGTGAAGGCACGCGGCGCGGCATATCCTCAAAGCCCGGTTCGTACGCCTGCTCGTACGGAATGTAGGTGATCGGCGACTCGCTCTTCGTGCGCGATTTCACCGCGCGAGCAAGGTCCTCAATCGTGATCTCTTCGTTGCTGCCGATGTTCACCACTTCTCCGACGGCCCGATCAGTTTCCACCAGCCGCACAATCGCTTCTACCGTGTCACGCACGTCGCAGAAGCATCGCGATTGCCGGCCGTCTCCATAGACCGTGATGGGAGCGCCTTCCAGCGCTTGCCGGACGAAATTCGGCAAAACCATCCCGTACCGTCCGGTCTGCCGCGGCCCCACAGTGTTAAATAGCCTCACCACGATCACAGGCTGTCGTCTTTCCTTTGAGTAGGAAAGCGCGAGGAATTCGTCGAGCGCCTTCGACGCTGCGTAGCTCCATCGCCCGATTGTCGTCGCTCCGAGAACCAGGTCGGCATCCTCGCGAAAGGGAATTTTTTCGCTCTTGCCATATACCTCGGAGGTGGATGCAGTGAAAACGAGCTTCTTCTTTTTCGAAGCTGCATCCAGCACCAGTTGTGTGCCATAGACGTTGGTTTCAATTGTCCGCACCGGACTCTCAACGATTAGCCGCACTCCGACCGCTGCCGCCAGGTGAAAAACAACGTCCGATTCGTCGACGAGTTCGGCGAGCAACTGCTTGTTAGTGATCGAATCGAAAAAGTAATGGAACCGCTGGTGCGCCTTTAAGTGACGAATGTTCTCGACACTTCCTGTCGAGAGATCGTCCAGGATAAACACTTCGTCGCCTC
Organism: Candidatus Acidiferrales bacterium; assembly: GCA_035622875.1. Taxonomy (GTDB): domain Bacteria; phylum Acidobacteriota; class Terriglobia; order Acidiferrales; family UBA7541; genus Palsa-295. The sequence goes on from DASPUN010000038.1 coordinate 95,643, forward strand.
GCGTGAGAAGCGCATCCGCTAGATGTGATCCGATGAATCCCGCCCCGCCGGTTATGAGATGGCGCAACTGGTCCCCCTAATCCGCAGAATTTGAGTCTTCACTTGCACCGACGTGCAGCTCAGGACCTCTTCTCACGTCCTCGCCATAGCCGTAGCCATACGCGTAGGGATAGTACCGATACGAATAGTAATAGTCGGGCGCGCTCGAATCCACGGCATTGAGTACGACACCCAGCAATCGGCTCTTTACACCGGAGAGGAGGTCCCGCGTTCGAGTAAACGCCTCCTTCGGCGTTTCACCGCTCCGCACGACCAGCAAGACCCCGTCCGTCAGCGATGACAGAACCACCGCGTCCGTGGCCGCCATGATCGGAGGCGAGTCAATCACGACAAATTTAAATCGCCGGCGCAACTCCGCCAGCGCTTCCCGCATGCGATGCGACGAAAGCAAGTCGGCTGGGCTCGGCGGGATTGGACCGGTCGTAAGCGCGGTGAGGTTGTTGATTGTCGGATGCGGAATCAGAATCTCGTCAAGCGTGCAGACGCCCGCAAGGTAGGAACTCAGCCCCGAGTCTTTTCCGACCGTCAAATTCAACGCGCGCCGGACACCGGGTTTACGCAGATCGGAATCCATCAATAGCGTGCGGTCTCCCAGCTGCGCCAGCGTCACAGCAAGATTCACAGCGGCCGTAGTCTTCCCTTCGCGTGGAAGCGCGCTGGTAACCAGGATCGCTTGAGGGGGATGCTCGGCCTGCGAGAGCAATAGCGACGTGCGCAACGCGCGGAACGCTTCGGAAATTTGCGACTTCGGTTGGACGTAGGAAAGCAGCTCGACGCGCGGTCCGGATCCTGCCTGAACGGAGGTCTCCCCGGTCAGCCGTGCAAGCTTACCGTGCTGGCCGTTCATCCCGGGCAGCGCTGGAACAACCGCCAATGAGGGAAGTCCCGTCAGCGTCTCGATGTCGTCCGGCGACTTCACAGTATTGTCCAAATACTCCCGGAAGATCGCGAGACCCACTCCTCCCACAATCCCGATCAGGAACGCCAGCATGATGTTGCGTGCCTTCTGCGGTCGCGAAGGACTCGAGGGTACGAGTGCCGGGTCAACAATTCGAATATTGCTGGATCGCAGTCCCGCCGTGATGCCAGCTTCCTTCAGTTTTTGAAGCAAACCATCGTAGAGCTGCTTGTTGGCTTCCGCATCGTGTTGGAGAATGTTATACTGCACGAGTTTTTCCGCCAGATCGTTGGCTTCCGCCTTCTGCTTGTCGAGAGCTTCCTGCAGCAGCGCCACGTGACTCTGTGCCGTGTTGTAGTCCTGGATGACCCCATCAGCGATCGTCTTGCGTGCTTTCTCCAGGTTGTCGCTGACCTCTTTCTGCTGGTCGAGCAGGCGCTGCACTTTTGGAAAGTTCGGCCCGTATTGATTGATCGCGTCCGCGTACTGCTCATCCAGATCAGCCTTCCGCTTGAGCAGGTCTTGGATCACGCCACTATCGCGAGCCGCTGGCAGAGCATCCACGTTGCCGGAGAGTGCCATGCGATAGAGTGCCTCTTTTTCGGCGAGCTCCGTCTGGGCGTCCGTTACGGCCTTGCTGAGGTCGCCGAGTTTCTGCGTGGTGATGTCCTGCTTTTCGTCGATCTGCCAGATTTGGTTCTCGCGCTCGTAGGCCAAACGCGCGTCTTCCGACTTTTCGACCTTGATCCGCAGTTCCTCCAGCTCGGAGGATAGCCAGTTCGAGGCCTGCGTCGTCGCGTCGTACTTGCTCCGGAAATTCGATTCGATGTAGTCCTGCAGATGGGCGTTCACCACTTGAGCTGCGAGCTGCGGGTCGTGAGCTTCGAAGCTCACCTCGATCAGTCTGCTGTTCGGCACTCTTTTGACGCTCAGCGACCCAAGGAAAGCACCTAAGATTGCCGGCCTTTTCGCCGCTGAACCCGCCTGGCTGAAATTGAACGGCGCAGAGGAACCTCCAAATTCCGGATACCTGGCCAAATCGAGCGACTTGATCGTCTGCAGCGCAAGCGTTTCGCTCTGCAGAATTTTCGTCTGGGTCTCGAGGTAGTTGTCCATGTCGACGAATTCGTCGTAGGCGTTTGCGTCCTGGAACTGAATCGTGTTCTGGGTCTCTCTGTCGACTTCTACGCGCGCCGTCGCTACGTACACGGGCTTCATCTTGAACGACGCGATGGTAACGACGGTCACAACGGTGAGCAAAAACGTAAGCACGAGCCATTGGTGCTTCCGCAGAATAATGAAGTAATCGAGCAGATGGGGCTCGCGAGGCACCTGATCCCATGGCAGCACGGTCGGCGCTGGAATGACGGTCAGCGGCGGATCAATTGCCTTGCGCTCGCGAATCGCAAATCGGGACGCGTCTTCCATTTAAGCCCTGTCTCTCACCCTTCCAATGCCGCTCATCCTGCCCCGGCGAAACTAGCTAGGGAATCCGGTAAATCGCTATGCTCGACCCGATCCCGACGGCGGCTTCCGTGCCCCGGGCCAGCGCCTTTTTTCCTCGGCTGTCTGGCACGTACAAAATGTCGTTTGATAGCAGAGGAACGTCGTCCGTCTTGTGATTTTGAATTTCCTTGAGGTGAACGGGAATTGAGTCTCGCTGGCCGGTCGCCGGATTTGTCCGCATGATCGAGGCTGAGTCCAGTTTCGCGAATGACGTGAAGCCGTGAGCCAGCGCAATGGCCTTGAGTACCGTAATCGGCTCTCCGTGACCTTGTAGGACGTACCCGCCCGGCTGCGCCACTCCGAATCCGAGTACGTACACGATTCCGGCCGGCGGCACTGTGACTGCGTCTCCGCCGTAGATTTGAATGTTGTAGACGGAATCTCCTGATTCGAGCAGATCCCGGAGGCGAATCGTGATTTTTCGTTCGTCCGGCGCGGGATCGGACTTTGCGCTTGCGGGCTCGGTTCTCGGCGTACCCGGAGGGACTGGACGCGTTACGATGATCGTGTCCGCTGCGGTGTCTGAGACGCCGCCTGCTGCCGAGAGAACCTCAAGCAAGGTCGTAGGCCGCGCCACCTGGTAAACCGTCGGATGAACGACAGCGCCCATTACCGATACCGGCGCGCTATTCTGCTCCTTGATGAAAACTGACACATTAGGGTGCGACACAAGCCCGTTCTCGATCAAAAGCTTCTCAAGCTTGGATTCGAGGTCGAATGAACTGAGGCCGGCCGCAGAAATTCGATCAGGAATGAGGGGGAAACTGATGTCGCCCGTGTCGCTCACTCGGACGTCGCGCGACAGCTCGGGAACGTCAAACACATCAATGTGAAGCAAATCGCCACTGCCGATGGGTGTGTCCACCGGATGAGCCCGCGCTAGCGCAGCGAGCTGCTCAATTTTTGCGTTCGTCTGCTGCGGAGTTTCGTACTTATCCTGTCCGTTGGCCGCCTGCACGCTTCCCAAAAGCAGGATAACCAACAGCCAGAAATGGTTCGCCCGAAACCAGTCCGAGACCCCGCGGACGGTATGAACCATCGCCAAAGATGACCCCAAAACACTATGGATGACGCCATGCATGGCTGTCAACCACAAGCTAAGGATGCGCTTGAATGTGCAACGGGCAAACTTGGCCTCTCGTTCGCCCCTCCGGATGCCAATCTGTGGTTCTCGGACTCAGCTCCCGGGCAGGCTTGCCGGAGAAGGGTTACCTGGCGTCCACGGCGATGCCGCTTGGCACGGCATTGCGCTCACGGTTGGAGATCCCCGGCGGCGAGGCTATCAGGGCGGCCTGCAACAAGAACAAAATTGCATTTGCGGGTATGTGCAGATTGAAGTCGACCAAACTGTGAAGCAGCATTCCGCCGACCGCTGCGATCGCGCCTGCATGGAGCGCGCGCGAAAAGTGCCCTTGCTCCGCTTGGAAATTCTTTCGCGCCTCGCGGTAAAGCAGCCAGAGGAAGGCCGCGCCGCACAGTCCTCCAAGGATTCCCGCTTCCGCCAGGGTCTCCATGTAGTCGTTATGGACGTGATCCACAAGCTTGCCGTCGTATGCGTTCTCATACTGCGGGAACACATCAACGAGCGTTCCGACGCCGCACCCGATTATTGGGTAATCCAGAAAAATGTGCGCGGCCCCGCGCGCCATGGATATTCTGCGGCCAAGCGTCACCTCGGGTGATTTCAACGCCGAAAACTTTGCAATCGCCTTATCCGCCCCTACCCATGCGACCAGCGCAAGCGCGATCAGCGCCAGGGCGCCCGCCGCGATCACGCGGGGACTCTTCCATGCGGCGCTTCGGCTCCGCGCCAGCAGTGCGAGGAGTCCGATTTCGAAAGCAAAGCCGATGATTCCGCCGCGCGAGCCGGAAAGCACGAGCGCGCTAACGGGCACGAGCGTCAGCAGAGCCGTCAGCGGAATCAGGTCCCGGTGCACGCCCCGGAAAATCAACATCGCAAGACCGGGCGGCAAGGTCAGCTCGACGAATCCGGCGAAATGGTTTCGATTCACGAAGGGTCCAAAGGGGTCGCCCTCGGTCTTAAGCGCATCGCTCCAGTAAATCTCCCTGACCGACGTGAAGTATTGAATGATTCCCAATAGCGACACTGCGAAACACAGTACGATCAAAAACCAGGCCACACCGGTCAGCTCTTCACGGGTGCGAAACACCTGCGTCGCCAGAAAAAACACGAGGAAATATGCCGCCAGCCTCAACAATTGCACGCGCGTCAGAAACGGGTAGGCCGTCGTATGAATCGCCAGTTGCAGCGATCCGACCGCGAGCAGTCCGAGCAGCGGCCAATCGAGCGGGCTCCAGTGAATCCCCGCGTTGGGCGATACCGCAACGATAATCGCCCACAGAACAAATAGCGCCGCGGCTCCCATTTCGATGGGAGATATCGCCCACACTTCGACGCCACCAAGGGCGAATACCGAACCTCCAATCAGGATGCAGAGTCCCATTCGTACCAGACTCATTTCGGCGATTGCTCCGTGGGAGTGCTTGATGGCAGCACCGAGATATCCGCAATCCACGCTGTTCCGCCGAGCTTGTTCTCAAACAGGCGGCTTGGGGTGCGAGACAGCCGCACCACCAGGAAATGCGTCCGTGGATCTGTCGTCAGATCCTGCTCAACCGACGTCCATGGTCGCGTGCCCGTAAAATTCTCCGTTAGGACGGGGTCGATATCGCCGTGATTCGGATCGGTAATCGAAAAGCGCAATCCGCTTTCGGTGGTAATCCCTTCCGTGCGCATCCATCCGCGAAAATGGTAGCCGCGTGCCGGCTCGACAGGCACATACTCTGCCGGCCCGACAAGGGTAAGGTTGCTGCCACCAGTAAAATCGAGTCGAACGGCTCTTGAAGCGTTCCCGGGCGGCCCGGAATCGAAGCCGATTTCCGCGCCCAGTACTTCGCTCCACCTCCAATCCAGTCCTCCATTCGAGAAATCGTGGGCGAAGTCTCCATTCCAGACCAGCGAATGATTCGGCGGGTCATCGTGTGGCATTCCCGCGGCACCCAAAGCCTCGCGCCAGACGCGGCCCGCATCATCTGCGCGGTCCTTGCGGATAAGCTCGTCGAGCAATGGAAACGACTCGGGCAGGGCCAGCTTTTGTTTGGACGTGACCAGGCGGTGCCAAACTGCGAGCGCGGGCTCGGCTTGGTTTGATGTCGCAAGAAAATCCACAGCCTGCATATATGCATCCGCGCTTGGCGGCACTAGTTGGTCGAGAAGCTCGTTTACGTCTTCCGTCGATCGCCACGCACGGGATATCGCAAGCGGCAAGAGCGTCGGATCGGCGTGGACGGCCTCACGGAGTTCCTCAAACGCAACCGGGTATTCCTGCTCGCGCAAGAGGAAATTTCCGTAGTGAAACGCAACCTCGCCGGAAGCCGGATACACGGCCTTCGCGCGCTTGTAAGCTTCCCGCGCCCGCGCGTCCTCGCCGGAGGCCTCATCCGCGCTCGCCAAATCCATCCAATAATGTGCCGACCGTGGATCGTCCTGCACTGCCTTCTGAAAATCACGGATTGCCAGCGGCAAGTCGGGATGAACGAAATCCCACTGGTGGAGCCTTCCCACGCGATCCCACGCAGAACCGTCGCCGGGCGTGAGCGTCGCCCCGCGCTCCATCAAATCGAGTTTTTCCGAATCGAGACGGTGGTTCGCGAGCCACAGAACGCTCGCCTGCGAAACCAGAATGGCGGCGGTTGCAATCGATACGAGTACGAGAGCCGAGCGTCCCGCGGCGCTTCCGAGTGGGATTTCCATCAGGCGGTAATCTGCTATGAGCCTTCGCTGTCGCGCAAGAATAATTTGCCAGTCGGTCGGGCGGCCTTCATCGATGGCCGAAGCGGTAGACCACGCCAACGGAAACGCGCTTCGAGGTGCTGTTCGTGAACGACTGCGTATTTGGAAAATAATTTGCGCTGCCTACATTGAATTCAATCAGGCGTACACCCCAGTGTTCTGAAAGATTCAGGTCCAGCCCTCCGCCGGCCTCCCATACCTCCACCAATGACGTGATCGAATTGGGGCCGAATTCGGAGAAGCGCGAAATGTCGTCTCGGTAGTAACCGCCGCCAAAGAAAAAGTGGCCGAACGGCGTCAGTTTCCGATGGCCCAATGGATAGATCTGCGGACCAACCACGAATGTATAGATGTGCGTGTCGCCAAGCAGGAGGCCCTGATTCTTGCCCGTGTCCGCGAATTCACCCGCGATGCCCACCCAGCGTATCAAGTTGTCGTCGAAAGACACGTACCATCCGTTCATGCCGATGCCGCCGGGCACGCCTACCTCCGGTCCGTTCGGCGAATAATACGTTCGGTGAGAATATCCCGCTGAAATCTCGAACTTCGGCGTCACGTAGGTTTTCTTCACCTTGACGGGATGGGTCTCTTGGGAAGAAGTCCCGCCCTGATCCGAGGGAGCTTGGTTCTGTTCCGTCGGCGCCTGATCCTGCGCTGTGGCGGGCAGCGCAAGCAATGCAAACAAACCGAAAAATACCGCTAGCTTCTTCATCTTCACAAATCTCCCTGGGAGTTCCAGTCTGCAGCGTCGTTGCATTGGAGGCCGCCGCTTCAGGCAGGGTTGGCTGGCCCCATTCCAATCGACATTTGCTTGATTTTCAGCCCAAGGAGGGTATCTCAGAACCGAGCCGGAGAAAAGAAAAACGGGCTGCCCCACTCGCTGAGGGATCAGGCGACGTGTCCCGCAACTGAGCGGCTGCGCTCGGCTTCGTTAGTCATATGCCGGCGCTCGATCAGTTCGCACAAGCGGTCGATTCGGCTCGCGTCTTGATGCGGCCGCAGTCGCACGATCGGAACGGATCTAACCAACCGGCCCAAAAGCTCGAACTCCTTCGCCCGCGTCTTTGCGTCAATCAGATTCGTCAGGTAGGTATTTGTCACCAACGCCAGGAGGCTCTCTTGTTTTGACGGTTGTTCCACACGCGGCCCGGAGTCGTCGGCGATCCGTTCGCCGAGCAAGTAGATCGCGCCCAGCGATGTTGGCTTTTCCTGGAATCGCAGGCGATTCTCCGAGAGAAGTAATTGCTTCTTGTCATAGTTAGGCGAAAAATCTGGCAGGCTGTTCGCCGGACCAAACAACATGCTTGCGGAATCCGCCCAGAGCCCCATGTAAGGATAGGCGGGATTCACGAAGAAGTTCCCACCCGATTCTGTGAGCGCGACGATGTCGTCTGAAATTACTGCATGCCCCCGTCGCGCAAGCGCCGCGGCCGTAGTAGATTTTCCCGCTCCCTCCACGCCGACGAACGCCACGGCCACAGTTCCAAGCGCTACCGCACTGGCATGCAGGCAAGTGACTCCGCGCAAGCGAAGTATGAAACCAAGTACGGGGCCGAGCAGATACGTTGCGGCGTCTTCGATCGTGGATGTATCCGGCCAGGCCGCCCAAATTCTATTTCCCGTGCGCTCCAGCAAGAAATTCACTCCATCGGCATAGTGCATACGGAGAAGCGAACCGTCGTCGATCTCCCAAATCCTTAGCGCGGGTACGCCCTTTTCCGAAAGGAGAGAGCTCGTGAACGTAATCCGGCCGCCGTCCTCTAAGCTGTCACGGGTGTCGGGACTTTCCTGACAACACACCTCGACATCTGGTGTGTCAAAGCAAGCTGACACGCATTCCAAGCCAGGGATGGACCGATTCGCGCGAAGATTCAGGCCGAAGACCGAGTACGACCAGGACATCCGCTTATCGTGTGGGTGTGGCACCTGTACGGAAGTTCGGGGGCCTGCCTCCGTCTCCGGACTTCGTCGTGCCTACGCTGTGGGTGAGATCGCCGATGGTGCCGTATACGATGAGTCGGGGAGGTTCATATGTTCTCTTAGGGTCCGGGCTTACCGGCTTATCCATTACGAACCTCCGCACTTAGGTTATACCGAAGTCCACGAGACGACTGCAACCAAAAGTTCAGGCAGTGGGCGCGAATGTCAACTCGGGCCTGCTCGGAACCACGCTCGCCAGTTATGGGAGACAGAACCCGCCGGTCGATGTATCGGTCGATTTCACCGCTCCATCGAATGCGATCCAGCCAATTGGCATCCGCCCTCCGCAATTTCTCGATCAAAGGATCGCCGGCTAGTGGAGTTTTCTTGCGCAATCGTATCTTCTCGGGCAGGTGTCCCAGCATCGCCTGCCGTACGAGCGTTTTTTCAAACGTCCACGGGAAAGGCGGAAGCGCAAGAACGTAGTTCACGATCCTCAAATCGAGGAACGGATACCGCACCTCTACCGGATACCGCGTCACTCCCGCGTTCTCCAGCTCGAACAATTGGCACCACTGCGGCAGCAGCATCGACGCGTGCGCACTCGGAACGACCGGATGCGGAGGAGATGCGCGCAACGCGGTACATTCCTTCCATCGCTCTTCGAGCTTCAATTCCTTCGCGAATTCCCGACCGATCCAGCTCGGGAACATCCGCCCGCGAGGCTCGTTTCGCAACGCCGCGCGCACGCGCCGCTTGATTCCAGGCCACACCGACGGTCGAGCCCGCAAGTACTGCAGCGAATCCGTCGCCAATCGCCGCCATTCACGCTTTTGAAGCAGATGCCGCACATACGGCCGCATCTCGAAAACCATTAGGTTGTCGATGCCTTCACCCGAAAGCACCACACGGCAGTCCTGCGAAATCACCTTCATGTGGTCGAGCAGGCCCACAAGAAACGGATCCTCCACGGGCTCAGGCCACGTCACCTCCGGATCGTCCCACCGGTCGAACAGCGGCAGCTCGTCCATCGGCAGACATCGAATCGGGATGTGCAGGAACTCTGCTACTGTGCGCGCATGCTCTCCGTCACGGTCCGGCAGCAACTTTTCATACGTGACCGTGTATGCGCGAAGGTCGACCGCCGCGCCCGGAGTTGCGGAATGCTCCCGCGCCGTCGCCGCAACGGTTGACGAGTCGAGTCCACCGCTCAGCAAGATCCCCGCGCGGCTTGTGCGAAGCCTGTCCGCCACAGCGGCCTGAAGCAGGACCTGAAAATGCTCTACATACTCGTCGCCGTGGCGATAGCGGATTCGCCCATCAATGGGAGGAGCCCAGTAGCGCTCCAGTCGCAGGTGGCCTGGCGACACAGACAGAAAATGCGCAGGCGGCAAGCGGCGAATATCGAGAAACGCAGTCGTCCCAAGATCGTAGTTTGTGCCAAAGAGAAGAAAATCCGCTATCGCTACATCATTTAGCTCCTCGGAAATCTCTGGGACGAGCCGAAGGCAGCTCAGCGTGTTGCTGAAAAAAAACGAGTCCCCCAGATCCGAGTAGTAAAACGGTTTCAACCCGAAATGATCGCGGGCGCAGAAAAGCGTTCTTTCGCGCGCATCCCAAATCGCGAAAGCAAAATCGCCCCTCAGGTGTTCAACACATTTCTCTCCCCACGCGGCGTATGAATGCAGGATCAGCTCCGAATCCGGCGCCCCTCGCCGGCATCTCCCTCCCGCAGACGAGAGCTTCGACTCGAGTTCCGTCCGGCAATCGATCCGCGCATCGGCAATAATCCAGTAGCGTCCGTCGAGGTTGGCTGGTTGGCGTTCACCGAGCGACTCGCCCGTCGTTCGCAGCATCGCATGCCCGAATCCAACCGGCCCGGCGGCCCATACCTCGCGCGCATCGGGACCACGGAATGCCAGAGCGTGCGTGAGCGAGTCGAGCAACGATCGCTCCACTGCCCCGCCATCTCTCCGGACAATCCCAACGATGCCGCTCAAGGAATTTCTGTCTCCATAGGCAGGATCGGACGTTCGAATGGAGCAAAGTGAACATGCTGTCCTTGATCCTGGTTCAGCACGGTTCCGCTAAGCTCCACCCAGGCGTGCGCTTCAAGCCGCCCTTCATTCTTGCGAGCGCCGATTCGCAGCGCGGCAGGAATCCCGCGCCTGTGAAGCAACCAGCAAAGCGCCAGGGATTGCTCCAGGCAGTTCGTCTGCAGGAAAAGATGCCGGGCCGTCGACTGCTCAAATCGCGCAATAGTCTGGGCCGAACCCAGCGCGGCAGATTCTCCCGTGCTCGCCCGCTGGACCGTTCCAGGCGCGAGCCGATCAAGCACGCGTCTCCAGCGGCCGTATCCCGCCACTCGCAGACCAATCCATGTAGCCGTCAGCGCCAGAGCAGCCTCTATGACCACACCGCGTGAATGCGCGCTGAGGTTCCAGAACCTGCGCCACGTTTCTAATTTTGCTTTCAACCCTGCACCCCGAAGAAAGTCGCGCCACATCAGCACGATGGCCCCTTGGGCTGGGAAGGGCGAGTCCCTAAGGGCCACGAGGGACCGCCCGGATTTGGCGTTGTTGACTCTAGCCGGCCGCCGCGCTGCTTGCTTCGATCAGTCCCTCGGCCGACATCTCCTCGAGCAATTCGAGCAGATCGCGCTCGCAGCGATCCGCCGCGACATCATATTCTTCGACCAGCGCATCTCTCAGCTCTGCAATACTTCGAGGCTTCTGAAGCAAATTCCAGATGCGTGTGCCGACAGGATTCAATCCGTAATAGATGGCGCTATTGAGACTCAGGATGGCTGACTCCTCACCAAGAGGGCAGGAAACTTGATGCGGTGAGGCCACTACAATCGAGTGAAGCGAAAGGCCGATCGCCATTTCCGCCGTATGTCCCCTCAGGACTGGGCAGGAGCGCTCGCCGAGACAGATAATTTCGCCGCGCGCCATCCGCGGGAACTTCCTCGCAAATCGATTCCCGCCGGACACGGTGTATTCTACCGGGGCCTGCTGATGGCCGCAATATCCGATGAGGCTAAAATGAAACTCCGGGCTGTTCTCGCCTTCGCATGGATCTTGGCTTTCGCCGCGTCTTTGCTGCGCGCGCAAAGCGAAGATCAAATCCGGCATCTGGCGCACGACATTTTCCAGCAGCTCATAGAGACCAACACGACCGAATCGTCCGGCAACACCACGGCAGCTGCCGAAGCCATGGCCCGCCTGTTCCGCGATGCCGGATTTTCAGAGAGCGATGTCCGCGTGCTGATACCGGACCAGGATCCTGGCAAAGGCAATCTCGTCGTTCGGATGCACGGCTCGGGCGCTCGCCGTCCGATCCTCCTAATCGGCCACCTCGACGTGGTCGAGGCCCGCCGTGAGGACTGGTCGACCGATCCCTTCCGCTTCATCGAAACGGACGGTTACTTCTACGGCCGCGGCACGCAGGATATGAAGGACGGCGATGCGATCTGGGTAGCCACTCTGATTCGTTTCATGCGGGAACGTTACCACCCCGATCGCGATCTCATCCTCGCCCTTACGGCAGACGAAGAAACCGGAAAACTTGACGGCGTCGATTGGCTCTTGAGAAATCACCGCGACCTGATTGACGCCGAATTCGTGCTGAACGCCGACTCAGGCGGCGTCGTCACCGACAAGGGCAAGCCGGTGAACGTCTCGGTCGAAGCGAGCGAAAAAATCTACGTGGACTATCAGCTCGAAGTGAAAAATCCCGGCGGGCACAGCTCCTTGCCCACGCGCGATAACGCGATTTATCACCTTGCTGATGGTCTGGCGCGACTCGAACGCTATCAATTTCCCTTCGAGTTGAACGAGGTGACCCGCGCCTACTTCCGTCAGATGGCAGCCACTCAATCGGCCGAAACCGCGCAAGACATGCTCGCAATTCTGCAGTCGCCGCCGGATCAGCCTGCCATTTCGCGCCTCGACGACGTTCCCAAGTACCACGCCACCATGCGGACGACCTGCGTCGCCACGCGTCTCGACGCCGGCCACGCGAACAACGCTCTGCCGCAGACTGCCCGTGCAGTCGTCAACTGCCGCATTCTTCCCGGCCACACTCGGGAGGAAATTCGCCGTAAGCTCGTCGAAATTTTCGCCGATCCTCAAATAGCTGTTCGCTACATCGATCCAGTCGGACAAATCCTCGACGCGGCGCCCAGCGAACCGCCGCCTCCCAAAGTCACGCTCCGCCCCGACGTCATGGTCCCGCTCACCAAGGTATCGAGTGAAATGTGGCCGGGCGCTCCCGTGATTCCCACCATGGCGACGGGTGCGAGCGACGGCATCTTGACCGAAGCCGCCGGTATGCCCACCTACGGAATCTCGGGAGTGGCTATCGATTTTGACGATGTCCGCTACCATGGACGCGACGAGCGCGTTCGCGTGCAATCCTTCTATGATGGCCTGGAGTTCTACTATCGGTTCCTCAAGCTGCTCACGTCGGAGCAATGACGCCGTGATGAAGAGCGCGAATCCATGAGCTGGGTGCGCAGCCTGCTGGTGGACGCGTCGGAAAGCCGGTGGCTCCGCGAACACGCGCCGCGGCTCGGTTTTGTTCGCAGGGGAGCGGCGCGATTCTTGCCGGGCGAGGACGCTGACGCAGCTATCGCCGCGGCGCGCCGCCTGGCCGCAGACGGCGTTTCGACACTGTTCACACATCTTGGCGAAAATATTCGCGACCGCGCCGAATCAGAAGCCGTGACGCAGGGATATCTCGACCTGCTTGATCGCATTCGGGCCGAGGCCCTTTCGGCTGAAATTTCCGTAAAACTCACGCAACTGGGCCTCGATCTCGATCGCGAGCTGTGTTTCGCGAATCTCTCCAAACTTCTCGATTACTCGGCCGGCAGGACCTTGTGGGTCGACATGGAGCAAAGTTTGTATCTCGATGCCACGCTCCAACTGCACGCGCGCGCGCGGAGAGACCATCCGAATGTCGGGGTTTGCGTCCAGGCATATCTTTGCCGGACGGCAAAGGACCTCGAATCGCTAATCTCGATGGGCGCTGCGGTGCGTTTGGTAAAAGGCGCCTACAACGAACCGCGCGAAATTGCCTATCCGAAAAAAGTCGACGTCGACGAAAACTACTTCCGGCTGGCGCAGCAGTTATTGGGACCCAACGCGCGGCGCGCCGGCGTCCGCGCCGTGATCGCCACGCACGACCCGAGGCTCATCGCCCGCATCAGCGACTGGGCTGCGCGCGAGGGCCTCCCTCGCAACCAGCTCGAATTCGCCATGCTGTATGGCATTCAGCGCGCCGAACAAGTTCGACTCGCACGCGAAGGCTATCGCAGCGACGTCCTCATTTCGTACGGCACGTTTTGGTTTCCCTGGTTCATGCGCCGCCTCGCCGAGCGCCCCGCCAACATCTTTTTCCTCGTCCGAAATCTGTTCTCCCGCTAGCTTGGCGGGAGGCCTTACCTTGGACGATTTTTTGTTGAAACCACAGGTGGTTGACATCCGATCCGGATTTTCTTGTAGAATTAGTTGTTATCCTGGAAGTGTGCTCGCATCCCTACGAAATTAGTCTTTCGCCATCCCTAGCCTCCGTTCCCACCGAATGCAATCCTTGCCGCGCTGAATCTGATCGACGAGAGTTGCCGCAAGCACGCCGGTCTCACAGCGTGTGCAAATACCCCATCAAGTCGTCGAGTTCTTGCTGACTGATCGCCTCGCCCATTGGCGGCATCATGTTGCGTCCCCCGATGATGGTCTGCTCGACGAATCGGTCGTTCGCGGGCAGTCCGCTCGGCAGGAATGGTTTCCGGAAAAGGTGTTGGAGACTCGGCCCTTTGCTTCCCGACGACGTATACGCGCTATGACACGCCGCGCAATTTCGCTCGAAAACGCGACGCCCGCTCGATTGTTGCGCGTTCAGCCCCAGCTCGGCGTCCGACTTCGGCGCGGGCTCGCCGCATCCCGTCACCAGTAGCAGAATCACGCACGCGAAAATTGTCCTGCGTCTTTTCAAATCGCAATCATACTCAGCGCCTCGCGCGCGGTACACTGCAAACACATGGTCCACATTTCATCGACGGACCGAGTCTTCATTCTCACCGGTGCCGGAATCAGCGCCGAAAGCGGCATCCCGACGTTCCGCGGCGCGGGAGGTCTTTGGCGAAATTACCGATTCGAAGAGGTCGCGTCTCCGCATGCATGGCGTCGCGATCCGCAGCTTGTGTGGGAGTTCTATTCGATGCGCCGCCGCGTTGCGCTAGCGGCGAAACCCAATGCCGGCCATTTCGCCCTCGCGGACCTCGAGCGCGGATTGCAGGAACGCCTGTTCCTTTGCACGCAGAATGTGGACAACCTTCACGAGCAGGGCGGATCGCGCAGCGTCGTCCACATGCACGGCGAGCTCTTCAAGAGCCGGTGCGACCGCTGCGATCGTTCACCGTTCGACGATCTCGATATCTACGAGCCTGCCCGCCCTGGCGGGCCGCCCTCTCCACTTCCCAGATGCGACTGCGGCGGCCAGATTCGGCCGCACATCTGCTGGTTCGGCGAAGTGCCCTACCACCTCGACGAAATTGCAGAGGCGCTTAACAGGTGCACCGTGTTCATCGCCATCGGAACTTCAGGCGTCGTCGAGCCTGCGGCCAGCTTTGTCGCGCACGTTCGCGGGCGCGCCCATACTTTCTACATCGGCCCCGAACATCCCGCGAACATCTCTGCCTTCACACAATGTTTCCTCGGCAAATCCGGCGAGCTCCTGCCCAAAATGTTCCGTTGCGAATGAAGTGCGGTCAGTCCGGGATGCCGATACGCTTCACCAGCGCGTCGAATCTCGGATCGTCGCGCAGGCCTTCGAAGGAGATGAAATACTTGTTCCACGCCAGGAACGCCGCATGCTGTTGAAAGGCCTTTTCCAACCACTCGAAGGCCGCATCTTTCTCACCGAGGCACGCATGCACGGCCGCGATCCAGAACGCCGACGCGCCATCGGGTTTCAAATCTCCCTCAACTTCCTGCACGAGCTTGCGCGCCTGTGCCGTCTCGCCCAACAGTGCGTACGCGGCGGCCGTGTGCAGAATTATGGCCGGGTCCTTCCGGTTTAACCTCAGACTCATCTCGCATTGCTCAATGGAGTTCTTGTATTGCCCAGCGGAGGCGTACGCTTGGGCGAGAACCCCGCGAACTTGGCGGCTGCCAGGGGCAATGTCCACGGCCCGGCGCAACTGCTCGATGGCTTTGTCAAACTGCCGCGTGTGGAAATACAGGGTACCCAGCGCAAACCACGACAGATAATCTAGGGGAGCCACCTCGACTGCGCGCTTTCCATACGATATGGCTTCTTCGAGCCGCCCTCGGGCATGTTGAGTCCAAGACAACAACACAAACCCCAAACCAGAATCCGGGTTCAGCTCCAGGCCGCGCCGCGCCTCGCGTTCGGCGCGCGGGATGTCCCAGTTTTGAAAGAAAAGGCCGTACCCCAAACACACGTGCGCGTCTGCTAGCGTGTCGTCCAGTTCCACGGCTTTCTTCGCTGCTGTCGTTGCCGCGGGATAGACTTCCCTCGGATCCGCGTACCCGAAAAGGCCTAGAAAGACGTAGCCCAAACTCAGATACGCATAGGCTGCGGCGTACGTCGGGTCGATCTGGACAGCCTTCTCGCAAAGGGCGACTCCCTTTCGCACGCCGTCCGAAGACATTCCGCTAATGAACGGCTGTGCCTGCAAGACCAGACGGAAGGCCTCGTTGTTCTGCGTGGGACGCTTGCGGAGTTTCTTCTTTTCCTCGCCGGTCAGTTGCAGGCGCAGCTTCTCTGAAATCTCCGTCGTCAGCTCCTCCTGCAACGCGATGAGATCCGTCATCTTCTTGTTGTAGCGCGCGCCCCACAGCTGCGCCTGCCGATCGACGTCGACCAGTTCAACCGAAACGATTAGATCGTCGCCGCGCTGGACCAATCGGCCCGCCAGAACAGCTCGAACGCCCAACTCACGGCCTGCGGCAAGCGGGTCGACAGTCGGCCCGCGATGGCGAAATGCCAGCGTCCGTGGAACCACGCGTATCTTTCGAAGCTGCGACAGCGTGTTGATCAGTGTTTCGGCGATTCCGTCGCTCAAATATTCCGTATCAGAATCGCCACTCGCGTTTTCCAGCGGTAGGACAGCCAGCGAATCGATGGCTCTGGCTTGCTTACCGGATGAGGGTTTCTCGCCCGATTTTGCAGAGCGCTCAGCCGCAGATGGAGATGGAACATCCACAGCAACACGATTCGACCCGACATTTGGCCCCGCGACGCCGGCCGGAATGCCCAAATCGCGTTTCAACCGCTGTAAGTCCGCTCGCATCTCGGAGGCATGCTGATACCGCAGCGCGCGGTCCTTTTCGAGGGCTTTGTTTAGGATGCGCTCCAGCTCGCGCGGCAGCGATGGATTCAACTGCACGGGAGACGGTGGCGCGGCGTGCAGGATGGCGTCAAACAGCGCTGCTGACGTAGAACCCGAAAATGCCTGGCGGCCCGTGGCCATCTCGTACAGAACCACTCCGAAGCTGAAGAGATCGCTGCGCGCGTCGAGTTCGTTTCCGAGCGCCTGCTCGGGTGACATGTACGCGACCGTGCCGACGGCGATGCCCGGGCTCGTCAGATGCGGATCGTCGCGTTCTGTTTGCCCTTGCGTTGTCGCGCCGAGCGCGCGGCTCTTCGGCACCTGCTTCGCCAGTCCGAAGTCAAGAATCTTGGCCTGGCCCCGCTCGGTGACGAAGATGTTCGCGGGCTTGATGTCGCGGTGCACGATACCCTTCGCGTGCGCGGCGTCGAGTGCATCAGCGACCTGCACCGCTATTTCTAGCAGCACATCGACGGGCAACGGCTTCCCCTCGATGCGCTGCCTCAGCGTATCGCCCTCCAGTAGCTCCATGGCGATGAAGCTGTGCCCTTCGTGTTCGCCGATTTCGTGGATCGTGCAAATGTTCGGATGATTCAGCGAAGCAGCCGAGCGCGCCTCGCGCACGAAGCGCTCCAGGGCCTGCTTGTCCTCGGAAACCTCTCCAGGCAGAAACTTCAGCGCGACGCTCCGCCCGAGCATCGTATCTTCAGCCTTGTACACAACACCCATCCCCCCGCCGCCCAGCCGCTCGACGACACGGTAATGAGACACGGATTTTCCGACGAGTGAATCGGGCTCTGGCACGGTGGCGGAATCTTACGGGCGCATCGCAGGAGTGTCAACGATGCTACGGGGTCGCGAAGGCTACTTAGTGGATTCGTCCTTTTCGACCTTGCCGTCGCGAACGCGAATGATCCGGTGGGCGTGCGCTGCGATGTCGGCTTCGTGCGTCACGAGAATGATCGTGTTGCCGCTCTGGTGCAGTCGCGCGAAGAGCGCCATGATTTCTTCGCCGGTCTGCGAGTCAAGGTTTCCGGTGGGTTCATCGGCAAGAAGGATTGAGGGGTTGTTTACCAGCGCGCGCGCGATCGCGACGCGCTGCCGCTGGCCGCCTGAAAGTTCGTTCGGCTTGTGCATCATGCGGTCGGCCAGATCGACCTGCGTGAGCGCCTTCTTCGCGCGCTCGATGCGTTCTTCCGCGGGCGTGCCGTTGTAAATCATCGGCAACTCGACGTTGTGCAGCGCCGTCGCCCGTGGCAGCAAATTAAACGTCTGAAATACGAATCCGATCTCGCGGTTACGGATCGCCGCCAGTTCGTCGTCATCGAGCTGGCTCACGAGTCGCCCGGCAAGCCAATAGTTTCCGCGCGTCGGCGTATCGAGGCAGCCGATCAAGTTCATCAACGTCGATTTTCCCGAACCGGAAGGCCCCATGATCGCGACGTACTCGCCCTTGTGGATCACCATGTTCACGCCCCGCAAGGCGTGCAGTTGCTCCGTCCCCATTTCGTACGTCTTCCAGAGATCTTCCGTCTGAATGACGATACCGGCATCGATCAGGTCCTGGCGTACGCCCTGTGCGCCGGCTTCTTCAACAGCCATGTGCATTGGACTCCCCGGTCGATGCCGCGTTAGCTGGAGGTCGATTGATCGGTCTTCGGCGCTGAATTGTCAATCTTTACCGACGCGCCTGATTTCAACGAGCGCAGCGCTTTGAAACTCCCCGTGACGATCATATCTCCTTCGCGAACTCCGTCGGTCACTTCGATGTCCGTCACCCCCGTGATGCCGGTCTGTACGGGGACGAACTGCGCCTTGCCGTTTCGCACGACGAACACGCCCTGTATCTCGGTCTTCTGGCTGTCGCTCTCGCTTTTCGCGGCTGCCAGCGTCACGCTGCCGCTCGTTCCATCTTTCGCTTCGTCGAGTTCCTTTTGAGTCCGCTCGGCGAGCGCTTGAATGGGAATCGTCAGTACGTTTTGTTTCTGCGCGGTCTGAATCTTCGCCGTCAACGAGAGTCCGGGACGCACCGAAACCGGTGGATTGTCGAGCGTGATCACGACCTTGAAGTCCCGGGCCTCCTGCGTGTTTGCCGTGGTTTCAGTCATCGCAGCCGCGCCCGTCGTCCGCAGGATTGCGAGTTCGCCGACTTCGCTGACGTGCCCCTTGAACGTTTTGTCGGGGATCGCGTCGATCGTCACATCCGCGGGCTGCCCGTCCTTGACGCTTGTAATGTCGGTTTCGTCCACTTTCACTTCGGCGGTCACCACGCTCATATCCGAAATCGTCATCAGGAAGCTGCCGCTGGCGTTTTGGATTCCTGGCACGACGTTCTCGCCCACGCGCACCGCGATATAGCTCACAATGCCGTCGATCGGCGCGCGGTAGGTCGTCTTGCGGAGCACGTCCTCTTGGTGCGTTAGCACGGCGCGGGCCTGATCCAGATTGAACCGCGCCTGATCGCGCGTCGCCATACTCGAATCCAGTTGAGCCTTCGCCGCATTGAGCCCGGCGACTGCGCCGTCGTATGTCGACTTCGAAGCGTCGTAATCCTGCTTGGAGATTAGCTGTTCCTTGAAAAGCTGTTGCGATCGCTGCCAGTCGAGCATCGCCTTGTTCAGATCGGATTGCCGCTGCGCCACCGTCGCGATCGCCGAATCGTAGTTTGCCGACGCGCCCTTCATCGCTGCGATGGCCGCATCGATGCTCGCTTGCTGCGCTTGCACATCGGCTCCCGGCTGGACACTCTCGAGGTGCAGCAATACGTCGCCCTTTCTGATGTGATCGCCCTCGTTCACGGAGATGTCCGTAATCTTGCCCATGCCCTCGCCGAGTATGTTGGTGTAGTTCTTCGGGCGAATCTCACCCGAGGCAGTCACGAGCGACGTCAAGTCCCCCCGAGCCGCGCGTCCCGCCTGTACAGTTACGACGTCCTGATTGGACTTGTAGACGCTGAACCAGGTCATGCCCCCCAGGACCACGACCACGCCCGCGCCGATGCCTATCTTCTGCCACGTCTTCATCGCCCGACCTCTTCAGTTTGACGGTCCGAATTGACAAAGGTACGCTTCACTTGATACATACGCCTAGGCGCGGTGGAATGTTTCTCGGCTTGAAGGCGAGGACCGAATAAGGACGGTATTCCGGCCTTATTTCCTATTGACCAGCGTACCCACGTTCCGAACGCTCAAACCTCACGCTCGAAGACCACCCACACGACGTTTCCGCACACCATATTAATTCGACACCGCCTTCCAAGAAAAGGGGAATAGTTAACCCAAAAATCACCTGCAAACCGCGCTCCTTGGCGCTTGGGGCAAGCCAAAGCAACCCTTTGGTTACCAGGCGATTCCAACCGCCCAAGAGACAGCCTGTGGGGGAAACACTGATTGACCTGTACGAACGTACAGGTTAAGATTCGCGATTGGAAAAGGTGGATTTATGGGCCATCCTGCCAGTACCTTCCGACGCCTTGGTATCGCTGTCGGATTACTCTCTCTAATTTCCGCTTATGCCTGGGCTGTGCCAAAACAGGAGGAACAGGCCCAGTCCGATCAGCAAGATCAGACCGCTCAGTCTGGCAAGAGCAAGAAAAACCAGAAGAACGCCAAGCCGAAGAGCCAACGCGACCTCTTCAAGGAACTCGACAAGCAATACCAGAAATGGCTCAACGAGGACGTCATCTATATCATCACACCCGAAGAGCGCCGCGCCTTCCTCCACCTGAGCACCAACGAAGAGCGCGAGCAATTCATCGAGGCTTTCTGGCAGCGCCGCAATCCCGATCCGGATTCGCCCGAGAACACCTTTAAGGAAGAGCACTACCGCCGCATTGCTTACGCCAACGAGCACTTTGCCTCCGGCATTCCTGGCTGGAAGACCGACCGCGGCAAGATCTACATCATGTGGGGCCCTCCTGACGAAATTGACTCCCATCCGACCGGCGGCACGTGGGAACGCCCGATGGATCAGGGCGGCGGCGAAACCAGTACTTATCCGTGGGAGAGCTGGCGCTACCGATATCTCGAAGGACAAAGCTTAGGGGAAAACGTCGAGCTCGAGTTTGTCGACCCCAGCAGCACCGGCGAGTATCACCTCACCATGGACCCGAGTGAAAAAGACGCACTCCTGATGGTCCCCGGCGCCGGCCTGACCCTTGCCGAGTCGATGGGCATAGCGAACAAGTCAAGCCGCTTCAGCAATACCGACGGCACGCACATGGCGGAAAACGAGATGGGCATGGGGCTCAACTCCAACGACGAGGAGTTCAACCGCCTCGAGAAATACGCCGCCATTTTCCGGCCGCCCCCTGTCAAGTTCAAAGATCTGGAGGCGGATGCCACGGCCCGCGTCGTCCGCGATCAGGTGAAATTCGACTATCGCTTCGACTTCCTGCGCATCACCTCGGACACCGTCCTGGTTCCGATCACCGTCCAGATCCCGGTCAAGCAGTTGAGCTTTCAGGAAAAGGACGGCGTTGACTCGGCTTCAATCGACCTATTCGTCCGCGTCACGAGCCTCGGCGGGCGCGTTGTGCAGACGTTTGAGGACACGCTGCGCAGCGATATCCCAGCATCGCTGCTGCAAAAATCCATCAACACCTCACGCATCTATCAAAAGGCCGTGCCGCTCAGTCCTAATCTCTACCGGCTCGATATCGTGGTCAAAGACGTGAACAGCGGCAACGTCGGCGTGGTGAACACGCGCCTGCCCGTACCCCACTTCCAGGACGATCAGTTGAGCACGAGCTCCCTGATTCTGGCGGACGATATTCAGCCCGTCTCGTCTAAGGACATCGGCATCGGCCAGTTTGTTCTAGGCGATGTCAAGGTGCGCCCCAGGCTCGATCAGTCGTTCAGCGCGAAAGATGCCATGGGCGTCTACCTCCAGGTGTATAACCTGAAGGTCGACGACAAGACGCACAAGTCCGATACCTCGGTGGAGTTTCGCGTGAAGAGGGACAAGGATACGCAGCCGATGCTGAGATTCGACGTCCCGCCGGAAAAGCTTCCCCAGCACGGCGAGGAACTCACGCTCGAACAGCTCATCACTCTCGGAT
>DASPUN010000039.1:0-6345 GCA_035622875.1 Candidatus Acidiferrales bacterium
CGATGCCGTGTTCCGGGCTAAAAAGCGCCACAAGCTTCAAGCCCGGAGCACGGGCCAGAACGTCGATGGTTCGCTTCCCATCGGAGGCAACCCCCGTCTGGTTTGTTATCAATCCCACGCGCTTGCCGCGCAGAGGCTGAAAGGCCTCCTCTTCCAGCACGTCCACGCCGACGAAGACCCTGTCAGAGCGAAGTGTTGGAAACGGCTGAGGCTTCGGTGTGCTTCGGGGGATCGATGGGTGTGCAAGGACCACGAACCCAGCCAATAGCGAGAAGGCCAGCTGAGAACGGTAACGAAACATGCGAAACGACGCTCGATTGTGCCCCATGAAACCGCGTGCTATATACAGCTGCAGGATTCAGACGTCAACGACGAAGACCGGAGGCGGAAATTGTGCGTAGATACGGGCTTTTCGCGCTGGCGCTCATCCTTCCTTTCACATTCTCTCTTATGACTCCCTTGCTTCGCGCCCAAAAAAATTCCCGTTCTACGGTGTCCGCCGCCACCTCGGCTCAATGGGTCGAACAGACGCTCCAGAAAATGACCCTGCGCGAAAAGCTCGGGCAGATGCTCATGGTGCCGTATTTCGGCGTCTTCGAACCAGCCAACAGCCCCGAGTACAAAGAAGTCCTGCGCCAGGTAGAACAGAACCACGTCGGCGGGCTCATCATTGTCACCGATCGCGGCCCGCTCGGAATCGAACGCAGCCAGGTGTATCCGACCGCCGTCCTCACAAACGAACTGCAGCGGCGAGCCAAGATTCCACTGCTGGTCGGCGCAGACTTTGAATCCGGAACAGGAATGCGGCTAGACGAAGGCACATCGTTCCCTTCCGCCATGGCCATCGGCGCCACCGGCGATCCGAAATTTGCCTACGTTGTCGGCAGATACACGGCGCTCGAAGCGCGCGCCGCCGGCGTTCGTTGGATCTTCGCGCCGGACGCCGACGTAAACAACAACCCCGAGAACCCGATTATTAATGTTCGCTCGTTCGGTGAAGATCCCGAAGACGTCGCGGCGTACGTCCAAGAATTCGTGCGTGGGGTCGAAGAAAACGGAGCGCTCTCTACTGCCAAGCACTTTCCCGGTCACGGCAATGTCAGCGTCGATTCGCATCTATCGCTCGGCGTGGTGCCCGGCAGCCGGAAGGAACTTGAGACCACCGAACTCGTTCCCTTTCGTGCAGCCATCGACGCGCAGGCCAGTTCAGTCATGCCGGGTCATCTTTCGGTGCCCGCGTTCGAACCGAATCCCCAGGTTCCTGCTACCCTTTCCCAGAACATTCTCACCGATCTGTTGCGCAACGAGATGCAGTTTCGCGGCCTCATCATCACGGACGCCCTCGATATGGGAGGCGTCACATCTCTCTATACGCCGGGCGAAGTCGCGGTCCGCTCCGTGGAGGCCGGGGCTGATGTACTGCTGATGTCACCCGCGCCAGATGCCGCACTGGCTGCTCTGAACGACGCAGTCCATTCGGGCCGGATTGCTGAAAAACGAATCGACTCGTCCGTACGCAGGATTCTTGCCGCGAAGGCCCGTCTTGGCCTCGATCGAAATCGTTTCGTCGATGTCGGTCACCTCAATGAACGATTTGCTCTTCCGGAATACGAAGCGCAGGCGCAGACGATCGCTGACCGGGGAGTCACATTGCTGCGCGACCGAGCGCACCTGCTGCCGCTCGATGCGACGCGTCCCCTCCGGGTACTGCTCGTCTGTCTGTCGGCCGATCCTGATCCAAACCCAGGGGAAAGTTTGGAGCCGGAGATGCGCCCGCGCGTCGACGCGCTCACCGTCCTGCGTGCCGACACACAATACCTGCCAGTCGCTCAACTGAAGCTGCCTCCGCCGCAGGCCTACGATGTGGCTGTGGCTGCCCTTTTTGTTCGCGTCGCTGACCGCAAGGGCGACATTGGCCTCCCCGAGGACGAACGTGCTTTTGTCGATCAACTCATCGAGGCGGGAAAGCCGACGATCGTCGCTTCCTTTGGAAGCCCCTACTTGATCGAGCGTTTCCCTAAGGCGAAGACGTGGATCGCGGAGTTTTCTTCGAATGACGTTTCGCAGCGCGCGGTGGCGCGTGCGCTGTTTGGACAGGCAGCCATCGGCGGGAAGATTCCCGTCAGTGTCCCCGACGTCGCTCGACGCGGAGACGGCCTGCGGATCCCTGAAAATCCAATGACTCTCGAGCCCGCGCCCCGGGCCATGTCGGATCGCCTAGAGCCGGTCTACAAACTACTCGATCGATCCGTTCTAGCCGGCGCCTTCCCTGGCGGCGTTCTAGCCGTGGGCTGGAACAACCAGCTGGCGATACATCCCTTTGGTCAGCTCGAACGCGAGGGCAAGGCCTACGACGTCGACGAGGACTCGATGTACGACGTGGCCTCGCTCACCAAGCCCGTCGTAACCACCACTCTGGCCATGTTGCTTGTGCAACAAGGAATGCTCAATCTGGACTTGCCCGTCGAACGGTATCTGCCCGAATTTGCTTTGGCTTCCCAATCCGACCCCCGGCCGGATTGGCGCGCCCGAGTCACCGTACGCATGCTGCTGCTGCACGATTCGGGCCTCCCCGCGCATCGTGACTTCTACAAAGAAGCGAAAGGCCACGACGCGATCTGGGCGCGCGTCGTCGCCGAACCTCTCATCTCCGCTCCCGGCACGCAGATTCAATACTCCGATCTGGGGTTCATTCTGCTGGGCGAAATCATCGAGCGCCTGACGGGCGAGCCGTTGGGGGCCTTGGCCAAACAAGCGATCTTCTCCACGCTCGGAATGAGTCGCTCCCAGTTCAATCCGCCCCGTCGCCTGCGCGAAGACATCGCCCCGACCGAGCAGGACGCAACCTATCGAAAGCGACTCATCTGGGGCGAGGTTCACGACGAAAATGCATGGGCGATGGGAGGCGTAGCTGGCCACGCCGGCCTGTTTTCCACGGCTCCCGACCTTGCGGCCTTTGCTCAGATGATTCTCAATGGGGGCATTTATGGGCACGACCGGCTGCTGTCTCGCGCCATCGTTCAGCAGTTCACGACTCGCGTGGTTGTCGGCGATTCCGCGCGTACCTTGGGCTGGGACGTACCGTCGGAACCTTCCTCCTCGGGCCGTTACTTTTCCCCCAAAAGCTTCGGCCACACCGGCTTTACGGGCACGTCCCTATGGATTGACCCTGAGCGCCAGCTTTTCGTTATCCTGCTCACCAACCGAGTCCATCCGACCCGGGCCAACGAACAGATTCGGCAGGTGCGTCCGGCTCTGCACGATGCCATCTTTGAAGCCTTGGGACTCGTGACCAACCAAGCAGCCGCCCGGTAACGCCCTCGGCACATTCCGATGCTCTTCGAGAGGCCCTATCCGGTGAAAACCAACTCTATAATTAGAGTAGGTGCAGGGCATACATTGAAACCGGCGAGTACCGAACAGCGAAATGCGCGTTCTCTCGGGCTGGATCGCAAATCTACGCTCGGAGTCTTGCGCGCCTTAAATCGTGAGGACGCCCGCGTGGCCGCCGCCGTTCGCCGCGAGCTGCCCCAGATCGCTCGAGCCACCGACGCCATCGTGAAATCCTTAGGGCGCGGCCGAAACCTTTACTATGTGGGGGCGGGAACGAGTGGCCGCATTGCTGTTCTGGACGCTGCGGAATGCCCGCCCACGTTCGGAATTCTGCCGCACAGAGTACGAGCCGTCATCGCCGGAGGGCGTAGAGCTTTCTATCGCGCCGTCGAAGGCGCGGAGGATTCCGCTTCGCACGGCGCGCGCGACCTTCGAAGAGCCGGCGCATCTCGCGAAGATGTCGTCGTCGGACTTTCTGCCAGCGGCGCAACGCCTTATGTGCTGGGCGCACTCGATTTCGCGCACCGTGCGGGTGCCATGACAATCGGCGTTACATCAAATCGGCGCTCTCCGCTGACGCACCGGGTACACATCGCCATCGTAGTCGATACCGGGCCCGAGGCAATCGTGGGCTCGACGCGCCTCAAGGCGGGTACCGCGCAGAAATTGGTCCTGAATCTGCTCTCTACTGCGGCGATGGTGCGTCTCGGCAGGGTGTACGACAACTGGATGGTGTACGTGGCTCTCACAAATCGGAAGTTACGGCAACGCGGCGTGCGGATTCTCGAACAAGCCACGGGCGCAAGTCCGCGTGCGGCCAAACACGCTCTGCGTCAGTCGGGCTACAACCTGCCGGCGGCTCTGCTGATGCTCAAGACCGGGGCCACTGCGCACAACGCGCAACAAGGGCTCACAAAAAATGACGGAAACGTGCGCCGGGCGCTGGAAGCTGCTATGAAAGGATAACTCCCGTCGAGCGGTTTTAGACCCGACGCCAAGGATAGGAATGGACAAGTTCAAGATCGAGGGCGGCCGCAGGCTGGAAGGGACGGTTCGAATCAGCGGTGCGAAGAACGCCGCCCTCCCTGCGATGGCGGCCGCCCTGCTTACAGCCGAACCCGTCTGCCTGGAAAGTATTCCGCACGTGCGCGACATCATCACCATGGCCAAGCTGCTCGCTCACATGCGCTGCCGCGTGGAGAGCCCGGACATTCCGCCGAGCGAACTCATCATTCAAGCCGAAAAGGTCTCTCACAGGGAAGCACCCTATGAGCTCGTAAAAACGATGCGCGCCACCGTACTGACGCTCGGTCCCTTGCTGGCGCGATTTGGCTACGCGCGGGTTTCTCTTCCGGGCGGCTGCGCGATCGGAGCCCGTCCCATCGATCTGCACATTCAAGCGCTCGAAAAGCTGGGCGCGACCATTTCGGTCGATCATGGCTACGTAGAGGCGCGCGCGAGGCGCTTGCGTGGTGCCAGGTTTCACTTCCCCAAGATCACCGTTACGGGAACCGAGAACATTCTCACGGCCGCCGTGCTGGCCGAAGGCGAAAGCGTACTGGAAAATTGTGCAGTCGAACCCGAAGTCGCGGACCTCGCCGAATTGCTGGTCAAAATGGGCGCAAAGATTGAGGGAGCTGGGACTCGCACGATCCGGGTCGAAGGGGTCGAAACGCTTCACGGTGCGACCCACACCATTATTCCCGACCGCATCGAGGCCGGCACGTTTCTGGTTGCCGGGGCCATCACAGCAGGCGAACTGTTGCTTACGAACTGCGAACCACGACATCTGGGCGCGCTCATCAACAAACTCAGGGAATGTGGCGTGGAGATTCGATGCGAGGGCCGGTGCGCGATAGGTGTCCGCGCCCCCCAAAAGCTTCGAGCCGCGAGCGTCACGACGGAGGAATATCCCGGCTTCCCCACGGACATGCAGGCTCAATTCATGGCTCTTGCGACTCAGGCAAGCGGCGTTTCGCAAATCCGCGAAACGATCTTCGAAAATCGGTTCTTGCACGCGAGCGAAATGATGCGTATGGGAGCCAACATTGCAATCGAAGGCAATCTCGCGGTCGTGCACGGCCCTACGCCCCTCAGCGGCGCCCCCGTCACGGCCTCCGACCTGCGGGCGAGCGCAGGGCTCGTTCTGGCGGCCCTGGTCGCCCACAACACAACCTGGATCGACCGTGTTTATCACATCGACCGCGGCTACGAGCAGATTGAACGAAAGCTGAGCGCCATCGGAGCGCGCATTCAGCGTGTCACTGGCCGGGATGAGTAGAAGCTGTTGCACAATCGTGGACAAGCGATTGAAATGACGGTGGTTGAGTTTTTGAAAATGAGAGATAAGCAAGGTCAGCAGCGCCGAAGGAGGGCGGATGGCGCGGTCCGGTCCGTTGCTGACCGAAGCGCAATGGAAGAAAATCGCGCCCTTGCTCCCCAAGCCGCCCAAACAACGCAAGGGCGGTCGTCCGTGGATCGAAAACCGTCGTGTGCTGGAAGGGATTCTCTGGATTCTCCGGAGCGGGGCTCGTTGGCAGGACTTGCCGGAGAAATTCCCGCATCCTTCGACCTGCTGGCGGCGGCTGCGTGACTGGGAAGAGCGGGGCGTTTGGTTGAACATCTGGCGGACGTTTCTGAGTGAGTTGAACGAACGCCAGCAATTGAAGTGGAGCGAATCGTTCTTGGACGGGAGCTTTGCTCCCGCGAAAAAAGGGGCTGCGGAGTCGGAAAAACCAAGCGGGGCAAGGGGACGAAGTGGATGGTGGTGGTCGACGGCCGCGGTCTTCCTCTGGGAAACTACCTTCACTCTGCATCCCCGGCGGAAGTCCGGCTCGCGGAGACGACGCTC
Organism: Candidatus Acidiferrales bacterium; assembly: GCA_035622875.1. Lineage (GTDB taxonomy): Bacteria > Acidobacteriota > Terriglobia > Acidiferrales > UBA7541 > Palsa-295. The sequence goes on from DASPUN010000039.1 coordinate 6,185, forward strand.
GCGACGATCCGGGTAGGTCGGCTTCATCACGCGGGCCGTCCTCGGCAGAAACCGGTACGGGTGATCGTGGACAAAGCCTATGACAGTGATCCGTTGCGGGAACGCTTGCAGAGACGGGGGATCGAATTGGTTTGTCCGCACAAGAGGAATCGCATTCAGCC
>DASPUN010000040.1:0-72993 GCA_035622875.1 Candidatus Acidiferrales bacterium
GATGGCGTCCTCGCACCCAAGGAACTCTGCAATCTCCCGCTCGAGCTCGCGGTGCAGCGGCTTCTCGCCCGAAACCAGCCGGCTGGCGCTAACCGATGTCCCATAGCGGCGTAAGGCTTCGATCGCCGCGGCCGTCACTTCTGGATCTCCGGAGAGCCCGAGATAGTTGTACGAGGCGAAGTTCAGATACTCGCAACCGCCAATGACCGAAGTTTCATTCGCCACGCGCTCATGAACGGAGAAGTACGTGTTTTCGAATCCGTTCTTGCGAAGTTCCTCGCACCGATCTTCGAGTGCTTTTACCTCCGGGAATTCTTCGATCCGCCCATTCTGCTCCTCAAGGGACAATAGCGAGGGTGCGGCGCCAGCGCCGTTGTCATTGACCAAAGCGTGGATTCGCTGCCGGTTTTCATTCTTCGCCCGCCCGGAGGGGCCTGCGGCGATTCGTTGCTCGACGGATTCGTTCATGCTACGTAGCCCGCTCCTTTTAGCCAGCTGATTGTGGGCGCCAGCGTCTCACGCGCATTGCGAAATCTCACGCCCAGGTCCCTCTGGGCCTTCGAATTATCAACGAACCAATAACGGGTAGCGTATGGAATTACGCGCGGATTATAGGGCAATGGGAGTCCGAGGCTCGTCGCCGCCTTCGTTGCAACGCGGATTACACCTTTCGGCAGCGCTAGAATCTTCGACTGGCGGCCAAGCAGCTCCAGGCAGAGACTGGCCAGTTGTCGAATTGTTAGATTTTCTCCGCCCAGAATGTACCTTTCGCCCGGCCGCCCTTTGCAAAGAGCGGCGACGATCCCGGCCGCAACATCCTCAACGTGGACGATACTCGTGCCGCCAGAACACACGAGAATAGGATTCGAACGAGCGAAGTCGACGAGATTGCCCGCCGTGACCAAGCCAGTGTCAGCCGGCCCATACACCTCTGCGGGATTGACCACGACGACGGCCAAGCCCTGGGCAGACGCTCGCCAGCACAGCAATTCCGCATTGCGTTTCGCGAGGGCATACCTGAGTTGCTTGTCTTCCAGGGTGAATTCCGAAGATTCGTTGAAAACCTCGGGCGAGTCGGAACCGTTAACGGCGGTCACGCTTGAAACAAACACGACGCGGTGCGCCGGCAGAGCCAGAGCGGCCTGAAGAACGTTCCACGTGCCGCCCTCCACCACGTCCTTCAACGCGGGCGAGTCGATTTCGTCCCATGAAGAGAGGCCCGCAAGATGGATCGTGGCTCCACAACCATCCATGCCGCGCCGGACGGACTCAAAATCGCGCACATCTCCCTGCACGCGTTCGAACGGCTGTCCGTTGATGCGCTCTGTGCGGCTATTGGGACGAAGAAGGCAGCGGACTTCGTGCCCGATACGGACAAGGTCGCGGACGACGGCGGAGCCAATGAAACCATTGCCTCCTGTGACAAATATCTTCACCCGTGCCCGACCTCATGACATCGGCTGGTGGCGTCGGCCCGATTCGTGAAACCTGACGCCCTAACAGTGGGAGGCACTTTAGCACAGGTTTCGATTGCGCCGCACGTGCCTTAAGTGAGACGTGACTCCCCCGCGAGTTTCGCGCGTCGTGCACGCCACAGGAAGCGGCTAGTCGTCCCCCGGCAGCGGCAACAAGGACCGGCGCTGACGCGCGCCCCGCCGCACGCGCTGCCACCAGCGCTGCGTGAGGGACATTACTCCGAGATACAAAAAGCCCCATGAGAAGGGCAGCAGCACAGGAACAAACCTGTAACTTCCTCTCTGTATCAGACTAATAATCGCCAAAACGAAATAGAGGCCAAACGCAATCTCGAGGAGAGAAGTCCATTCGCTGCCGATCCCATACTTCTTGCCATGCCACGATCCGGAGGTCCCACGAATGCTAAATTTGGGCGTCCGCACAAACTCAGAGCGGATGCCGAGTACGGCCTCAAGTACCGCTTTCGTGTTGCGCAATGATAGGCCCATTCCAACGGCCACCATGTGGGGAAGATACAGGATCGATCGCGTCCAGGAATGGGGACGGAGGATACGTTGCGAAACCAAGAAGTAAGCCAGCATTGACAGCATTGACATTCCACCCAACAGATCACAGGTCGCCCATCCGCGCCATCCATGCCTGAGACGCACGAGCAGGGCGGGCACTAACAATACAGAAAGTACGACAGTGAGAGGGCAACCCATGTAGCCGGTAAGATGGAGGAACGCTTCGGCCTTGACCCGCGCGCGCTGTTTTGACCATAGCAGCCCAGGCAAGATCTTTTTCGCTATCTGCGTAGTGCCTTTGGCCCAGCGCGCCTGTTGCGCCTTGAAGCCGTTCATTTCAACTGCCAGTTCTGACGGGCACTCTACATTGGGCAAATAAAGGAATCTCCAGCCGCGCAGCAGCGCCCGATAGGAAAGATCGGCATCCTCACTGAGCGTGTCGGCGTGCCACCCTCCTGCGTCCTCGATCGTCTCGCGACGCCAGACCCCGGCCGCGCCATTGAAATTGAAAAAGACTCCGCTCCGCGACCGCGCACCTTGATCTATAACGAAGTGTGCATCGAACATGAGGGTCGATACCATAGTTAGGGCAGAGTAATTTCGGTTGAGGAATGTCCAGCGTGTCTGCACCATACCCACCCGGGAATCGGCAAAATACGGCACCGTCCGACGAAGGAAATCGGGCCCAGGCAGGAAATCTGCATCGAAGAGCGCTATCAATTCGCCCGTGGCTGATTGCAGCCCCTCCGCTAGCGCTCCAGCCTTGAAACCAGTCCGATTGCTGCGATGCAGACAACGGATGGGTAGGCCCATTGCTTTGTGTCGCTCGACGCATGAACGCGCTATCTCCTGAGTATCGTCCGTCGAATCATCCAGCACCTGTATGTCCAACAGCTCACGCGGATAGTCGAACTCCGACACCGCATTCACAAGACGCTCGATGACGTACCGCTCGTTGTAAATAGGCAGCTGTATGGTGACTCTGGGCCATTCGCTGAGGACAGGTGGCGGGCCGGGGACATCGCGATGGCGCCGAAAATACGTGTAGGTGAGCCAGCCGCGGTGCAGACCGTAGACACTGAGGATCACGAATGCAATGAAGTATGGGGTCATGACACAAAGGAGCAAACTCTGTGACTCTGTCACGGAATCCCCTACCCACTACTCGTACCGCAGTGATTCACATGGATCGACTTTTGCTGCTCGATTGGCCGGCAGATACCCGAAAAAAAGCCCGAACAGACACGAGACAAGCAAGGCCAGAAGGGGTGAGGCCCAGGAGGACTCCACTCTGATGCCTTGCTGCAACATCGGCTCGAGAAGGGCCGGTATCGCTAACCCAACGACAATTCCCGCCAACGCGCCAGCCAAGCTGATGATCATCGCTTCGATGAGAAACTGGTGAAGGATGTGAACCCGGCGAGCGCCGAAGGCGCGCCGAATCCCAATTTCCTGCGTGCGCTCAGTGACCGACATCAACATGACATTCATTATCCCAATACCGCTGCTCACCATCGCGATTAGGGCAACAGTCATCATCACGAGTCTTAGGGCAAATCCGACGTGATCAGCCATGTTGAGCACTGCTTCGAGATTTTGCACGCGATAAACGTAGGGTCCCGGATGCCTGCTGTGCAGCACTCTGGAAACGGCCTTTGTGACCGTCCCTACATCACCCGGCGTGCGAGCCTGTACGTATAGGATTTCCACCTTATTGTTTCCTGCAATGTACTTCATTTCTTGAAACGGCACCAAAACGGACTCACGCTGAATTTCGGCCAAGCCGAAGCTCGACACCCGTTCTTCGAAAACTCCAATGACGTCGAGTCGCACGTCGCCCACGCGAATGCTCTTGCCGACGACGTCTTCACCGGGAGAGAGGCGCTCCGCCAGTTTTGACGTGATCAGGCAGACTTTGCTGCGAGACTGAAGATCGCTTGGTCCAAAGTAGCGCCCCTCCGGGATCACAAGCTTTCGTATCTCTTGGAATCCTTGAGTAACACCTACGAGGTTTGCAGGAACATCCTTGCCGTCGAGCTGCGCGTCAGAAAGCATCCAATCAGTGCCAGCCGACTCTGCGGCCTCCGGAACATCCGCTTTGACGGCCTGCACATCGTCCAGAGTGATATTCTCGTTTCGCAGCGGCGGGTGGCGGTAGTCCGGCTCATAATCCGCATAAATGAGGTTGGAGCCGACCGCCTCGATTTGCTCCATTACATAGCGCCGCTCGGTTAACGAAACGGTTACCACCAAGATGATGCAAGCGCTTCCGATCATCACTCCCAAAACTGCGAGGAACACCCTGAGCCGGTTACGCCTTAGCGAATCAAGCGAGATCGCAAGGACCTCACTTGCGTGACGTCGGCTGTTACCATCGAGCACGGGCATAGAGTTGCGCCTGCTAGAAAACGGGATTGTCAGGCTTCCACAGCCCTGAAATCAGTACATATACGCGCCGTTCGAGGACGACTAATGCGTGACGCCGGAACTGGTTAGATGGCCTTCTGCTGAACAGTTGAAACTGAAAACGACAATGCCCGACGCGAAGCAGCTTGTCAAGCTGGATCGCCGCGGTCCGGGAGGAAAATGCACTGGCAGATCTGTTTCAAGGCGATCATGACGGCCGGAACACGAGCATCCTAACGAATGCTATCACGTGATAGCATCACCCAATGATCTCGATTGTCATTCCTACGTTCTATGAGGAAAAGATCATCGGGTCGACGTTGTCCTCGCTCGCCTCGCAGCTCACGCTGCCTCACGAAATCATAGTCTCTGACGGAGGCAGCAGGGACAGCACAGTTGAAATCGCTGCGAAATACGCGGACAGGGTCGTCGTTCATCAGGGTGTGGAGCGCCAAACTATTGCACAAGGACGAAACGCCGGAGCCAAGGAAGCTCGCGGCGAATTTCTCGTGTTTCTGGACGCCGACTGCTTTGTTCCCGATCCGGACAAGTTTTTTCAGATCGCTATTTCTAACTTCGCAAAGTTCGCGAACCTGGTTGCACTGACTTCATTCCTGCGTGTGCTTCCGGGAAACGAAACTGCTGCTGACAAGATCGTTTTGGGAAGTGTTAACCTGATGGTTCTCCTGAGAAACAATTTTCTGAAAAAAGGCGAGGTGCCCGGAGGCGAGTTCCAAATGATCCGCCGGGAAGCCTTCAATCAGGTCGGCGGCTACAACGAGGATCTCGTCACTCGGGAAGATCGAGACATGTTCTTCCGTCTTTCTGAGATCGGACGAACTCTCTGCGATCCGCGCCTTGTTGTGTTTCACACAGGCAGAAGAGCTCACCGGTTGGGTTGGCTGCATATGATTGGGTTGTTCCTTGTCAATACACTGTATTTTCACGCGAGCGGAAGGATTCGCTCCAAAGAGTGGACACTTGTCCGATAAAAAGGGAGGGGGTACCCGATCGTGCGCGGGCGTTGATTTGCGGGGCGGCCGTCAGCGCTTCCCTGGTTTCGCCGAGGTCAACACCCAAGCCGAACCGCCGCTGACCGTGGCGAGGGCAATCGATGGCGACTAAGAAGTGGGTGCGGGACTGGCGAGTGTGGCTGAGTTTGTTGCTCGGAATCACAGCTGTCACGATCGTATTTGTATCGTTTCTTGACCGCGATCCCGTTCTTGTGGTGCAGATCGTACGGCCGGTGCGCTCGGCACTTCGCGACTACGTCACGTGTAATGGCAAGATCGAGCCCATTGCCGCCCGTATCTATCGCGCTCAGTTTGAGACTTCCGTTACACATCTCCTTGCCAAAGAAGGGATGCCGGTGCACCGCGGTGAAAAACTTCTGAGGCTAGAAGCTAATCAAGTCAGCGCAGATCTGTCCCAGGCGAAACTTCAGCTCGCAATGGCCCAGGACGATCTCCGCAATAGTCGCGGCGGTGGGCCGCCCGATGAAAGGGCGCAATTGGCTGGCGATTTGCGTCGGGCACAGGCGGATGTGGAGCGCCTGCAGCAAACGCAGGAAACTTTGGAGAAACTGCTCCAAACCCACGCAGCCACCCGTGATGAACTGAGCCAAAACTCCACAGCTCTTGCTCGAGCGCAGGCGCTCCTCGATACGATATTGCAGAAACAGAGAGATCTGGCAGACCGTGCAGCTTCCGAAGAGCAGAGAGACTCCTTGCGCGTGAAGCAAGCGGAGGAACAGATTGGGCTCCTAGAAACGAGGCTCGAGTCCGCCACGGTCATTTCACCGATCGAAGGAACGCTCTACGGCTTCCCTCTGCGTGAAGGTGATTACGTCCGTCCGGGCGATGTGTTGGCGCAGATCGCGGATCTTCGAAAGGTCCAGGTCCGAGCTTTCGTTGACGAGGCTGATTTGGGCGGACTCAAAGTGGGAGAGCCCGTAACGATCACGTGGGATGCAATGCCCGAGCTATCGTGGACCGGAGCGACCGAGCAAATTCCCAAGCGCGTAGCGGCCCTAGGATCGCGAAGCGTCGGTGAAGTTCTGTGCTCGGTGGACAACGACAAACTCGATCTGCTTCCGAACGTGAATGTTGATGTTCGGATTCTCGTCAATGAGAAAGACAGCGCCCTCGTGGTCCCAAGGGGAGCCGTACGTACCGAACAAGGATCGCACTTTGTTTTTGTGGTTGAGGGAGATCGCCTTCGCCAGCGGGAAGTTTCTCTTGGCATTGCAAACAGCACCAGTTATGAGGTCCTCTCTGGTCTCGGCGAAACGGATCAGGTCGCCGTTTCGAGCAACCTTGATCTGCACGATGGAACGGTGGTTCGCTCAGACGAGGCGCACCGCTCCGCAAATGACTAGCAACACTAGCAGCACCGGTTCAGGGACTCGTGACGAATGGAGCCCCCCCACCTAATAACGAACGGGGACTTTGCTCCGATTCCACCCAGCGAGTACAAGCTGAACAGCGATGATGAAGCTTCGGCTCGAAGGCCTCAGTGCTCGGGACGAAGATGTCGAAGGCCGGCAGGGATTCAACTTGTGGTAAAGCTGCCACGAGGTCGCCGCGAAAGTTTCGAGATTTGTCCCCTTGGGCGCGCCACTTCATTCATCGACTAGAAAAAAATCTCGACGCTAACTCCAGACTTTGCGGGCGGTGTCAACCACCAGCTCAAGCTTTCTCCACTGGTCGTCGAGTGACAGAAGATTTCCGGCCGCAACCGAAGCGAAGCCGCACTGCGTGCTGAGGGCTAGGTTTTCAAGCGGCAGAAATCGAGAAGCCTCGTCGATACGCCTTCGCAATTCGTCCTGCGATTCAAGTTTCGGCTCCTTTGTCGTGACGAGGCCGAGCACGACGGACTTTCCGCGCGGGACGAGCCTCAGCGGCTCAAATCCGCCGGCGCGGTTGGTGTCGTATTCGAGCAGAAATGCGTCGACATCGAGCCGACCGAATAATCGCTCCGCGATGGCATCGTATCCGCCCTCGGTGTACCAACGGCTGCGGCTGTTTCCACGGCAGACATGAAGCGCCACTGTGACTTTGTCCCGCGGCACATCTTTCAAGACAAGACTGTCTCCCGCGATCGACCGGTCGAATTCAGCATCCGGATCCAAGCCTGTGGCGCGCATGCGCTCGCGCTGTTTGGGATCCAGATAGTGGGAATAGTAGGGCGCGTCAAATTGGATGTAGGTGACGCCTTCGTTGACAAGCCATCGCACTTCGTCGCGCGTGATTCCTACGAGTTCGGCGAGCAGATCGGCGTGCGATTTGTAAAATTTGTCGCTCACTCCGGGCTTGTAGCTCGCAATCATGAAATTAGATGGCGCAGGCAACGTGATTTTGAATGGTCCCGGCGCGTACCTTTTCAGGAATGGAATTTCGTGTGCCGTCATCTTTCGCAACTTGCGCAGTTTCCCACCGACCACTTGCGCCGTGCTTCCCTCATCGCCCCCGCCGGGCCCCGACCAATGCATGATGACTTTGTCAGCGACGAAACCCTCCACGGCATCGGCCATGTCCGTGAGCCAGGACCCGCGGCGAAGCTCGCCGTCAGTAAGAATCGGAAGGCCGCATTTGCGTTGACCTTCTAGCGTCATCAGAATCGCGGCATCTTCTGCCGCACGCAGTTTTTCAGCGCTGAATCTGCCGCCGGCGAATTCGGCGCGGGCTTGCAGGAGTTCCGGCGGACGCAAGAAGCTGCCCACATTTTCAGCTCGATAGCGTGGTGGCATGTCGCCTCTCCATTTGGACGCAGAGATCGAGCATTTCTATCGACGGTTCGTCGCGGCATCAGCCCCGAGATTGGCCGATCTGCGACACGGTCGCAGGGCGGGCCGCAATCTCCCCAATTCGAATTTTGGGCTGGGCTCGCATCCGGACCGACGGACAAGCCCAAGCTGCGCGAGTATGGTGCGCTACTTTCCTGTTATTTCGGTCGGCCTTTGTAGCCCTGCGCGATCATGTGAGTCGAGTAGACCTGCGCAGCGTTGGCGATTTGCTTACCCGTTGCGTCGACGGCGCCGCGCGCCAGAATGAAAAGTGTCTTTCGGTCGGGACCCCCAAAGGAGACGCTAATCACGTCGCGCGGTGTGGGAATCAGCCCGAGCCACGTGCCGTCGGGACCAATCACCTGAACGCCTGGATTTGTCGTGACGTAGACGCGCCCGTCGGCGTCGATTGTGCTGCCGTCGCCAGCGGTTTTCTCCTGCAGTTTGGCGAAATCGCGCTGATTGGTGAGGGAGCCATCGGGCTGGACGTCAAAGACGACGACAGTGCCGACGTTTGTCACGTAGAGTTTCTTCTCGTCGGTGCTGAGAATGATTCCGTTGGTGCGGAGATTTTCGCCGTATTTCGTGACTACGCCTGCGGGGCTCGCGTAAAAGAGCCCACCCATCGTGAAGTAGGCACCGCCTTTGCTATCAGCGACGAGATCGTTCAGTATGCCGCCGATGCAATCCATCGTGCCGCCTTCGTAGCGATTCGCCAGAATTCTTCTCACGGGAGAAAGCTCTTCAATCGCGGGGTTTAGTCCGCGCTCGACGACAAATAGGGCGCCTTTGGAGTTGACCGAAAGGGCGCCGCCGGTGTGCGTGTTCCTGTAGACGATCGAGGCCTTGCCAGCTTTATCGAGTTTGACCACGTCGCTGTTGTCATTCTGCGCGATCAACAAGCCGCCGTCCTTGGTGCTGACGATACCGTCGCCGTTGTTGCCGGCCTCTTGCCAGAGGAATTTCCATCGCTGGCCCGCGGTGATGACGCCGGGGATTGCGGTGATGGTGTAGTCGCGCGGCGGAGGGCCCGAGTCGGGCCAGTGAATCGGCGGAAACTTCGCAGGAGGATTCTTGCACGCCGCGAGCGCGGCGTCATATCCGGGATCGGCGTTGGCCTGCAGCGAAGGCGGTGGCGCGTTAGCAGGAGCAGGCGGCAGCGGCGGCGCCTGATCTTGCCCGACTGCGGCCATTGAAACGATTAGCCCCAGAACCAGCCCAAACGCCAGTTTTGATTTCATCGCACCCCCCTAGCGGGCCAAGAACGACCCGTGTGATGACCTCATCCTCAACTTCCCGCGTGGGAGTATACCGACGTACGGACCGACTCCCAAATGAAGAATTGCGAGTACTGCACCAACGAGACGCGCGCGCCAGACCGATTGGTAGTAGAAGGCACCGGCTAGACCGCAGAGTCGCTGCGCAACTACGGTTCGCGCAGAAAGTGCAGAGGAAAGCTGCCGTCAAAGCCGATGCCGATGATGAACGCAGCTGCGCGCCCGGCTTACTGACTCTTCGCTGCCTGGGCTAGCTCAGCTTTGAAATCATGGCGGCGCAGCGCCCTCGGATCAGTTGGCGAGACGTGATGCCACACGCCGTCCTCTCCATCGATACACTCGTCTTCTTCGATCCGCGCGCCGGGCGCTTTGTCGCGATAGAGGAGCACACGGATGGTCCAGGGTCGCGCATAGACCATCGAATCGTCCATGGTCGCCTCATACTTCATCGTGTCAGGCCCAAGCATCGTGTATCGCTCGACGACGTGCAACTGGTCGCTATGATAATTCCCCGCTGCGTCGAGCCACGTTTGATCGCCGAGGTCCGTAACATCCACGACGAGCGTGTTCCTTTCCCAGTGGCCGCGCGAGTCGCCCATGAAGAAATCGATGCCGTCATCGTGCGGAATCAAAGACGGCAGGACGATGCGATACGCGTGATCGTCCGTGTAGACGATTGCCAGATGGCCCACGCTCTGCGCGATCTGAAACGGCCTTGCTAAAAGCATCGTGCGCGGCACACCGGCTTGAAAGCAGTTCTCAGCGGGATCGGCGGTCGCGCGATTTTGGTAGTTCTTGGCGCGCTGTTTCAACGCGTCGGGCAGATAGGGAATTTTTCCGTCCGCCGGATCGACGACCACACTTTTCCCTGCACCGGCTCCGCCCTCGATATTCACATATGCGCTTGTTTGCGCCTGCCAGATTCCGCGAAAGTCAGGCGTGCCGTCCGGGAGCTTCGGAGGCGAATACGAACCGGAATTTCTTCCGCGCGCCGAAACTCCGCCGATCGCCAAAATCAAGGCGGCCATCATCACAAACGAATAGCTGCGCCTATTCATGCTTATTCGCCTTGTTGCCTTCCGACTGGGTGTAATGCTGGACGTCGCGCTCGCCTTCGTGGCAGTCGTAATAAACGATCTGGTCTTTCGCCGGATTTCGCGTGAGCGTCAAGTGAATCGTCCAGGGTCTCGTGAACACAGTGGGGTCCTCGACGAGCGCGGTGTAGTTAATCGCATCACGGCTGGTCATCGTGTAACGCTCGACGACGTGCTCGTTTTCGTCGACGAAATTCCCTTCCATATCGAGCCACGACCTGCCGTTGAAATTCGATACGTCCACTACGAATGTGTCGCCTTCCCAGTGGCCCCGCGAATCGCCATCCCACGCCCAATAGCGTTTCGGGTGCGGGCTGCCGTCCTCGGGGATAATGCGGACGTCGTGCACGTATTCGTACAGGACTACGAGGTACTTCTCGTCCTGAATAATCTGGAATGGCATCAAGGAAGATGGCTGCTCGGTTTCGCGCGGAACTCCAGGCACGTGGCAGTGCCCCTCTGGATCGTGATACACATCGTGGAATTTGCGATATTCGCGGACCTTGTCGGCCTCGGGCAAATAAGGAAGCGGCAGCGGAAAACCCTCGGCGTGAAAATCAGCCAGAGCGACGGCAAGCCCTTTGCCGCTCCGCATGTTCTTCATCATCGCCTGGTAACCGCTCTCGTTGTGCCAGAGGCCTTGCAAATCCGGATGGCCGTCGGGCAGGCGCGGGACTGAAGACGTGGCTTCGCCGGCCTGCGCAGTCGGCGCTGGACTCGCTGGGGCCTGCGCGGCCGCCCGCCCAACCGACAACGAAATTATCGCCAGAATAGCCGCGCCGATCGCGCTCCGGAGCAACCCCGAGATTTTCGACACGCGGTGAGTCTCCCTACGGATTCGACAGCTTGTCTGTTGCGGAAGAGCCTGGCGGTTGCGGCGCCGGAACATTTCTGGGAGCTCCGCCCAGAACGCGCGTTCCGTCGGCAAGCCTCGCTTGAGAGCCGAAGATCGTGTTCGATCCGTCGCGCGCGCGATAGCCGTCGATCGTGAGATCGTCGCCTGCTTTCACCGAATCTTTTCGCCAGCCATTGCGATAGAGCGCGCTCGGCGCGCCCATTTCGACGCTCCATCGCGTGACCGTGCCGTCGTCATTCTTCACGTCGATCGTAAGATAGCTGTGCGGGTTGATCATTTCCCATTTGACGGCAGTGCCGTGCAGCGTGATCGGCTTGTCGAGATCGAATTCCGCGGCGAAGGAATGATGCGCGATTGCGGGAGGCGCAGCCGCCAGCCACAGAGCTGCCGCGAATGCGAGAAAGATCGTGTGTACCTTGAAAGATCGCCGTTGCGAAAGGAAACGCACGACGTCACCCCCGTTTGTGCTCACACAGGTACATCCGCTGGCGCAACGTGTCAAGTTGGTTCTTCGAATAGCGCCCAAGCGAGCGCCTCGCGTCCTCCGCCTTGACCGTCCATAGTCGCACGCGTAAGCTCATTTCAGGTCAACCGATGCCGCGATCCGCGACAAAAATCAGCCTCGTTGGAGCCGGGCCAGGCGACCCAGAGCTCCTGACGCTCAAGGCGCACCGCCTGATCGGCAGCGCCGACGTCATCTTCCATGATGACCTCGTTCCCGCTGCGATTTTGGCGCTCGCTGATCCGCGCGCCGATGTGGTCAACGTCGGCAAGCGCTGCGGCGCGAAAGGAATCACTCAGGCTGAAATCAACGCCCGAATGATCGAAGCGGCGCGACGGGGCCTGCGAGTCGTCCGCCTGCATGGCGGCGATCCCGCGATTTTCGGCCGCCTGGCCGAGGAAATTGATGCCCTTGAGGACGCGGGCGTTTCGTTGGAGGTCGTTCCCGGCGTCACCGCAGGATCGGCCGCCGCCGCGGCTCTCGGTATCTCGCTCACCGATCGCCGCAAGAGCTCCCGAGTGATCATTGTCAGCGGCCATCGCGCGACGAAAAGCGCTCCCTACGACGCAACCGACTGGAAAGAAGTCGCTCGCGGCGACGCCACGCTGGTGATCTACATGCCCGGCAACAATTTTGCCCCGCTGCGCGATGAATTGCTGACCGCCGGGTTTCCGCCTGATATTCCTGCCGTGATCGTCTCGCACGCGGCGATGCCTGAGGAGCAGTATCATTCCGCAACGCTCGCGACGCTCGATCGATTGCCGCGCGTGGATTCTCCCGCTGTGCTCCTGATTGGACGCACGCTCAACCGCGTCCGGCGAAATTCAAAGGAAGCAGTTTCGATTGCCCTCGACGAAGCTGAAGCAATCCTCTCTTCCCTCTGATCGATCCGCCGGCTGAAACAGGATTGTCCGTCTGAAACCCAATTCCTTCCCTTCGTGTTAGATTGAACGTAGATTCGCGGAGCCGCCACCGAAGGAGCCTGCGCAGGGATGTTCGACCGCAAACGATCTCATTTCGATTGGATTGACATCGTTTGGCTCGTCTTCATTCTCGTGCTGGCCGTTCTTCCGCCGATCAATGAGATTCACAAACAGCTCATCCTTCTGGCGATCGGCGTGTTTCAGTTTCTCGAGGGCCGACTGATCGCGTGGCTGCCGACGCGCGGTCCCACATACAGCGTCCTCATCAAGATCGCACTCGCCACACTGCTGCTCGACCACACTGGCGAAATCGCCATCAATAGCAGTTACTATCCGATTTACTATCTGCCGATCGTCACCGCGGCCATGTACTTCGGCCCGCTCGGCACTCTGTTCTGGACGGGCGTCGCGTCTCTCGCCTACTCCTCGTATTTGATCCCCGCCCACTTGGAATACGAAATATCGGAAGAAAACATTTATCTGCTGGCCATACGAGTGTTGTTTTTCTTCCTCGCTGCGATGCTGGTCAATCGGTTCGCGGTGGAGATTCGCCGTCAGGTCGCGCGCTATCAGGCGCTTTCGGAGACACTCGAGGCCACGAATCTCCAGTTGCAACGTGCCGAAGCCGACGCGCGCCGCTCCGAACGCCTCGCCGCTCTAGGCCAACTCTCCGCAGGACTCGCGCACGAAATCCGCAATCCGCTGAATGTCATCAAGGGCTCTGCGGAAATGCTCGCTCAGAAACTCAGGGATTCCCAGCCGCTCGCCGGAGAGCTCGCGGGTTACATTTCTTCCGAAGTGAATCGGCTGAATGCGCTTGTCGCGCGCTTTCTCGATTTCGCGCGCCCCTCGCATCTCGATTTGCAGCCGCTGAAAATCGACGAACTGGTCGAACGCGCGCTCGCATCCGTTCAAGCGGAATCTCCCGACGCGAATGTGCGCGTCGAACGCAACTACGCGCGCGGCCTTCCGGAGATTGCGGCCGATGCGCAACTCTGCGAGCGCATTTTTGTCAACTTGATTCAAAATGCTTATCAGGCGATGACTTCGGCTGGCGCCGCGCCGGATCACGTGTTGAAGTTGGCGATCGAACCTGAAACATCGAATGGCCGCAGCGGTGTGGGCGTCACAGTTCGAGATTCGGGGCCCGGCGTGCCTCCGGAATTGCGCGAACAAATCTTTAATCCGTTTTTTACGTCCAAGAAAAACGGCGTCGGCCTTGGACTGGCGATCGTCGCCAAAATCGTGGACGATCATCGCGGCTCGATTCGGCTGGAAAAGGACGGCGGGCCGGGCGCGACGTTTCACGTCTTTCTGCCGGCGACGAAAGAAACCGCGCCAAGCACAAAAGCAGCGAGCGCTCGAATCTAGAGATCCGCACAGGTTGGATGCGTGGCAAAAGATAGACCATCGATATTAGTCGTCGAGGACGAAGCGAAAATGCGGCGGCTGCTCGAGCTGCAGCTCGCCGAAGAAGGTTTCCTGGCGCGAACGGCCGGCGACGCGGAAACTGGACTTCAGCTTCTAGGCCACGATCCTTTCGACTTGGTCGTCACCGATTTCAAACTGCCGGGCATGACCGGCCTCGAATTTCTGCAGGCGATCAAGCGCATCGACGCGAATCTGCCGGTCATCATCATGACGGCCTACGGCACCGTGGAATCCGCCGTCGATGCGATGAAAGCCGGCGCGAGCGATTACGTCCTGAAGCCTTTTTCGCTGGCCGAGCTCGTTCTCGTGATTCACAAAGAACTCGCGGCGCATGAATTGCGCGAGGAAAACCGTTCGCTGCGCGAAGCGCTCGGGCAACGATACCAGTACAAAAACATCGTCGCCGAAAGCCAGAAGATGCAGGCGGTGCTCGCGCTCGTCGAGCGCGTTGCTCCCACCAACGCAACGGTCTTGATCGGCGGTGAAAGTGGCGTCGGTAAGGACTTGGTCGCGCGCGCCATTCACGAGCATTCGAACCGCGCCTCCGGGCCGTTTCTCAAGATCAATAGCACCGCGATTCCCGAAAATCTGCTCGAAAGCGAACTATTCGGCTACGAAAAAGGCGCGTTCTCCGGAGCCGTGAGTAGCAAGCCCGGAAAATTCGAGCTGGCAGACAAGGGCACGCTCTTCCTGGACGAAATCGGCGACGTGCCACCGCCGATACAAGTGAAGTTGCTACGCGTGTTGCAAGATCGCGAATTCGAGCGCCTCGGCGGCACCAAGACTCACAAAGTCGATGTCCGTCTAATCGCGGCGACCAACCGCGACCTGCGCGCCGCCCTTGAGGAAGGCACCTTCCGCGAGGACCTCTACTATCGCCTCAACGTCGTCGCCATCGACATCGCGCCTCTCCGCGATCGTAAGGAAGACATTCCCGCACTGGCGGATTTCTTTTTGAAGAAGTACGCGAAGGAGACCGGAAAGCCCGTCCAAGGCCTCACGCCGCAGGCGATCCGACTTCTGATGGACTACCACTGGCCGGGGAACGTGCGCGAACTCGAAAACATCATCCAGCGCAGCGTCACGCTGTGTTCCGGAACAACGCTCGACGCAGCCGACATTCAATTCGATTCGGCTCGCACGCGACGCAGTTCCGACCATGAACCGGTGCTGCCCGACGGGGTCACGCTGGATCAATGGGAGCAGGAAATCATCCGAGAGGCGCTCAAGCGTGCCGGCGGCAACAAGAGCCAGGCCGCGCGCTCGCTCGGCCTTTCGCGCAACGCGCTGCGCTACCGCCTGTCACAAATGGGCGTCGCCGACCCGGCCGACTCGGAATCCTGACGATTTGCCTGGCGGCTGAAATCCACCACCTGCGCTTGAAAACCACCAAGATCATTCAATCTGCCGCACCGCCTCTTTTGTTCCCGCGCCCACGTAACTGTCAGTAAATACACCGGTTATATGCCGCCGTATGGCGCTCCGAAGGTTTGGCATTCTTCCTGCATTTTACTCGGTGGACGAACTACGCGGCGGTGACTCGCCGCGAGGTGCGACATGAAAAAGTTTCTTGCAATGGCAGCACTCATAGCGATGTTCGCAGCGCTTCCGGTGGGCGCACAGGATCAATCGGATCCCTACGCTCCTCCGGCCCAAGCTCCGGGGCCTGATCAAGACCAAGCGCAACCTGATCAGCCGGCGCCCGGCGTCGCGCGCGTGAGCTATGCGCAAGGCAGCGTCTCAACGCAGCGGGGTGATAACGCGGAATGGGTGGCGGCATCGGTCAACAGTCCAATCGCCGTCGGCGATCGCGTTTCGACCAGCCAGGGCGGCCGCGCGGAAATCCAGCTTGATTACGCCAATGTGCTGCGCCTCTCCGACGGTGCGACCGTCAAGATCGCCAACATTTCGCGCGAGAACATCCAGGTGCAAATCGGACAGGGCCTCGTCACCTATTCGCTTTTGAAGGGCGCGGATTCGAGCGCGGAAATCGATACGCCGAACTCTTCGATTCATCCGAGCGGCCCTGGCGAGTACCGCATCAACGTGACGCCGGACGGCCAAACAACGCTGATCGTCCGCGACGGCTCCGCCGAAGTGACCGAGCCGCAAGGCAGCGCGCAAGTCGAGCGCGGCCAGATGATCACAATTCAGGGCACCGATAATCCTCAATACAAGATCGATTCCGCGCCGGTCAGCGATTCGTGGGACGCCTGGAACGACGAACGCGATCACAGAATCAGCAACGCGCAAAGCTGGCACAAGACCGACCGCTACTACACCGGCTCGGAGGATCTCGATAACTACGGCACATGGTCGGAAGTTCCGGACTACGGCCCCGTATGGACCCCTCAACAGGATTCCGGCTGGTCTCCCTACAGCGCCGGGCGCTGGGTTTGGGAACCGTACTACGGTTGGACCTGGGTCTCCTACGAGCCGTGGGGATGGGCGCCCTACCACTATGGCCGTTGGATGCTCTGGGGCGGCAACTGGGCTTGGTGGCCGGGTCCGGTGGTGGCATATCCGGCCTATTATCCCGTCTGGTCGCCCGCCTATGTGAGCTTCTTCGGTTGGGGAGGCGGCGGCTGGGGTTTCGGAATCGGGTTCGGCTTCGGATGGGGCTTCGGCCATATCGGCTGGCTGCCCTGCGGGCCGGGTGATTGGTATCACCCGTGGTGGGGACGCTGGGGCGGGCGTTTCAACACGTACAACGTCACCAACATCCACAACAACACGATCATCAACAATTACCACAACGGCTTCGGGCCGCTCGGCCCTCGCGGCGAGCGTTCGTTCTCCAACGTGAACGAAGCTTTCCGCAATGACCGCGTTCGCAACGGCTTCACCTCCATGGACAGCAACCGCTTCGGGCGCGAGAGCGTTTCAGGACACCGGGGCATCAGCGAATCCGAATTCCGCCAGGCGAGCATGGTGAGCGGCAAGATGCCGATTTCGCCCTCGCGCGAAAGCTATAGCCCCACGGGCCGCGCGGCGAGCGCTTCTTCGTACCGTAATGCGCCGTCCGCTTCGCAGCATTTCTTCACCGGAAATAATCGGACGAACGCCGGTTTCGGCTCGCGTCCGTCCACTACGATCAACAACACTGCGCGCGTGCAATCCGGTTTTGGCGAAAACCGAGGCAGCGGATCGTTCGCGCGATCACCTTCCAACACCTTCGAATCTGCGCGCGGCAATTCGTCGGGCTCGGTGCAATCCAGCCGGCCTGAATGGCACACGTTCACGCCGCCGCAAAGTGGCACGAATACACGCTCGATTACAAACAACGGTTACTCTCGCTCGAACGATGGAAATTCTGGGTTCCGGTCCTCCGCGACGGCGCCACGATCGGGCTCCTCGAATCCGCGTAATAACAATTCATACTCGCGTCCTCCCCTTAATATGAGGCAGCCGATCGTGACGCCGCGCGGAGGTTCGGGCGGTTCCTACAATTCGCCCCGCGGCTCATACACGCAACCGCGTGAATATAACCACAGCACACCGCGCGGCTATAGCGCGCCGAGCTACAATGCGCCGCGTGGCGGCGGTTACTCGGGCGGCGGCTACAATGCTCCATCGCGGCCGAGCTACAGCGCGCCTCGCGGCGGTTCCGGCGGCGGATCGCACAATAGCGGGGGCAGCAGCGGCGGTCATGGCGGAGGCGGCCACTCCGGCGGCGGACACAGCGGTCGATCTCGCTGAAATTGAGAATGAATCTCTGCACTCCGCGATTCCGGCACTTCGGAGTCGCGGCGCTTACGGGCGGAGCTACGTGCAGCCAAATGGATTCAGTGCTACCGTATTCGCAAATGAAAGGCGTGTAGTCCGTGGTTGACTGCTCGGCCAGTTCGCCCAGCCAGTCGCTGCAGTTCATGGAGGGATTCTAATGATGAAGCCAAGCCCAATTTTCGCAATCACGCTCTTTTTCGCAGCTCTGCTCTCGATTCTCGCATCCCCTGCGCTTGCGCAGGACGATCAGGATCCTGCAGGCCGCGTGGCGCGCCTCAATTACATTCAGGGCTCGGTCTCCTATCAGGTCTCAGGCGATCAGAATTGGGTGCAGGCCGATCCGAATCGCCCTCTGACGACCGGCGACAATCTCTGGGTTGACCAAGATTCGCGCGGCGAAGTTCACATCGGCAGCACGGCGATTCGTATGTCGAGCGAGACCGGTATTTCGTTCCTCACCCTCGATGATCGCACCGTGCAACTGCAGCTCGCACAAGGAACGATCGAAGTCCATGTGCGGAGGCTGGCTCCCGGCGAAGCATTCGAAATCGACACTCCGAATGTGGCTTTTACCCTAACCCGAAGCGGCGAGTATCGGATGCAAACCGACCCGAATGGCGGTTCGACGATCATCGTGGTGCGTGAAGGCGAAGGAGAAGCCACCGGCGGCGGCGAATCCTGGGATCTCGTTAGCGGTCAACAGTACACGCTTCAGGGCACCGACCAGCTCAGCTACGAAGCGACTTCCGCACCTTCATTCGACGATTTCGAACACTGGTGCGACAGCCGCGACGAGCGTGAAAACCGCGCGGTCTCGGCCCGCTACGTTTCGCGCGATGTCGACGGCTACTACGATCTCGACGATTACGGTGATTGGCAAACCGATCCCGACTACGGGGCGGTCTGGGTCCCGCGCGGCGTTGCTGTTGGCTGGGCGCCCTATCAGCTTGGCCACTGGGTGTATGTCGCGCCGTGGGGCTGGACTTGGGTTGACGACGAACCCTGGGGATTCGCGCCATTCCATTATGGCCGATGGGTCTTCGCCGGCGGCTACTGGGGATGGGTGCCTGGCCCGATCGTGGTTCGGCCGGTTTATGCGCCGGCGCTCGTGGCGTTCGTTGGCGGAGGAGGCCTTAGCCTAGGCGTCTCCTTCGGTGGCGGATTGGCGGGTGTCGCGTGGTTTCCGCTTGGTCCGCGTGACGTTTATGTGCCCGGCTATCGCTGCAGCGCGCGCTACGTGCAGACCATCAACATCACCAACACGCGCGTCGTGAACGTTACGCAAGTCACCAACGTCTACAACAACGTCGTCATCAATCACAACACGACGTACGTGAACAACTTCACCTATGCTCGCAACGAGCGGGCCGTCACAGCGGTGTCGCGCGAAACATTCGTCAACGCGCGGCCGGTTTCCACTTCGATCGTTCGCGTAACGCCGCAGCAGATTCAAACCGCACGCGTTGTTGAATCGTCGCCAATCGCTCCGACCCGCGGCAGCTACGTCTCGTCCACCGCGCGAGTCGCGACGGCCAAGCCCGCGACTCCGTTCGAGCAGCGGCCGGTCGTCGCGCGCCTGAACCCGGCGGTTTCTCGTCCTGCGCCGCAGCCAGCGCCTCAGCCGACAGGTCGGTATCGCTCCTTCGGCCAACCTGCTCAGCCAACAGCGCCCCAAGGCGGCACGCAAGGCCAAACCGGCCGCCTCAATCAGCCGAACGTGCAGCCGCAAACCGTACCGGCTCAGGGTGGAGCCCAGCAGCAGCCGCGAGGTAATGCTGAACAACAACCGCAGGGCGGCTTCCGTCCGTTCCAGCAACCGAGCGGCGGCTCCAATCAACCCCAAGGCGGCGCCAGTGTGCAACAACAGCAGCAACAACAGACGCAACAGCCGCAGTACAACGAGCGGCCGGCTATGAAATATACGCCTCCGCCCAAGGCGCGCGACGAAATGTACGATGTTCACCCGCCGCTCAATCAGAAACAGGCGCAGCCTCCCGCGCAGCAGCCGCGACAGGAAGAGCGTCGCGAGCCGCCGCCGCAAAAGGGCAAGGAGTCCAACGAAAACAAAAAGGAGAAGTAGCTCTCGACGCGGTCGGCAGAAATTTTCTGTGCATGGCAACGGCTCCGAGCAATCGGAGCCGTTGGCGTTTGTCGGCGCGGCCTCGTCAGGGAGTGGTCGGCTTTGCCGGAGCGGGTGCCGCGTTCGCGGGCGGTGTTTCCTCGAGCGCAAGGTACGCGCGGCCAAACGCCGATTGCTGCGTTCCCGCCGCGATAACGATGGCTTGCACGGTGTAGCGTCCCGTCGGCAATTTCGCAAGTGGCAAGCTGATGCGGAAGGAAGCCGTGCGCGTCTTCTCGTCGATCGCCGTAGGCGCAAGCAAGGGAGTCGCGTTGATCTGCACGCCGCTGCGGAAAAAGATCAGTCCCCCGCGCAGCGAGGCCGTCTCTAACGCCTCGCCCTTGTCCTTTTCCGGATAATACGCCTGGAAGAACACGTAGAGCGTCTGTCCCTGATTGAAATACCGCGTGACGCTTGGCACGATTTTTTCGCCCGCCATTTCGAGCGGCGAAGTGACGAGCCGCGAGCGGACGCCCTGCGTTCGCGTCTCCACATCCCTCGATTTGTCAGCCGGCACAAGCTGGCTCGAGAGCAGCACGGAGCTGAGCGTCATCCGCGCGGCCGGCCGCTGCGGCACCGTCAGAGCCTGTTCGAATGTGCCGATTTTGCCTGATTCGTTTTCGCGCGCCACGAACTTCATCCGGTAATTCCCCGGCGCAAGCACCACGCCGCCCTGATAGACAAGGCTGCTGCGATTGACTTCCTGGAACCGTTGCTCGTCCAGATGCACCGTAATCGTGTCGCGAAGCGAGGCCGCTGCCTGCCCACCGGGAACGGTTCGCACCTCGGCGGCGAAATCGAATTCGGCTTCGCGCTTGCCGTGTTTCTGCGCCCAATCCAGCGCACTCGAAGAAAGTTTCGCAGAGATCGGAACGTATACCTGCTGATCGCTGATCCGAAACATCGCCGTATCGACTGCGATCGGCAGGTCGACTTCGGGATTTTCCGAACGCATCGCGTCCGCCAGTTGTTGGTCGCGGTCTTCCTTTTCGAGATGCTGAAAGTCGCGCGGCGCATAATATCCGTCGCGATAGCGGACGTGGACGCCCGGCGCATTCAGCTTCACACGCACGGCGTGCCAGCTTCCGTCTTTTTTCGCGTTCGGCAGATCGTAGCCAATCAGGTAGTAGCCGCTGTTTTCCTGCTGGATCTTCGGGAACGCGTCGCTCAAATCGCCGAGATCGAAAAATGCGCGCCCGCCTGTGTCGGTCGCTAGCGTTGCCAGCGTGTCGCGCGTGTCCTCGCGCTGATCGGTCTGGTGATAGACGGCAGCACCGCTAAACATCGAGCGGCCGGTCGCGGCCGCAGTTGTGGAGTCGCCGCCCGGGGGCGTTGCAAACATTCCGCGCGCGTCGATGGAATAGATCGAGACATTCGCGCGATTGGCTGCGTCGGTCGCCGCTCGCAGCTCCGCGCGATTCTCCTCGCCCGTCTGCGTAATTCCTCCCGTGAATTCCACCAGCGCCTTGCGCCCCGGAATTCCGGACAGCACGCTCGAGATTCCCTCGATCGCTTCGAGTTTCTGATCGGTGTTGAACACGTTGAATTCAGTCGAATCGGGTGTATACGCGTCGCCCGTATCCTGCTGCACGTCGTATTCGCCGTTTTGCGCCGCCGCATAGAGTGGGTTTGCGAGCTGTGAAGCCGCGCCGGGCTCGATCTGCGCGATCGCTTTTTCCAATTTCGCGCGATCGTTTGTGAAATCGGCGAGCACGGCTAGGCGCGTGCTGAAAACGATCACGGCCACAAGATCCGCCGGCGAAATCTGCTGCTTCAGGAATTTTTCCGCCGCATCGTGCGCCCGGAGGACGTCGTCGGTCTCCATCGACGTCATGTCGAAGAAGAGCGCGATCAGCCGCCGGTCACGCGTTTGATCCGTGATTTTCTCTTCCGATACAGCCCTCGGACCCGAATTGTCGACTGCCACCACAACCGGAGCTGCGCTCTCCGGACCTGCCGTCTCGAGCTTCTCGATATCCGAATACGTGAACGTGGTGATCTTCTGCGGCTTGCCGTCGTCGGTCACTTCGAATTGATCGGCGCGCAGTCCCTTGATCGGCTTGCCGGAAGAATCGGTCACTTCCACGTCGATGCGGACCAAATTCGATTGCGCGCGGAGCACGGACGATGCGATCGGCGGCGGTGGCGGCGGACCGGGCTGCTGCTGCGCGAACGGTCCCGGCGCAGGAGTGAGGCTCGCGCTCAGCAAGAAGGCAAGCGAAATTCGTCCGGTGCGGCTCTCGTTGAAGCGTCCCGTCCTTTTTCTGCGCATGCTCTTCGTCTCGCTCCCTACAGGTTCACGCGCACCATCAGCGACATCGTGCGCATTTGGCCTGCGCTCGTCACGCGGCCGAAAAACGACCGCAACTGCCCGCCGCTCAGCATGCTGCCGCAGGCAAGGCCGGCGGCCGTTCCCGTGCCGGACACGCCGTTGGGCGACGGGCCGCACGGAAGTACGGTTCCGATGCCTGTGAAGTTCGGAGTGTTCGTCAAATTCGATATCTGCCAGCTGAAATTGGCGGTTCGCCTCCGTTCCGGCCCGAAACGGATTGTCTTCGCAATCGACGCGTTCCAATTGAACGTGCACGGGCCTTCGACAGCTCCCCGCGGTTCATCTCCGTAGCTGAGATTGCCGTTTGAATCCACCGGCAAGGCGAAAACGCCGGTATTGAAATAAGCTTGGCGCGTGCCGCCGCAGATTCCCAGGTTCGGATTTCCGGTAATGTCAGGCCGCAGAGAGAAATTCGCGCCGGTGCCATTATCAGACGCGACGCCGCCCAGCAGCACCGTCTGCGGCGTGCCTGTCTGCCACGTGAAGATGTTTTGCAAACGCCAGTCGCTGAACACGTGCTCCTTCCAACCGTGATTCCACAGGCGACGCCGCTGGCCGAAAGGCAGCTCCCACATCGAGACCGCGCGGAACTGATTGCGGATGTCAAAAGTCGAAAGCCCGTACTCGGCGTGCAGATTTCCGTCCTGCTGTTCCACGGTCGAGGCGCCTCCGCCGATCGAGCTCGCGTCGTCGAGCGACTTTCCCCAGGTATAGATCCCCTGGAGCAAAAACCCACGCGTGAAGCGGTGCATGACGCGCACTTGCAGCGCGTTGTAAATCGAGTTTGCGCCGGATTGATCGAACGTGAAGCCCGTTGCGTCGGGATCGATGCGCTGGCTCTGAATGTTTGCCTGCGACGTGCCGAGCGGCGCGCGATTGGGCGCGCGCAACACGTCGAGGTCGGTGCCCTTCGTTCCCGTGTACGTCAGATCGAGAATCCAATTCTGCGAGAGCGAAGTCTCCGTGCTCAAATTCCAGATTTGCGCGTAACCCGGCTTGTAAAAGGGAGCGACGGCCTGCGTGTTCAAAATTGGAATCGTGCTGGTCTGCGGCAGCAAGCCGGTCGCCAGCGTGAGCGGCGCGGCCGCGGTCGAAACCACCGTTTGGGCTGTATCGACCGGAGGTTGGTACGCCAGCTCTCTCACGAGCGTCGCGTAGATCGACTCGTTGTAGAAAATCGAATAGCCGCCGCGCACCACTGTTTTCGGCTTGAGGAATTTCGGCTGCCACGCGAATCCGATGCGCGGCTCGAAGTTATTGTACTTGCCGTGAATCAGCGCGCGCGGCAAACCATCGGACGGAAGCCCGTCGACTCTTCCCACCTGAGAGACCCCGGCGAGGTCAGTGATGTCGAGATTGACGACGTTGTTGTACAGCTCAATGGGCGGCGTCACTGCGTCGTAGCGAAGTCCGTACTGAAACGTGAACACTTTGTTGACGCGCCAATCGTCCTGTGTGAACGCCGAAAATCCCCAGCTGCGGAAATATGTATTAGGGTCGCCGAACTGCACGCTCGCAGTTTGCGGCAAGCCCAGCAGGAAATCAGCGAGATCGCTGCCCGTCGCGAGTCCCGTAAAAATGAAATTGCCGCGCGGAACCGGATTCGAGTCGGTGTTGTACTGATAGCGGCGAATCTCGCCGCCGAAGCGCATCGTGTGCGACCCGTGCGTCCAGGAGAGATTGTCGGAAGCCCGCAGCGTTTGGTTGCGGACGAGAGAAGGGATCGGATCGCTCAGCCCCGAGAAATTCGTGAAGCTGATGGCCGGAATTCCGAAGTCGATCGGCGAAGTCGAAGCACCGCTGATTCCCAGCCCTTCGGTGAGATTCGTCGTGAACGAATTGTCGCTCAGAATTTTCACCCGGTTGCGGCTCCAGACAACTTGCTCGCTTTCGACCACATGCGGCGACCAATTGTGCGAAAGCCCCAGCGTCACGCTCTGGTTCCGCGTCGAACTGTTTCCGCCGATTTCGGCGAAATTCGTTACGGTTGTCGCGCGCTGAGAATTGAAGCTGTATCCGGCATTCGCGTTCCACTTCGCATTGATCGTGTGCAGCACGTTCGTATTGAGCGTATCGGTATTCTGCGGCGTCGTGCCCTGCAGCAGATAGTTTTGCCCCGAAGTCGTCTGCAGATTCGGTGTCGGCTGGGGAAAGAATTTGAGCAGGCCTTGCGCGATCGGGTTGACGGGAACCTGTACTTCTCCCATCGTGCAGGAGCCCTGCGTTGTGTACGGCGTCGTGGTGAACGGCATGAGGACGCTGCCCGCCGTGAAGCAACCGTTTCGCTGATCTGGTGTCGGCACGATCGAATACGTATTGATCGGGTTCGTCACGGTTTCGTGCTGGTAGTTGACGAAGAAATACGTGTGGTCGCTGCCGTTGTAGATGTGCGGAATCTTGAGCGGGCCGCCCATGTTGGCGCCGGCTCGTTCGTCGTAATGACCCACTTTGGGCGCCGGCACGCCGGTTATCGAGAACGGTTTCGCATCGAAAGCTGAATTTTGGTAGTTGTCGTAAAAACTGAATCGCACGCGATTCACGTTCTGCCGGAACAGACGGAAACCTCCGCCTCCGCCCCCGCCGCCCCGCCCGCCTCTGCCACCACCTCCTCCGCCGAATAGCCCTCCGGGCCCGCCAAATCCTCCGCTAGGTGGTCCACCTTCTGGACCGCCTGGGCCTCCCTGGACTAAGAACACGGCGTTTCCACCGGGCCCGCCCGGACCCGCAAACCCAGCGACGCCTGGTATGCCGGGGCCAACTCCCGGCTCAAATCCGCCGAGCCCCGCCGGACCCGGCATTCCACCAGGCGCGTTGAACGAGAGCCCCTGGCCGACCGTACCTTGCAGCAGAAACGCGTCCGAGGACGAACCGCCGCCAGCCCCGATTCCGATGCCCGGCTGCAATCCAGCGCCGCCGGCAACAGAAACTTCCTCGCCTGCACCCGCTCCGCCGCCCACTTCGCCCAGATCGGACTGCGCAAAGCCGCCCGCAGCCATGCCCTGCTGCACGGCGTTTAGGATGCCCGGAGGAAGTTGGCCGCCGCGCCCGCCGCGGCCTCCAGGCGCGGTCCCGCCTTGCGCGGCGCCTTGGGGCGGACCGCCTTCCCTGGCGCCCGGAGGACCGCCACCGAATCTGCGTCCACCCGGTCTGCCTGCGGCGCCTGAAAGCTCAGCCAAGGTAGCGACGCGCAAGGTGAGTTCAATCGGCTTTGCGCTTCCGGAAGAGAGTTGTGCGTCCGCGGTCGCCTCCTCGAAACCCAATTGCGTTGCTGTTGCGCGATAGTGCCCGGGAGGAACGGCCGGAAATTCAAACTTGCCCGCAAGGTCCGTCCACGTGATCCATGCTTTCTGCGTGTCGCTATTCACAAGGCGAAGCGTCGCGCCGGGAATCGGCGATCCGTCGACCGTGTGAACCACACCCTCGGCAGAAATGTTCGCAATCTCCGTCGTGTCACCGTTGCTGGCAGTCATCGACATCGGAGGTGGCTGCTGCGGCTCGGCTGTCGGAGCGGCAGCCTGCTGTGCGACGGTCGCCGGCGAAACCAGGACGATCGCGGCGAGCGTCCATGCGAGGGGTGCTGCAGTTCCAGCGCAGATTGAACGGCCCAAAATCACCCTCGCTAATATAGAGTTAGTTGCGCGTGCTGTATTCCTCTTCGACGTCGCAAGGCAGCAATTCGTTACTCGCTCGCAGACGCTGGATCGTACACAAAGCGGATTGTCGCTGGACTCTTGAAGCGAGGATTGTCGATTGTGGTCGTGACGACGAGTTGCTTTCCATCCGGCGAAAGTTCGAACGTGCGGGTCGTGGTGCCCCGACGGCCCTGCGGCTCGATCACGACAAGCTGATTGTTTTTCCACTCAACGGTGGGAGGCGGCGCTGCGCTTGCAGCTTCGCCGCTGGAATCGTCGCTCGAAGATTTCGGCTGGGACTGGCTCGCGGCCGGAAACGAAGCAAGCATGCGGCCAGTCACTCCCGTGACGTTGATGCTGCTTGGCGTCTGATCGATCGTCAGCTGGGAGAGTTCATCGAGCGGATCCGGCCCGCCGCCGTTCTGGCCGCGCCGACGGCCGCCATTGCCGTTACCTCCGCCGCCACCGGGTCCGCCGCCTCCCCACCGCGGCTGACCGTTGCCGTTCTGGCCCGACGATCCTCTCGCGTCCTCAATCGCCTTGCGAGCGTCGTCGCTTTGATCTTTGTTGAGCACCCACGAGCCGGAGAGATTCGGCTTGTCGCCAATTGTCATCGGCCGCGCTTTAGCGGCGGGCTCGGCCTGGTCGATCGGTCTGTCAGAAGGAGCCGCCGGCGCCATCGGGCCAGCCGCTGCGCCCTGCGCAAAGGCCGGCGCCGCGGCGAGCGATAGCGCCGCGCCAAACCCTAAAGTCACCACCGTGCCGCACAGAATTTTCATTGGATCTACGAGCGATTTTGTCCGCATTTAGCCCCTCTAGCCCTAAACTTCGCTTTCCTCAGTCATGTCTGACCAGAATTCCTACGAGCGCACCCCAGAGTTCCAAAAGCTCGGCGAAGGCTTTCAACGCCGCCGCTTCCTCCTGTATCATGCCCCGTGCTTGCTTGGATGCGGCGACCGCGCGGGCGGTAAGCCCAACGCGCAAAATCGAATGAGCCATCGGAATCGATGGCGCGAGCAAATCGAGCAATGAGGAACGTGTCGAATGGCAGAGTCTAAGTCCCAGATGCGTCTTGCGGTGTTGGGCGCGGGGAAAATGGGCGGAATCTTGATCGAGGCGTTTGTGAAGCGCGGACTCGTCTCGCCGAAAAACATTTTCGCGACCGTGCAGCATGCCGGCCGTGAGCGCAAAAGCGCCTCGCAGCTCGGCGTGACGCCCACGAGCAACAACCGCGAAGCCGTGAAGAAAGCCAGCGTAATCCTGCTGTGCGTGAAACCGCAGACGGTCGGCCACGTGGTCGACGAAATCAAGCACGAGCTCAACGAAAAGAAGCTCTTGATCTCGATTGCTGCCTCAGTCCCAACCGATTACATCGAGCGGCGCCTCAGCGCAAAAGTTCCGGTGATTCGCGCGATGCCCAACACGCCGTCGATGGTCGGCGAGGGAATTACCGCAATCGCCAGGGGAAAATTCGCGAGCGAAAAGGACGTCGAGACTGCCCAGAAACTTTTCGGGGCAGTCGGCCGCACCGTCGTCGCCGACGAAAAAAATATGGACGCGATCACCGGTCTCTCCGCCAGCGGCCCGGCGTTCATCTACATCATTCTCGAATCGCTCGCCGAAGGCGGCGTGAAGGCAGGTCTTTCGCGCGAGCTGGCGACGCTTCTCGCCGCGCAGACGGCGCTGGGCGCCGCGAAAGTCGCGCTCGAAACGGGACATCATCCCGCGCTTCTGAAAGACACCGTCACGACTCCGGCCGGCTGCACGATCGACGGAATTCTCGAGCTCGAAGAGGGCGGCCTGCGCGTCACATTGATCAAAGCCGTGATGAAAGCCGCGCAGCGCGCCAAAGAATTGCACATCACCGACGAAGAGTAGCGCCGGCGTCTCGCCGGCGGTTTGAGGTTTTGTCCGTAGGGGCACAGCAAGAGGGGCCCCCAGGTCGACGGTTAGTCGAGCCTGGGGGATCAGACGCGCCCGGCGACCATGCTTGGCGCGACGCTTCCCATTCACCTCGCGCACCAATGCGGCGCTGCTGATGACTTGGTCGGTGGAAGCCCCGGACTTTAGTCCGGGGAGCACGGCCTTCAGGCCGTGCGGAAGCGAGCATCCCTTTCAAGGGGCTTTAGCCCCGGGATTGTGATTTAGGGATTCACGGACGCATGTTGTAATCGAGGCAGGAGGCGCAATGAAAGCAATTCGCGTAGCTCAATATGGCGATCCGAGCGTTCTGAAACTCGAAGACATCCCGCAGCCGAAGCCCGGCAAGGGCGAAGTTCTGGTCAGCGTCCACGCCGCGGGAGTGAACTACGCCGACATCTATTTTCGCAACGGCGCGGCGCGCATGCCGATTCCTTTCCCATTCACGCCGGGAATCGAAGGCGCGGGCACGGTCGAATCGGTCGGCGATGGCGTGAGCGACGTGAAACCGGGCGACCGCGTAGCCTACGCGACTAGAAACGTCGGCTCCTACGCCGAATATCAGGTCGTCAGCGCCGCGCAGCTCGCGCCGCTACCGAAAGAAGTCAGCTTCGACGATGGCGCCGCCGTGATCCTGCAAGGGCTCACCGCGCACTACCTTCTGCACGAGTTTTATCCGATCAAGCGCGGATCGACGGTTCTCGTCCACGCGGCGGCGGGCGGCATGGGACTACTTCTCGTGCAATGGCTAAAGCACATGGGAGCCGTCGCAATCGGCACGGTCTCAACCGACGAGAAAGCCAAAGTGGCTCGCGAAGCGGGCGCGCATCACGTGATCAATTACACCAAGCAGGATTTCGTCGACGGCGTGAAGAGGGTCACCGACGGCCAGGGCGTCGATTACGTGATCGACGGCGTGGGCAAGACCACCTTCACGAAAAATTTCGACGCGCTCAAGCCGCGCGGCTGGGCGACCGTCTTCGGCATGGCCAGCGGCCCCGCCGATCCCGTCGTCCCCAATTCCCTGATGACGAAATCGCTCACGATTTCCGGCGGCGCGCTTTTCAACTACATGGTCACGCGCGAGGAGTTGCTCCGCCGCGCAAACGATGTCTTCGCCGGCCTGCGCGAAGGATGGCTCAAGCTGCGCGTCGACCGCACATTCCCGCTCGCGCAAGCCGCCGAGGCGCACCGCCTCCTCGAAGGCCGCCAAACCGTCGGCAAGCTGATTTTGAAAACCGGAAGTTAGCGCGCCGGTCGTAGCCGGAGCCTCCAAACGTCAACGCAGACCGCGTACGCGCGCTCGACCAACTTCCGGTTAGGCGACTAACCGTTGCTAGTTGATCTCCGTGACCGTCACTTCGAGTTCAAACTTCCGCTTCGAGTTGGAATCGTCCGCCGTGCCCACCAGCACCGCTTTGCCCAGCGCGATGGGCGCTTCGTTCACGATCGTGAGCGTGCGCAAGATCGGGCGGCCATCCACGTTGGCTTCGTCCGGGGCCACACTCGAGACATCGCAGTTAGTTCGCAGCAGCTGAGTGCCCTCGCGCGTGCTGATGAAGCCAACGATTTTGGTGCCCGCGTTGACGTATTGAATTGAGCCGTCGCTCTTCATGACCACGGGGATCCTCGTGCCGATTTGCACTTCTCCTTGCCACGGCTGCGTGCCTTGAGTCCCGCCACCCAGACTGAGCGAATATTGTCGTGAGTCGATTTTCTTCCCGTCTTCCAGCTCAGTCAGCGCGTAGTCCAGTCGATAGGAATGCGGCGATGGCGAAGCCTGGCGCGTTGCTTCAGCTGCACGCGGAGCGGCGTCTTGCGCGTGCGCCGGGGCCATCGCAACGTACAAAAGAAGCCCCGCGATTGATGCGGCTGCTAGCGGTCCTGTCTTGGTCATCTCTGCTCTCCTTGTTCTTGAATTCCTCTCTTATGGCTTTGCCTGCTCCGGCTGTGCGCTGTTTCGAAGCTTTTCTATTTCCTCGTCTTCGCGCTGCAATTGCGCGGCCTGGGCTTCGGCCACAAGCACAGCTTCCTGCGGATCATCTTCCACAAATCGCACCAGCAGCTTTTCCTGCTCGCTTAGCGCCTCCGGCGCTGGAAATCGGTCTAGTTTTGGCGCTGCCCCGGCGGACCTTTCGGTTTGCGGCAACTCACGCGCGATAGGATCACTCACCGCATTGCTCTTCGCGAGCACGGCTGACTGCGCACGCTCCTGCAAAACTTCACTTCCTGACCCGGGCTTGTCGATATTGTTCTGCGCCGCGATCGCAGGCTCGGAAGCACTCGCGACGTGTTGACGCGATGCGCCGCGAGGCGCTGTCGCGGCATGAAATGCTTTGCTCACGGTCCGCCAAGTCGGCGAAACCACCACAATCGACACCGCCACAGCCAGCGTAGCGAGCACCGGCCATCGCCACCGGCCGCGCGCCGAATTGTCCTGCCGTTTCGCCCGAAGATTTGCCAAAACGCGCTGCTCCAGGCCGGCCCGCGGCTCGACTGCCGCGTACGACGCCAGCGCCGCATCGAGTTCACGGTCGCGCTCGGAATTTTCGCCCCGCATATTGCTACTCCTCACTTCCGCTCCCCTTGAGCTGCCAATTTCTCTTTTAGGATTTGCCGCGCTCGAAACACTCGGGACCGTACCGCAGCCTCACCAATTCCTAGCACCGTACCTACCTCGCGCGGCGACATCTCTTCGATCGTCGAAAGGATCAGCGGCTCGCGCAATTTCTTCGGCAGCCCAGCGATCAACTTTTCGAGCGCCGCCACAATCCGCGCACCCTCCAGCGCTTCATCAGCAGTCGCATCCGCTGCCGCGATCTCGCCGAAGGCGTGATCCGAATGCTCAAGCGCCACTTCGCGCTTGCGTCTCCGACTCTTGCTTCGGTCGATGGCCACACGCCAAGCGATCCGCGCCAGCCACGTCTTCCGATTTTCCACCGCTGCAAGCCGCCTGCCGAACCGCAGCACGCGCAAAAACGTGTCCTGCACCGCGTCTTCCGCGTCGTGATGCCCACGCAACACCGCGTATGCGACTCGATAGACGAGTCTCGCGTGCTCTTTGACGAGGTTCTCGACTGCCTCGTCTTCGCTGCGCGCAGCCGTCCGCGCCTCGCCCAGAATCAGCTCTCCCGCCACCAACTGTCCGCCCTCACTCATGAAGACTGTCCCCGAGGCCAATTTGTTCAAGAATTTGTTTGGACCCGGCGCGTGTGGCGGGTGGCCCACTGATGCTCGTCTTGCCTATCAGTTTCAGTACTGAGTTGCGGTGTGAAAAGTTACTTCGCCTGTCCCACGCGCTCCATACCACGCCGTTGGGTGCCCCACCCTTTGCCTTTCAAGGGTGGGAAAGAATTTGTTCGAGTCCGCGCCAACTCTCGGCAACGTAAGTGCCCACCCTTCCAAAACGATTGGCGCTTAGGAAATCAAGCGTCGGCCTTCTTGCCGGTGACGCAGATCCATCCCGCGTTGCGCTCCTCGAAGACTTCAACGGCTGTGTAGCCAGCCTGCGTGAACAGTTCGCGGTGTTGTTTCACGCCGAGGCTCGGCGAGCCCAACATCTTCATCACTGGCCCCAGCGCGGCGTCGCGAGCGCCGCCTTTGTAGGTTTCTGCAATCACCGCTAACGTTCCACCCGGCTTGAGGACCCGCAGAATTTCGCGCATGTCGTTCACCAGGTCTGGCCAGAAGTATTGCGTCTCGATCGCCGTCACCAGGTCGAATGCGCCCGCTGCAAACGGCAGCTGCGAGACCGTCGCCAGTTGAATCTCCACGCGGCCGTCCCGGATCAGCTCCTTGTTCCTCGCGCGCGATGCCGCGACGCTTCCCGACGCGTAGTCGATCCCATAAATCTTGCCGGTCGGAGCCATTGCCGCCAGCTTTTCGATGGTCCGCCCCCCACCGCAGCCCACATCCAAAATGTGGAAAGCCTTCCCGATCTGAACGTGCGACAAACCCCAGTCGGTGAGTTTGGAGTGCGACCGGTTCATCAGCATGGCGAAGAGCCGGCCGATAAAGCGATCTGGCTTCCGCACCTGCCCGGCTACGTAGCCCGCCGCCACTAGTATGAGGACGATGTTGATAATGTTCAGCAGCATCATGTCCAGAAACTCAGACAAAAGGACGAACGATCACGAGTCACGCAAAGGGAGCCGCTCGTATTCTGAACGTTACCAATGGTCGCGGCAACTACTTGAAAAAGAGATTCTCGCAGCCTGCTTCGCAACGCAACTAGAGGACTTGCCGCTCAAGTACCGGTAAACGGGGTAACCGGAAGTTGACCCGCCGCGTACTTTTGGTCTCCTTGAGGCGCCTCAAGAGGACGAGTTGGGAACGGGACTGGCGTTCACCCGCGAACAGTGATTCAATGCGCGGTGACGGTGGCGCTGCGGCTCTTCATCTCCCGGCGAAGTCCACAGACTTGACTTGACATTTTCGATTACATCGTGTGCTAGCGTGAGTTGGGGCACCAGAAACGGCTCCTAGGTCGACGGCAGCAGGGGCCCCCAAGACCCCGGTAAGGCGAGCTTGGGAAATCAGTCGAGACTGGGAGATCGTTCCCCCCGAAAGGAGCAACTACGTGAGCGACGATTTGGCTGATCAACAAGAGCGACGCCGGTATACTCCGACGCAAGACGCTGCCCCAAAAAGCGCGCCACTAGTGACCTCTACGCACCGGAACGAAAACCGCACACGTTTGCTCCTCGAATCGATGAGCGTTCCCGAGCGATGGCTTCGCCTAAGGTTTTCTAATCGCCAAATTCGTTTAGTAGAATCCGGCCTAAGTTATTGCAAACAAACGACGGTGATCGGTCCTAATCGCCAAATTTTCAAGGAACGTCAATTCGCTGAAAAAGCGTCCTGGCCTGGGCCCGAGTCTTGTGCTTTCTCGGAGGAAAAATGAATTTGCGGACGATAACGCGTACAACTGCCGCGATTACGTTGGGCATGGTGGCCTTTGTGGCCGCGACTGCTGAAGCGCAGGATTTCAATAGCCGCAACATCGCGACGTACACGGCCGAGCAAGCGGCACAGGGCAAAAGCCTCTACGCGGCAAGCTGCGGAAGCTGCCACGGGCAGGCGCTCGGCGGCAGCGCATTCGCCAGCGCGCTCAACGGAATCTCTTTCAGCAACAACTGGGGCGGCAAATCTGCCGAAGAGCTCTTCACTTTCGTGAACACGAAAATGCCGCCTGCTACGCCTGGGCAGCTCGGCCCGGTGGCGGCTGCGCAGATCGTCGCGTACCTGCTTCAGCAGAATGGCATTCAGGCTGGTCAAGCAGCTTTGCCGACGGACACGAAAGCGCTCGCGTCGATGCAGATTCCACGCGGCGCGACAATGCGCTCGGCGCCGATGATGCCGCTCTCGCCTCTCGCTCCGCCGATGACCCCGGTCGTGCTGCCGAATCCGCTCGAAAAATTTGCGCCCGTCACCGATGAGCTGCTGCAAAATCCGCCTCCCGGCGAATGGCTCCTCTGGCGGCGCACCTACGACGATCACGGTTTCAGTCCGCTGAAGCAGATCAACAAGAGCAACGTGTCCGAGCTTCGCGTGAAGTGGGCCTGGTCGTTGCCCAACGGAGCGAACGAAAACACGCCGCTCGAACATGACGGCGTACTTTTCGTCGAAAGCTACGGCGACAAGGTGCAAGCACTGAACGCCGTGACTGGCGACTTACTCTGGCAATACTCGCGTCAACTGCCAAACGACGTACGTCCCAATCAGAAACGCAACCTCGCGTTGTATCGCGACGAGCTCATCGTTCCGACCTCCGACGATCACCTGGTCGCGCTCGATGTGAAGACCGGCAACGCCGTCTGGGATACGCCGCTCGCGGACTACAAGAAGGGATACCAGATTACCGGCGGCCCGCTCGTCGCAAAGGGCAAAGTGATGCAAGGCATCGCAGGCCAGGCGCCGGGTGGAAATTTCATCGTCGCGCTGGACGTTGAAACGGGGAAAGAGGCGTGGCGATTTCATTCCATTGCCCAGCCGGGCGAGCCGGGAGACAGTTGGAACGGCTTGCCCGCTGAGAAGCGTAATGGCGCGTCGGTGTGGACGGCCGGGAGCTACGATCCGCAGCTTGGGCTCGCGTACTTCGGAGTCGGACAGACCTACGACACAGGACCGGTGCTGCATCGACTCCCGGGTTTCTCGAATGACGGCCTCTATACCGATTCCACACTCGCGTTCGATCCGGACACAGGCAAGCTCGTCTGGTATTTCCAGCACGTGCACAACGATCAGTGGGATCTCGACTGGGCGTTCGAGCAGCAGTTGATTCACCTGCCTGTAAATGGCGCCAACGAGAAGCTCGTAGTCACTTCCGGCAAAATGGGAATCTACGAAGGCATGGACGCCGCGACCGGAAAATATGTTTTCTCGCACGATCTAGGCATACAAAACGTGATCTCGGCGATCGACCCGAAAACCGGCGAGAAGACGATCAATCCGGACGTGATCGTCGGAGACGGCAAGCCTCACATGATTTGCCCGCACCCGGGAGGCGGGCGAAACTGGATTGCCGGCTCCTATGATGCGTCGAGAAAAATCGTCTACGTGGGGCTGAACGAATCGTGCATGGACCTAATTCCGGCGCCACTTGGGGAACGCGGGAATTTGACCTCGGGCGTGAACTGGTTCATCCGCACGCGGCCCGATAGCGACGGAAAAATCGGCCGCGTAGAAGCCTTCAATCTCGAAACGAAAAAGGTTTTGTGGATGGATCGCCAGCGCGCGCCGCAAACTACGTGCCTGCTGGACACCGCGGGAGGAGTGGCCTTCGCCGGCTCGTTTGACCGGAATCTCCAAGCGTACGACGACGCAACGGGCGAAACGCTCTGGCAGGTGCGCTTGAACGACGTTCCGGACGCATGCCCGATCACGTACACCGTGGGTGGAAAGCAGTATCTGGCTCTGACTGTTGGGAGCGGCGGACCGATCACGGGAACGTATCCGGTGCTCGTGCCGGAAATTCAAAATCCGCCGGATCATGGCGCGGCGATCTGGGTCTTCGAGCTTCCCGAAAAATCGGCAAAGGGCAAATCCCGCCAGTAGAGCCGGCCAATGCGCGAACGATTGGGCTGGCAGCGACTCGGCGATAGCCGGTCAGCTCTTCATGAGCAACACGTTGACGGCTTTGACGACGACTTCGACTTTGTCGCCCTTGCGGATTCCGAGTTCCTTGAGCGACTCAAGCGTCATCACCGAAGCCATGCGCGACGACGCAGGAATCGTCAGCTTCACGAGACACATCACGCCACCCTTCTTGATGTCCGTCACCTTACCGAGGATTCGATTGCGCGCGCCAACTTTCATCTGGTTTGTCTCCCGAAAATTTGGTGCGGCTCGCCGAGCCGCTCAAGGCAGGTTACTACGGCAGCAGAAAAAAGTCGCCGATCACAAGTCGCGCAATTCGAATTCAGGGAGACGCTGAGATTTTCCCCGAAGCATGCACAGTCACATCAACTGAATCAGCCACGTGGAGCAAGAATGTGTTCGGACTCTTCAGGCCCCATTGGATGTAAGGGACCGAGAATTGCGAAGTCGCGTCGATGTGCCCCGATGCTCCCGGCTGCGCGGAGATCTTCAGCGTCGCGTCATGATCCTGGCCGTGCAGGCGAAAAACGCCTGCGACCTCGACTTGCGCGGCAGTCTGATGCGTAAGGATTGCGGCGAGATCGCCTTTCACGTCATTCGGCGTGAAAGTGATTTCGGGGAACTTGGCGCTCTCGAGAATTTCGCCGTGCATCTTCTTGTCGCGCGAGCTGTTGTCGGTGTTGCCGGTGGTCGCGTCCAGGGCGATCACGCCGCTCGCTTTGCCAGTAGAAGAATTCACGTGAATCTGGCCGCTCTTGAGCTTGAACGTGCCGTGAACGGTGTGCATCGTCGCAGCGAGCGTGAAGTCGACCTTTGTCGCGGCGGGATCGAAATCGACGGTGATCTCCTGCGCCTGCAGCGTCGGAGCAAATCCAAGCAGACCGAACACCGCGGCGAAAATGGCACTGATAGCGCGCGCGCGACGCAGATGAATCAGTTGGCACATGGCTCAGGCCCAGATCGCGCGCCAGCCGAGATTCAGAATTTCGGCAGCACCAATGGCGCGTGCAGTGGATTCGCTCCCGTGAATCGAAATCATACGCGAGAAGAGTACCGGCTTACTGGCGAGAAGTCGGAGCAACTTGCGGCGAAGCGCGGAGCTCGCATTCATGGCAAGCAGCAGCCGCGTGATGCGCATCGGCGTGCGAACAAGTTGCCGATGAGCGGACTCGTATTGCGAAGGTTTATCTTTCCCGAGAGCGTCTGCAAGGTGGAGAGCTTGCTGCAATGCGAGGCTGAGGCCCATTCCAGCGATGCCGTCCACGGTACATGATGCGTCGCCGACCAAAGCGACGTTGCCGCGCGTGACGGCGCGCGCGCGTCGCAGAATCGTGATGGCTCCCGCTTCCGATGAAAGCGGACGCGCGTCCCGAATTCGACGCGCCACCTCCGGAAATAGCCGCAGCCCACGATCGATGCGATTCGCCGGATCACTGGTGAAAAATGAGACGCAGACTTCTCGCGGCCCGGTCGGCGTTACTGCGATTTGACATTTGTCGCCCCAGCGAAACTCGACGCGATCGCTCCAAGGCTCGATTGCGTAGTGGCGTCGAAAGCCGAAACGCGGACGAAGGCGGCGGTGCGGAGCGAGTCCCGCGAATTTCGCAACGGCCGATCTCTCGCCGTCCGCGCCGATCAGCCATGTGTAGGAAAACGATCCCTTGCTCGTGTGGACTGAGCTCGAATCAAATTGCATCGCGCGCGATTCCCATGCGAAGGAGACTCCCAAATCGGTTGCGCGCTCTACAAGAAGACGATGCAACGCGGTGCGGCGAATGCCAAACGCCGTGCCGGACGCAAACGTGCCGTTCACCGAGGATTCGTCGTCTGAAAAACTCAGGCCGCAAAATGGAATCGCTGTCGTGGAATCGAGATTGACGCCGAGGCCGCGAAGGGCCGCAACCCCATGAGGCAGGATGCCTTCACCGCATGCTTTGTCGATTGGAGGTTTGCGCGCATCGATTACGATGACGCGGAGTCCCTTGAGACTCGCGGCAATCGCAGTTGCCAAGCCGGCGGGTCCTCCGCCGACGACGATCAAATCGGACTGCAATGCCCGCCACCCCCATCGTCGTCACCATCGCAGCAGCACCAGCTCCGCGCAGAAGCCAGGCCCCATCGCCGCGAGAATGCTGAACGATCCGGGCTTGGGCCTGCGATGTTTGTACACATCCTCCAAAACAAGGAGGACGGAAGTCGAAGAAAGATTGCCAACTTTCCGGAGGCATTCCCACGACGCCTCCAGATCGCTCTTCGTGATACCAAGAGCCTGGGCGGTTGCCTCCAAAACCTTGGGGCCGCCAGTGTGCATGACCCAGCTCTTGATATCGTTCCGGCTCAGTCCTTGCTCTGCGAGGAAAACGTCGACGTCCTCGCCGAGGTGTTTCACAACTGTGTCCGGAACTTCTGGTGACAATACGATGCGGAAGCCTTTTTCGGAGATGTCCCAACCCATCACTCTTTCGGTGTTGGGGTAAAGAATCGATTTCGTCGCGAGGATTTCGGGCCCGTGCGATTTCCGATTGTCTCCAAAAACGACGGTTGCGGCGGCGCCATCGCCGAAAAGCAAAGCGGAAATCAGGTGCGCCATCGAGAGGTCGTCGCGCTGCAGAGTGAGGGAACAGAGCTCGACCGAGAGCAGCGCGGCGGCCTGATCCGGGTAAGCCCGAACATAATCCGCCGCCCGTGAGATTCCAGCAGCCCCGGCAACGCAGCCGAGTCCGAAAATTGGTATGCGCTTGATATTAGTTGACAGACCCATGCGGTTCACGAGCCGCGCGTCGAGCGACGGTGCCGCGATTCCAGTGACTGAAGTGACGAAAATCGCGCTGAGTTCTTCGGGCTCGATGCCCGCTCCGGCCAGCGCGCGGCAGAGCGCCTCTTGCCCAATCTCAAGCCCGACGTCGATCCACGCGTCGTTCGCCTGACCCCACGTGTGCATCGACTCGTAGAAGGCGATGGGATGTGCCGTGAAACGCCCGTCCACCTTCATGCTTTCATCGAGCCGATCGAGGATATCCGGATTCGGCAGCCGATGGCGCCAGTCGTTCTTCAGAGCCTCGACCAGCACTTCCTGCCTGTAATAGTGTTTTGGAAAGGCGCTACCGATGCCCGCGATCCTCATGTATGGCGCTCCCCGTGCAGCCTGATTTAAGGCGCTAATCGCAACAGCTTTTTTCTCAATGTCTTGGACCGATTGTCAACTGTGGCCCGACCCCAAACTTGACCACTCCGCAAACCGCACAAACGCCCAGCGCATCTTTAAACAACGTCAAGAGACCGGATGTTCAGCCATTCGGCGAAACAACAGTGCCCCGCACCCTACCGAAGCCGCGAGGAGTAAAACGCCGACCCGCCAAGAAAGCAAGCACAACTTTCCAATCCCGAACAGCGCGCAATATACGACCCCGCAGCCCAGAATCCAATTGCCCAGGTTCCCGGCCAAGTCATGCCCGGGGACAATGTCCTGCGCCAATTGGGCTATGGGCTTCCAGCCCAGACTATCCGGCCGGACACACCTATAGAAACGTAGAAGTGTCTCGCGAGGCTCGGGATGCGTCAAGAGCGTAACGCTGATCCATGCGGCAGTGGTCACCAGCGTGGTGACGAGAGTCTGCTTGGCGAAAACGGCCGGCTCAGAACCTGTAAACGGCGACGTCGAGCGAATCGCGAGTGAAACCAACAGGGCAGTCGCCATCGCGGCAATCTCGCTCCAAGCGTTCACCCGCCACCAATACCAGCGCAGCAAATAGACGCTGCCCGTGCCTGCGCCGATTTCAAGCAGCACTTCCCATCCGGAGCGAATCGACGCAAGTTGCCACGCCACAGACGCCGCGAGGACGACGAGCAGGATTGTGACCCAGCGTGAGATTGCGACGTAATGCGATTCAGCCGCGCTGCGACGAACGAAGCGACGGTAGAAGTCCGAAACGACGTAGGAAGTGCCCCAATTGAGATGGGTCCCGACGGTCGACATAAACGCGGCGAGAAATCCAGCGACCAAGAGACCACGTGCAGCACGCGGAAGATGTTCCACGGCGAGAAGCACATAACCAGACTCGGGATGCGCGAGGTGTGGATACAACACGACGACAGCGAGTGCCGCCATGATCCACGGCCAGGAGCGCAAGGCGTAATGCGCGAAGTTGAACCAGAGCACCGACAGCAAGCCATCACGTTCGTTGCGCGCGCTCAATATCCGCTGCGCGACATAGCCGCCGCCTCCCGGTTCTGAGCCGGGATACCAGAACGCCCACCATTGCACGCCGAGATATACACAGAAAGTGAGCACGGGAATCGTCCAAAGCGATTCACTTAACAGGCCGCGCGAAAAATCGGGGAAAAACGAAGTGACATTTGCTGTTCCCGCGCCTGCGGCGACGCGCATTGCCGCGAGCCGCGAGAGAAGCGCACGAACACCGCCCGCCGCGGCGACACCGTACCATGCGACAGCGATCACTATACCCATTTTCAAAACGAATTGAACGAGGTCGGTCCAGAGAACGCCCCACAGGCCTCCGAGCGAAACGTAAATTCCGGTGAACGGAATCAGAAAAAAGATGCAAAGCGCGAGCGCGGCGCGATCATCGATACCAAGCACAACGGAGGCGATGGTCGTCATCGCCTTGGTGACCCAACCGAGAATGACGCAATTTACAAGCAAGCCGAGGTAAAGCGCGCGAAAGCCGCGAAGAAATGCCGCGGGCCTGCCGCCGTAACGCATCTCGGCGAATTCGACATCCGTCAACAGGCCGGAGCGAACCCAGAGACGCGCGAAGAGAAATACGGTCATCATTCCCGCGGGCAGCATGCTCCACCAGATCCAATTGCCCGCGATTCCATTCGTGTAGACGTAGCCCGTGACGACGAGCGGAGTATCGGCGGCGAAAGTGGTGGCGACCATGGAAGTCCCGATCAACCACCACGCGGCTCGCCGGCCAGAGACAAAATAATCGGCGGTGCTGCGGCCCGAGCGACGGCGAAAATACAGCCCTTGCAGAAGTGTGAAAAGCAGATACGCCGCGATAACCAACCAATCGGCGAGAGAGAGTTTCATGTACGCGGAAGCTGCGGAATGGTGTCATCGAATCGCGCGCGGAGTCAAAGAGAATCAAGGCGGAATCGCCAAAGAACAAACGGTAGCGCGGAGAGGAGGTCCCCGGGTCTGAGGGGGACAGACCCGGGGTTGGGGGTTAGAGGGACTACTGGGCCGAGAAATCGATCCGCTGCATCCGCCGCGCACGAACCAAGTGCGCTCGCGGCGGAGAGAAACTAATAGTTCAGATGCCGAAAGAACATCGTCAACCGGAAGACCACCTGCAGACCGAAGACGATGACCGTGTCGCGAATCGCGACAAGTCTTTCCCGCATGAAAGGATCCTCAAAACCGGCCGAGTACGGAATCGCGATCGCGACCGTGCGGTTAGTTCTCCAATTCGTTCTGGCCAGTCCGTTCATGAAATCACCTCAGTTGAGGACGTGGACCGGGACGTCGTGTTCGACAGCGACAACCATGGACTTGAAGATGTCTACGTCCCAGCTATCAGCAATGCGCAGGCGGACGACGTCGTCGGTTTCGGACATCAGCCGTCCGCGCAGAGGCACGCGGAGGCTGCCTGTCGCCACCCTCAGAATGACCGGTTGCCCCATCCAAACTGCGTAGCCACCTTCCATCGGTGTCATCTCCCGTGATTCCACTCCTCGAACACCTGAATTCTCGGGCAGGGGTCCGGCCTGCCCAATGGTACAGGGGGCTAGAATTGGTGAGAGACAGGTACTAGAACCAACGATTATCGAGCAGGACAAATCGAAGCTCTTTTTATGATATTGTAAACAATAGATTTACGATCCTGGGTTACGCTCACAACGGGTTGAAATCGCACAAAACGTGGACGCCCTAAAGCATCTGCTGGCACAGATTTATGACGTCAGGGGCCTCATTCAATGGGGCGGCACTGTGCTGGTGTGTACGATCGTGTTCGTTGAAACCGGCATGTTTGTCGGATTCTTCCTGCCGGGCGATTCTCTGCTGGTGACGGCGGGCGTGTTCGCGGCGTCGGGCCAGCTGCGGCTGGGATGGCTGCTCTCGCTCGTGACGCTATGCGCGATCGCTGGAGATCAACTCGGCTACGCGATCGGCCGAAAAGCCGGCATCAGCTTGTATGGGCGAAAGGACTCGCGGTTTTTCAAACACGAACATTTGCAGGAAGCGCACGATTTCTACGAGAGGTACGGCGGAAAGACGGTAATCATGGCGCGGTTCATTCCTATCATTCGCACGTTTTGCCCGCCGGTCGCGGGCGCGGCGAGGATGAGTTACAGGCGCTATCTGATCTGCGACATTTTTGGCGGACTGCTTTGGGTGTGGAGCATGGTGCTCGTCGGCTACACGCTCGGCCGGTCGGTGCCCCACGTCGACAAGAAGATCCACTACGTCATCGCTGCTGTGATCGTCCTTTCTTTCATCCCGGCTGCGTATCATGCATGGGAAAAACGGCGGAAAAAATAGGTCGGAGTTTTGTCGCTTCCGACGGGTTGCGGCAGACCTTGACTCTGCCTCCCCGATGTTCTGCGGTGCGCGTCCTGAAATGCAAAACGGGGAGCCTGGCAGCTCCCCGTTTTGTTCGTTTGCTTAGCCGCGGCAGCGTCGATGGCGCTGCCGTCGGTTCGCACCGCAAGAGCGGTGTGCGAAACGGTGTTAAGAATCTATGCCCGGTGGAGTCATTCTCCCTCCGCGCGATAGCTCCTACAAGGCCACTCATACGCCGGTGCAACGAAGGGCGCAAGCAAAAAATTATTGAGATCGGTCCGCACATCGAGGCACCGGGAGAACAGTTCGGCGCGGTACCACTTAGGATGACGGTCCGCCTGCCCGAGTGAGACTCCAACATGCGCGCGCGATGGCCCAATCTTCTTGTGCGCGGATCATCAAAATGCGGACGCGGGAGTCAGCTGTAGATATATCGCAGTCTTGAGCCACCCGCGAGTTCTTGGCTGTATCGAGATTGACGCCGAGAAATTCCAGGCTCGCGCAAGCAGCCGCGCGAACTTCCGCAGAATTCTCGCCGATTCCTGCGGTGAAGACCAAAGCGTCGACGCCGCCGAGCACGGCGACCATCGAACCGATGAATGAAGTCAGCCGATGGATGAAGATGTCAAAGGCGAGCTTGGCGCGCGGATTTCCGGCTTTCATCGCCGACACGATTTCGCGCATATCGTTGGAAATTCCTGAAATGCCTGCAAGTCCTGATTTCTTGTTCAGCAGTTCGTCGAGTTGATCCGCAGTGAGATGATCCTGCCTCATGAGATAGATCAAAATGCCAGGGTCGATCGAGCCTGCGCGCGTTCCCATCATCAAGCCTTCCAGCGGAGTGAAGCCCATGGTCGTATCGACGCTGCGCCCTTCGCGCACAGCAGCCAGCGAACAGCCGTTGCCAAGATGACATGTGACGATTCGCAGCGAATCGAGATCGCGCCCGAGCATTCGCGCTACCCGATGCGCGCAATACTCGTGATTGATGCCGTGAAACCCGTAGCGGCAGATTCCGCGCGCGCGCCATTCGTACGGGCCCGCGTAGGTCGAAGCTGTTTCCGAAATCTTCGTGTGAAAAGCGGTATCGAAAACGGCGACCTGCGGAACTCCGCTCAAAATCTCCTCAATAATTTCAATTCCCTCCAGACCGAACGGATTGTGCAGCGGCGCGAATTCCGACATTCGGCGAACGACGTCCTTCAGGTGCGGCGTGACGACCGTGGGCTGGCTGAATTCCGCGCCGCCATGCACGATGCGGTGGCCGACGACGCCGATTGCTGAGGGACCCTTCAACAAGGGCGCAGCGCCGGTCCAAAGGTCGCTCAGAAGCTGTTCAGTGACCTGTTTGCGGGAACTGATCTGAATGCGAGTTTGCGTGCGGACGCCCGCGGGGCCTGAGGTGCGAATCGCCGCCCAGTTCCCTTCCCATTCGATCAGGCCTTCCCAGATTGCTGCGGGAGGATCCTCGGGCGGCGCGGCTGCGATCTCGTAGAGATTGGTCTTGAGTGTGGCCGAGCCTGAGTTGAGAACCAGAATCTTCATGAATCAGTACGGCCACTTCCAGTCGCGAATCTCCGGCAGATCGTCCCCGTGTTCGCAAATGTATTGCTTGTGCTCGACGAGCTTGTTGCGGACGAACTGCATGAAGTGCGCGCCGACACGCTGCAGGCGAGGAACGCGATCGACAAGGTCCGCAGCCAAATGGAAGCGGTCGAGATCATTCAACACCGCCATGTCAAAAGGAGTAGTCGTCGTGCCTTCCTCCTTGTAGCCGCGGACATGGATGTTGTCATGATTCGTGCGGCGATACGTGAGGCGGTGAATCAGCCACGGATAGCCGTGGTATGCGAAGATCACCGGCTTGTCAGTGGTGAAGAGAGAGTCGAACTCCTTGTCCGGGAGGCCATGGGGATGCTCGGTGGAAGGCTGAAGCGTCATGAGGTCGACGACGTTCACTATGCGAATCTTGATGTCCGGGAAATGCCGCCGCAGCAGATCGACGGCAGCAAGCGTTTCCAGCGTCGGGACGTCTCCCGCGCAGGCCATGACCGCGTCCGGCTCGATTCCCTCATCGTTTGAGGCCCAGTCCCAAATGCCGATGCCGCTGGTGCAGTGCTCGATCGCAGATTTCATGTCGAGCCACTGCAGGGCCGGCTGCTTCCCCGCCACGATTACGTTCACGTAGTGGCGGCTGCGCAGACAATGGTCAGCAACGGAGAGCAACGTATTTGCGTCGGGAGGAAGATAGACGCGCACGATGTCCGCTTTCTTATTCACAACGTGGTCGATGAAGCCGGGATCCTGATGCGTGAATCCGTTGTGGTCCTGCCGCCAGACATGCGAAGTGAGCAAATAATTGAGGGAGGCGATCGGGCGGCGCCAGGGAATACCGAGCGTGACTTTCAACCACTTGGCATGCTGATTAAACATCGAATCCACGATGTGGATGAAGGCTTCGTAGCAGGAGAAAAATCCGTGGCGACCTGTGAGCAAATATCCTTCGAGCCAACCTTGACACATGTGCTCGCTGAGCACTTCCATCACCCGGCCCTGCGGGGAAAGGTGCTCGTCGGTCGGCAGAATCGGCTCCATGAACTCCTTGTCGGTGGCCTGGTAGAGGGCATCGAGGCGATTTGATGCGGTCTCGTCGGGGCCAAAGACTCGAAAATTCTTGGCTTCTGCGTTGAGTTTCATCACATCGCGCAAGAAAACGCCGAGGACACGCGTTGCCTCGGCGATCATGGTTCCGGGCTTCGAAACTTCGACCGCATATTCTTTGAAGTCCGGCATCACGAGATCTTTCAGAAGCAGACCACCATTAGCGTGAGGATTCGCTCCCATGCGGCGATCGCCTTTCGGCGCAACATTCGCTAGCTCCGCAACGAGTTTTCCGTTTGCGTCGAAAAGCTCCTCCGGTCGATAGCTCTTCATCCAATCTTCGAGAATTTTCAAATGCTCGGGATGAGAAGTGAAATCAGTGACCGGCACCTGATGGGCGCGCCAGGTGCCTTCGACAGGTTTGCCGTCGACGATTTTCGGTCCGGTCCAGCCCTTTGGCGTGCGAAGAACGATCATCGGCCAAGCGGGAAGATTCGATTTCCCGGACGCGCGTGCTCCGGACTGAATCACGTGAATCTCTTCGATGACGCTCTCCAGCACGTTCGCCATCCGCTGATGCATTTTTTCGGGCTCGTGGCCCTCGACAAAATGCGCATGGTAACCG
Source organism: Candidatus Acidiferrales bacterium (assembly GCA_035622875.1). Taxonomy (GTDB): domain Bacteria; phylum Acidobacteriota; class Terriglobia; order Acidiferrales; family UBA7541; genus Palsa-295. The sequence goes on from DASPUN010000040.1 coordinate 44,838, forward strand.
TAGCCGGAGAATAATTGCGTCAACTCCGTGTCGGTCATGCGGCCGAGGACGGTTGGGTTGGCGATCTTGTAGCCGTTGAGATGCAAGATCGGAAGGACCGCGCCATCTCGGGCGGGATTGAGGAACTTATTCGAATGCCAACTTGTCGCAAGAGGACCGGTCTCGGCTTCGCCATCGCCTACAACGCAGCAGGCGATCAGATCCGGATTGTCGAAGACCGCGCCGTACGCGTGGACGATTGCATAGCCGAGCTCTCCACCTTCGTGAATCGAGCCCGGCGTTTCCGGTGCGGCGTGACTCGGAATGCCTCCGGGAAATGAAAACTGTTTGAAGAGTCTTTGAAGGCCCGCTTCGGTCTGCGGAATGTTGGGATAGAACTCGCTGTAGGTGCCTTCGAGATACGTGTTAGCAACCATTCCCGGACCGCCGTGTCCGGGACCGCAGACGTAGATCACGTTGAGGTCGAGCTTCTTGATGAGGCGGTTGAGGTGAGCGTAGATGAAGTTGAGACCCGGCGTCGTGCCCCAATGGCCGAGCAAGCGCGGTTTGATGTGCTCAAGTTTCAGGGGCTCGCGCAGCAGCGGATTCGCGTACAGATAGATTTGCCCGACCGAAAGATAGTTGGCCGCACGCCAGTAGGCATGAATTTGGCGCAGTTCTTCCGACGACAGAGGTCCTTGGGACTCCGAGGGACTTGCGGAGGCGGCAGAAACCATAGCACCCTCACTCGGCGGGCCCGACTCGCAGGGGACGGACGGTCCGCAGATAATAGTAACGCAGTTGCCAGTCTGGCCGGCATCGATAAACGTATCGTGAATGTGGGGAGATCGCTTTAGGGCGGTAGGCGGCGCCGGGCGGATCCACGTTACTGCAACGTGGCGGCGCTGGCGCACACCCACGTTGCCTGTGTTGATGGGCCCAATCTGCTAGAACTGTAACAAAACGGTGCCGATCGCGACCGGAGTGGCATCCGAACTTGCGCTGGAGCTGAAGAGAAGCGCTGTCTGGTCGTCGATCAGGTAATAGATCAAGTTGTAGGTTGCCGAGGGATTGGTTGGAGCAAGCGTAGCCGTTCCACGGCCGCTCGATGCAGGCGAACCCAATGAGTTCCCAGTGGCGCCGAGCGGGTCGCCCTGAAAAACGGCTCCGAAATTATTGATGTCGAGCTTTCCACCACTCGTGTTGAGTCCGCTCAGATTGATCTCACCGTCCATATCGGACTGGAACGCTCCGGAAGTTGCAGGCGGGACGTGGAAAAGTCCCTGCCCGGTCAGACCGACGGCGAGGCTGGCCGCAGTGAGCGCCGGAGATGCGGCGTCGCTACACCCTGCGGATTGCGGACCGCACTGCTGGAAACCGATTCCAGCAGAGACGGCCGAGGAATCGAGTTCGAGCAAGACAACCGATCCGAGAGCTGTGGGATACGCCGCGAATTCTGAGACGTCGGGACCGGGACCGGTACACGTTCCGTTGCCGGCGAACAGTTCGAGGTCGACGCGACCGGTCGTCAAGTTCACCGTGAAGGTACAAGAGCCGAGAGTCGCTCCGCTATTGTATGTGCCGGCGTTGTCGATATCGATTGTGCCGTTCGAGGTCGTTCCAACTCCGTCGGATGCGAAAACGCCGCCCGCCGCGAAAGCGCCTCCCGAGGAACTTCCGCCAGCCTTAAAAACATAGGTGGCATCCGCGAGGCCGGGAGTGGTTGCAGCCAAATACATGTCACCCGCGAGCGACGCGATACCGTCGATCTCAACCAAGTGCAGTTGCGAGACGACGACGGCATCGGACGAGTTCGTCGTCGTGCCGACAGCGTAATAAGCGAACGTGCAACCGGGGGCGGTGGAGCAGATCGGCGCAGCCTGCAGTGTAAAGGTTCCGCGCCCCGTGCTGGGATCGACCGTGTCCACGGCAAATCCCGCGCTCAACACGCCGCCCGCTCTCGTGACCGTTCCGCCGGCGATTCCGTTGTCGTTGACATCGATCACAGGCGTAGCCACCGTGCCGCCGGCCGGAACTTCACCGGCCATTCCGAGGGGATCTTGGCTTCCGTCCAATCCGATCACCGAGAAAGCGTATTTGCCCGAGATGGCGGAAACGGAGTTCGCCAGCGCCCCCAAACTTTGCTGGTCGATGGAACCGCCGCCCGCGTTGTTGGTGTCGAAGCGAATCATCTCACCGTGCTGATTGGTGCTCAGAACAAAACTCCACGTCTCTGTGCCCCTGCTGGTGATCACGGAAGCGGTGCCGCGTCCGTCTCCGCCGACCAAATATGTCGATCTATTGCTGATCAGCAAAGCAATGGACGTGCCGGTGAGGGAGCTTTGAACGTCTTCCACGCCGCTGATGATCTTTCCGTTGCCATCAGCGACGAAGCTGCCGGCAGCAGCCAGAAAACCAGCAGCGTCGTTCCCTTTGTAAGAGAAAGCGTACGGACCAGAAAGAGAGTGATCCGAGTAAGCGATCAACGCGGTGGCCGTCGCAGTGACTACGCTCCCGTCCGTTTCTGTCACGGTGGCCGTAACGGTTACGGACGCGCCCGGCGGCGGATATGGCGGGGCGGTATAAAGTCCGGTCCCATCGATGCTGCCGAGATTTCCGCCGGCATTGGAGGTTGACGAAAGGGTCCAAGAGGCCGCCGTCGCAACGCTATTGAGAAACGCCGTGAATTGCGCAGTGCCACCGGCGGGAACGTTTGTGGAGGTCGGACTAAGCGTCAAACCGAGCCCATTGCCGATCGTGATGATTACGGTGTTGGACGTGACCGACCCACTGGTTGAGGTGCTCGACGTGCCAGTTTGTGTGGCGACGGCGGTGACGGCCACTTGCCCAAGCTGTGTGGACGCGCCGCACGAACTCGTCGGCACAGACGGTGGCGCGGTATATGTCGCCTGCAACTGATCGGTGGCGAACGCCACGATTGATCCGCAACCTGAGTTACCACCCGCAACACCGTTGACCTCCCACGACACTGTTGTGGTCGTGGACGTGGTCGAATTATTCAGATTCACAACGGCACTCAAAGTAATCTGGCCGTTGATCGGAGTGGATGACGTGGAGGCGGTAATGGTAACCGATTTCACCGTGGTGACTCCGGACCCGTTTCCGCCGCCGCAGGCCGAGAGACCGAAGCAACCGAACACTACGAGCAGGGCCGATATGAGCAGCGAAATTCCAGCTAGGGAATTCCGGCGGCGAGCCGACGGGGCGAGGTGCAATGCCACGGGCCGGTTATGAGTGCAGGTCATTGCGACATTGAATTGCCGATTCGACATCGTGCAGTCGTACCCCCACAGATAGAGAGCAATCTATTTAATTGCCGACGGCGGAGAAAAAGTTCCCAATTGTCGCGCGGGCAAGAGCTGCAGAACTCCGCTGACTCGACCGGCCCCCAGCCACCGCAAAGCCCTGAAAGGATAGCAAGAATTTGTGTCCGGCCCTACAGCTTCTGCAGTAGCACCCCATACCACGCGATTTCAGTGTAAACGGATGTGAGGTTAACCGTTTTGGTTGTCAGGAGGGAGGCGAACTCGATCGGTCGAAAGGCTCTATTTTACGAACAGCGCTTCCCGGACCTGATCCCGGCCGACGAACGACTTCGAAGAGCGGAACTTTTCGAAAAGGTCCAAAATCTCGCGATTCTGGAAGACGCGGGAGTGCACGGCGATCGTGGAAGCGGGGAGTAACTCGACAGTCTGAGCATCGACGATGCGGTAGCGATGGAATCGTTCAGCGGGACGGCTATGAAACAGAGCCAGCACTGCGCCACCGGGGTGAACCAGAGACGTGAGCCGGTCGACCAGCCGCGGAGCCGCCTCAGCATCGAAATAGTCGAAAAGATCCCAAGCGAGGACGCCGTGAAAACTCTTCTCGGGATAATCGAGAGCATTCTGCAGAAACTTGTCCGCAAGGGCAGAGGGAGACAGCCTGCCGTTGCCTTCGCCGACTGCAGCCGTGCGCAGCTTCTCCTCTTCGCTGGTCAGAAAATCCTTCCACGCCCGGAGGATGTCTTCTGAAGACAGGCGAAAACCCTTGTCCACGAAAAAACTGACGGTCGATTGCCACACAGGTCCGAGGTCGAGTACGCGGCCTTTCGGTATGTCGCCGATCAGCCACAAGAATTCCTTCAGGCCGTTGGAGACGCGATGGTTTGCTGCGGGCGGAGCCGCCGGCGCCGGGCCGGGCTTCGACGGCGCAGTTGCAGCGCCAGCCGCAGATCCGACACGTGGCTTCGCCGTCCAGCTCATTGGTGCGTTTACTCGCTCTTCACGCCGGAGGCAACGGGGCTAAGATCATCCGACTCCGAAGATGCCTCAACAGGCGAAGACTTCGACGGTTGAGGCGCGCGCACGGTTTCGATTTTGCCGCGCAGACGAGCTCCGTCGTCGATTCCAATACGGGGGCTCACTACACTGCCGACCACGCGGCTCGAGGACCCGAAACGAGCGCTCTCGCCAGCCTTCAGATTTCCCTGCACCGAACCATCCACGACGATGTCGCGGGCTTCGATTTCAGCCTGAACGTGGCCATTCGGGCCGATGGTCACGCGGGCGTTCGAAAGCCGAATCTTCCCGGTCACGTCGCCGTCGATGTAGAGATCGGCGCTACCGGACACGTCTCCCTGAATCTTGAGCCCCGAGCTGATTTTCGAGACGTTTGAGGACACGGGCGCAGACGATGGCGAAGCGGACAGTGAGGACGCAGAGGGCGTTTGCTGGCCCTGCGGCTGAAACGACGACGATTTCGGCACTTCCTCTGATCGGGACGGGCTCGGATTCGGTGAAGCGTAGGGCTGCGAAGACGGTTGCACCTCAGTCGGTTTACGCCACATGAATGCCTCCTGCGAACGCGGATGGATGCCGAGCTGGGTGGCAAGCATCCTACACGGTGAACGCAATATAGTACAGCGCCAATTGGGTGTAAACGGACCGTCGAACGGTGTGTTACGAACAGGCCACTAGCTAATTGGCACCGAGCATCAGACTCGAATCGGATGTCTGCACGTCGTTGTGCCGCATCTCCCACATCGCAACAACGATTCCGACGCATTCGTGGCTGAAGATCTTCAAACCGGTACGGGTCCGCCACCAATCGTGAGGATCGTAGTCGGAATCGGGAGCTGCGATCACGCGCAGGATCGTTCCCTCGGGGAATTCGCGAGCGGCGAGAAAGCGCGAGCGGCGCGTATGGTAGTTCGACGTGACGAGGATGATCCGCTTCCAGCCGCGTGCGGAAAACATTTGGGCGAGCGCGGCAGCTTCGTCCTTGGTGTTTTCGGCATGATGCGCGAAGCGAACGACGGCTGCTTTCGGCACGCCGCGGTCGGTGAGATCGTATTGCTCCAGCTCCGCAATGCTCGCGTAAGGGCGCACGTAGCGGCCGCTCGCGACGATGCGAGGCGCATAGCCAGCCTTGTAGAGCTGCGCCGCGCGCGCGGCCCGGTCGGCGTTGTAGTTGTCGTCGCCCAACACCACGATCGCATCGGCGGAGATCGGCGCTTCATCGACGATCCAGAAGCCCCCGGCCGCGCGAAGCAATGGGCGGCGGATAAGGTACAAAGCGAATAGCAGGCAGACAAAGAAGACGAGAAGGAGGAAGCGAAGGAAAATGCCGCCGCGTTCGGCCCTCCGCGAGAGAGCCGGCACCTCGGGATGATGTTTCATTTCGCCGGGTCCATGCTGCGCAAGTGCTCGGCCGCTTCTTCGGGAAGGGTTCCGTTGAAATAGACTTCCTTCAGGCTGTAGGACTTGCTGCGGGCCTCGACGATGGGAAGAATCTCGATGTGCCAATGGTAGTCGCCTGCAATGGTGGCCCAGTAGTCGCTCAACTCGCCTTTCGTCTGAAGAGTGCTTGGCGCGGTGTGCACCACCATGTGGTAGCTATTGGAGATCTGCAGGAGACGGCGGAGCGTGCGGCCGAGCAGCGTCGCCAATTGACGCAGGCCCCCACCGGACGAGAGAGACTCGAACTGATGATTATGCGTGCGCGGCAGCAGCCAAGTCTCAAACGGGACCCGCGAAGCATAGGGGCAAATCGCGAAGTAATCTCCGACGCTATCGACGACGCGCTTTTGCTGTCGAATCTCCTGGCGGAGAATGTCGCAGAAGACGCAACGCTCCCGATCGCGATACCACTCGCGCGCGGCACGCAACTCGTAGAGGATACGGCGAGGCACAAACGTCGTCGCAGTGATCTGCGAATGCGCGTGGGGCCAATCCTCCCCGGCCTGCCGCCCCTGATTCTTGAAGACGGTAACGTATTTGAATCGAGCGTCGCGCTTCAAATCGGCGATGCGCAGCGCGTAGGCTTCGAGCACGCGCGCGATTTCCTCGTCGCTCAATCGATCGAGCGTCAGCGAGTGATTCGGGGTCTCGACGACGATTTCATGCGCGCCGACGGCGGCCATGCGGTCGAAGATTCCATCGGCGGAGCGGGCGGGATCACCCTCGATGCGATAGAGCGGACGAAAATGGGGATAAACCGTGACCTGCGCTTCGCCCCGCGGGGGCAACTCGAGAAGGGCGGGTCTTGTAGGACGCGAGTCCGGACACAAGGGGCAGGTATCGGCCCGCTCTTTTTCCCGCTCCGGATGACCGATGACGACCCAACTGCGAGTGATCGGGTCTTTGCGAAGTTCCATCGAGTGCCTATGTGAGAACGGCCGACTCATCTTATACCGAAGCCTCCCAGATCGACAAAGCGAGCGGAGGTTCGCGCAGGGAAAAAGCGCGCCAGCTTGAAGTTTCTACACGAAATTGAAGTTAATTTCGATTACACTGCGAACCGCGAGCGCCTTTTCCCGTGCGCTCGCAAGCAGAGAAAGGCGGTGCTGAGAAGGTGAGAAAAACCTCTTGAGCGCACACGCGGTCAGCGGCTTGGGAGCTGTGAAAAAAACGAACGTTCCCAGCGTTCGTAAAATGACCGTAGTGCCGATGATCGCGGCGACCTACTTCATGGTCGCCGGCGGACCGTACGGCCTCGAAGAAATCGTGCAGAAGACTGGCTACCGCGCCACGCTTCTGATCCTTCTGATCACTCCCCTCATTTGGAGCCTGCCGACGGCATTGATGGTGAGCGAACTCGCCACGTCGATTCCCGAAGAGGGCGGATTCTATATCTGGGTGCGGCGCGGCATGGGCCGCTTCATGGGTTTCCAGGAGACCTGGCTCACGCTCACGGGCAGTGTTTTCGAGATGGCGCTCTATCCGAATCTCTTCGTCGCTTATCTGGGGCGTTTCGCGCCCGGGATGGTCGCGGGCCACCGAGGGCTGGCGATCGGATTCGGAATGATTGCGATCTGCGCGCTGTGGAATATCGCCGGCGTGGGCGCGGTGGGCGAAGGATCAGTGACGCTGAATGTGGCGCTGCTGCTGCCGTTCATAGCGCTCGTGGGGATCGGATTTTTTCACTGGCACGGCAATTCGGGCGATCCTGTTCCTGTCCATCACGCCGATCTGCTTGGCGGAATTCTGATCGCCATGTGGAATTACATGGGCTGGGATAATCTTTCGACGATTGCGGGCGAAGTCGAAAGGCCGCAGAAGACATACACACGCGCGATGTTTGGCGCTGTGCTGCTTGTGGTGGTGAGCTACCTGCTGCCCGTGGGAGCGGTGGCGCACACGGGAGTCGATCCCAACTTGTGGACCGACGGCGGCTGGGTGGATATCGGGCGCATCTTGGGCGGCGAAGCGCTGGCGATCGCGATCGCGATCGCGGGAGTGATTGGCGCACTGGGGTCGTTTGGCGCGCTGATGATGTCTTTTACGCGGTTACCCGGAGTGATGGCGCAAGACGGCTATCTGCCGAAGATTTTCACGCGGACGAACCAGCGCACCGGCGCGCCCTGGGTCGCAATCCTGGCCTGCGCGCTATTTTGGGCCGCGTGCTATCCGCTCGGATTCGAGCGCAGCCTAATCCTTGATGTGCTACTCACGGGACTTAGCATCCTGCTTGAATTTTGGGCTCTCGTTGCGCTGCGGATTCGCGAGCCGAATCTCGCGCGACCTTATCGAGTGCCCGGTGGCACCATCGCGACGATCCTGATCGGCCTGCCTCCTCTGGCGTTGATCATCGCGACACTGGTCCGGAACAGCAGGGAGGCTGTGGGCACCACGAATGAGCTGGTGATTGGCGCTGCCGTGATTGCGGCAGGTGTTCTTCTCTATTTTCTGAGCGGGCTGATTCACAAGCAGCAAAGACAAAGCGAGGGTGCTTCCCTTCCCAGTAGATGATTTCCTTCTAGATAAGGTAATTTCCCCGAAAAGAAATGGCGCAAGAAATTCGAGCCTCCGCGTTCTAACAGAGAACGCAAGAGCGCGCGTCCTTGCTCGGGAGGCTCGACCATGAAGCTCGTTCGACAAATCGGAATTGCCATCGTGTGTTTGTTTGCCCTTTGGGCTGTACGAATGGCGCCAGCGCGTCCCGCCACAGTTGCGGCAAGCGAGGAAAACCAATCGACCGGCGCGCCCGCGCTTACGATTTACAATGAAAAGTTCGCCGTCGTGCGGCAGTTGCTGTCGCTCGACATGAAGCCGGGAACGAATCACGTCGAAGTATCCGATATTACGGGCCACTTGGAGCCCGATTCGGTGATTCTGCGGCCGACGGATTCGGAACGGCGTTTGCAGATTCTCGAGCAAAATTATCGGAACGACGCGATCACGCAGCAACTTCTGCTTTCGCTCTATGAAGGCAAAACGATCGATTTCGTAGTCTCGGACGCCGGCGGAGTGCAGCGTGTGGTCCGCGGCAAGATTATCCGCAGCGGATTCGTGCCGCATTCGGCGCTCGCCTACAACACCTACGGACAGCAGTATTACCAGGTGCAGTACGCCTACCAGGAAAGCGGCGGCGAACAGCCGATCGTCGAAGTGGACGGAAAGCTGCAGTTTTCGCTGCCGGGCCAACCCGTGTTCCCTGCTTTGGCGGATGATACGGTGTTAAAGCCAACGCTCTCGTGGGAGCTCGAAACCGACAAGTCAGGCGCGATGCCGGCCGAACTCAGCTACGTGACACAGGGGATGACTTGGGAAGCCAGTTACAACGTCGTCGCGCCTCCCAAGGGCAACGTGTTGGAACTTGTCGGATGGGTGACGCTCGATAATCAAAGCGGAAAGACATTTCGCGACGCGCGGATCAAGCTGATGGCGGGCGACGTCAACAAAATCCAGCCCGGCCAGCCGCTCAACTACGCCCTCGGTGGCGCCATGAAAGAATTGGAAGACCGATCAGAAATGACTCCGCCGGTGACCGAGCGTTCGTTCGACGAGTATCACCTGTACACGCTCGAGCATCCGACGACGCTCCACGACCGCGAGATCAAACAGGTCGAATTCGTGCGCGCGTCGGGAATTCAGTCGAAAACAGTCTATGTGTACGACGGGTGGAAACTCGACGCGAACTACATGAACTGGCCGCTCGAAAGCATCCGACAACAGGAGAATTTCGGGCTGCTCTCGAATTCAAAGGTCTGGGTGATGCAGGAGTTCAAAAACACCGCGGCGAATCATCTCGGAATTCCGCTGCCGAAAGGGCGCGTGCGGTTCTACCGGCGCGATGCCGACGGCCAGCTCGAATTCACGGGCGAAAACACCATCGATCACACTCCGAAAGACGAAACGATGCGGCTCTACACGGGCAATGCATTCGATCTCACGGGCGAGCGCCGGCGTCTGGACTATCGCATCGACACGTCAGGACGCTGGGTGGATGAGACATTCGAGATCAAGCTGCACAACCACAAGTCCACGCCGACCGAAGTGCGGGTCGTGGAACATATGTACCGCTGGTCGAATTGGGAAATCCGGCGCAATTCAGATGCATACGAAAAAAGCGACAGCCGCACGATCGAATTCACGGTTGAGGTCCCTGCCAACAGCGATCGCACGGTGAACTATCAAGTCCACTACTCCTGGTAGCGCCCGGGTCGACAGGCCGCAGAGGCCAACCTCACCGTGCTATTCTGGCTTCGCGATGGCTGAGGCAGACAGACAAGACGCGGGTTTCATGCACGCAGCTCTCGACGAGGCGCGGGCCGCAGCTGAGCGCGGCGAAGTGCCGGTGGGCGCGGTGATCGTCCTCGATGGACAAATCATCGCGCGGGCCGGGAACCGCACGATTACGGATTGCGACCCGACGGCTCATGCCGAGATCGTCGCGCTGCGCGAGGCCTCCAAAGCGATGGGAAACTACCGTCTGACGGGCGCGTCGCTGTACGTCACGATCGAGCCATGCACGATGTGTGCGGGAGCGATGATTCAGGCGCGGATCGAGCGGGTCGTTTATGGCGCTGACGATCCGAAAGGCGGAGCCGTCAGATCGTGCTTTTCGATTTTTGAGAACCCAAACGTCAACCACCGCGTGGAAACGGTAGGGGGAGTGCTTGCGGACGAAGCAGCGGGACTCCTAAGGGACTTCTTCGCGGTGCGGCGGTAGGGCAACCTGAGAAGAACAAGGAATCCATCGCACCGGGGCGAGATGGCGGAGAGGGTGGGATTCGAACCCACGGTAGAGTTTCCCCTACACTCGCTTTCGAGGCGAGCTCTTTCGACCGCTCAGACACCTCTCCGCATTCGAGCGATTTCATTTAGAGTAACAAACGATCCCACCCTCCACAACACGCGGTCACCGATCCCGGTTCCCGCCAGGCGGAACGGGACCCCTACCTATAGGGCCTGGAATGTGTTGACACCGCTAGATCGCGCGCGTAAATTGTCGGTGTAGCTTGGGAGGATACTGTGCGTTCCAACGTCCCCGCTGGAGCCCGATCCTGCTTGGCCGTAATTTTGGCGATTGCCCTTCTCAATTTGCCCGCCATGGCCGCGAGCGAGAAGCCTCTTGCCGTCGTGCTCACCGCTCAGCATGCGAAGCTTGACAACGCGAACGCAGCAATTGGCGCGGATGTGTTTTCAGGCGATGCGCTGGTGACCGAAGCGGGTGGATCGATGCGACTCACTGTCGGACCGAGCCAGGTCTATCTGCTCTCCGCCAGTTCGGCGACGCTTCAGCCGCACGACAGCCGCGTCCAAGCACAGATTCATACCGGAACGATGGGCTTCTCGACACCTTCACCGGCGGATCTGGAGATTCAAACTCCGCTTGGCCTGATTCGCGGCGCCGACGCCAAAGCGATCTTCGGACAGGTAGACGTCGTCAGCGCCACAAAGATGCGCGTCACCGCCTATCAGGGAACGTTGCTTGTGACTGACGCTTTCGGAGGCGAAAAGACGATCGCGGCGGGCGAAACCTACGAAGCGAGTCTCGCGCCGGAGGCAAAGGCCGACGACAATCCTCCGCCGAAGGGCGTCACAGGCGCGGGAATTAACTGGAAGCATGTGGTCGACGTTGCGATTCCTCTTGTAGCGGCTGGTGTCCTGGCATGCGCTCTATGGCCGGAGAGCGAGTCACAGATGGGCTGCTGGAACAATTAGGTAGCCAGCGACACCATTCTTCCGTCTCGAATTGTGCTGATTCTGGTGCTGCCGTGCGCCGAGCAGCGTTTATCTACGGCTTTGAGATGCCCCCGAGCCTCGGGATGAAACGAGGGACGCGGCGGCAATATTCCCGGTAGGCATCGCCGAAGCGCGTTTGGAGCTCCCGCTCCAGCGCAATCGCAGCACGCATGAGCACTAGCCAAGCGGCTGCCACCAGCCAAGTCACTCGTGTCCCGCCCAGCAGGCATGCTCCCAAGATAGCCAGCAACGAGCCCGTATAGCGCGGATGCCGTATGTGAGCGTATATGCCGCGGCATTGCAGTTCGCCTCCACCTCCCAGCTCAGTTCGCCCCACGAGCCGTGAAGCTCCTAGGTCATGATGGACGCGCCAGAAAATCCATCCTTCCAAAACGATGAGGCAGATGCCAGGAACTGCCATCGGCAATGGCGGCCAGCCGGAACGAAATAGTATGTGCCGGTAAATCACCAGCGCTGCGATCACTGGCGGCCAGGAGCAGAGGATGCCGGTGACATACGCTGACTTCTGATGGCTCCGCCAAAAGTTCGGCAGTGGATGGAGCACAAACCAATAGAGTGGAATCGGAAGATGCAGAAACAAAATCAGCGCCGTGAGCCAGCTGGAGGGTTTCACGCGTGAATGATACTCGAACGACCGATGGCCGCGAATCGAGCAGCGACCATTATAATGTACCTATCAGGGGCGTAGATTGGAGCTGGCCTGAGCCAGCCAATATGAAACGACGACCGATTCTTAGAAGCTGTTGGCGTGCGATTGCGTGGTTAACCCTGGTCGCTTCCGGTGCCGCCGCACTCGCGGCGTCGAGCCGGGCCGACGAGCCTTACGCACCCAGCCGCGACTACGACTTACAGGATATCCGCACGCACTTGTGGTTCGACGTCGCTCAGCGCGAGGTCAGAGGCGAAGTGAAGGAGAGCGTGGCGGCACTGCACGATGGCGTATCCGATCTTCAACTCGACTCGGTGGATCTAAGAATCGAAAGCGTGACCGTGGACGGCAAGGACGCGAAGTTTTCGATCACGCCGAAAACGCTCATCATCGCTCTCGACCATCCAGCCAGCCGCGGCGAACATCACGAAATTCTGATCCGCTACCGCGGTCAGCCCAAAAGGGGAATGTATTTCATCTCTGACTCGATCGACCGCAATCAACCCGACGAAATCTGGACGCAAGGTGAGGCGGAAGACACACGCTACTACATCCCGCTCTACGACTATCCGAATGATCGGATGACGTCCGAGATGGTCCTCACCGTGCCGGCAAACTGGATCACCGTATCGAACGGGACGCTCGTAAGTGTGAAGGACGATCCCGATGGCACAAAAACATGGGATTGGAAAGAGCCGGGACTGCTTTCGACGTATCTGCTCACGGCCGTCGCCGGGGATTTCGTCGAACGCGAGGACACTTGGCGGGGGATACCGTTGCGATTCGTCGTGCCGCGCGGCGAAGAATCGAAGATCGAGCCGACTTTTGCGCGCACGAAAGAGATGCTCGATCTGTTCTCAAACACGCTTGGCGTTCCGTATCCCTGGCCGCAATACGCGCAGACGGCAGTGGATGACTTCATTGCGGGCGGAATGGAAAACACGAGCGCGACGACTCTGAGTGTGCGCGACTTGATTCACCCGAAGCTGGCGGCTGAATCGCGCTTTGGCGACGACGTCGTGATCTCGCACGAGCTCGCGCATCAGTGGTTCGGCGATTTGGTGACCTGCAAAGACTGGGCGAACCTATGGCTGAACGAGGGCTTTGCCACATTCTTTGAACATTTCTGGGTCGAGAAGCACTACGGCGCGGACGAAGCCGACTACAGATTCTGGCAGGACCAGCGGCGTTGGATCGCGCAGAAGCGGCTTTTCTCCGTCCCGCTTGCGACTCGTGATTTCGACGATTCGAACAAGTACGACGGCAACGTTTACAGCAAGGCTGGCTGGGTCATCCGAATGCTGCGGGAACAACTTGGCGACGACAACTTTTTTCGCGGGCTGCACGAGTATCTCGTAACCAACCAGGGCCAAAACGTGGTCGCCGCGGATCTGCAGAAGGCGATTGAACAAGCGACCTCGGTGAATGTCGACAAATTCTTCGATCAGTGGGTGTACGGCGCGGGTGCGCCGCAGTTCCACGTTGACTACACCTACGACGCCGCAGCGAAAAAAGTAACGCTCGATGTGACGCAAACCCAGAAGCCCGAAGAACTCGTCGGCATATTCGACGTGCCCATGGAAATCGATATCGCCACAGCGACTGGCGCAAGAATGTATCCAATCGAGATTTCAAAAGCGACGCAAAGCTTCGAGTTTCCCGTGGACGGGCCGCCGTTGATGGTGGTCTTCGACAAGGGCAACAGAGTCCTGAAGGCCGTCGACTTCAAAAAAGACCCCGCGATGCTCATTTATCAATTAGGGCACGGAGAAACGGTGCCGGATCGCGCCGACGCGGCCTTTGCCCTCGGATCGGCGAAAGACAACTCGATGGCCGTGGCGGCGCTTGGCGACGCGGCACACCACGATCCGTTTTGGGGCGTGCGCGTTGAAGCGGTGCGGGCGCTCGCGAGAATCGGAGGGACCGATTCAGAAAACCTCATTCTGGCGGCCGTGAACGACGAGCAGCCCTGGGTGCGCGAGGTCGCGGTGCGAGCTCTCGGAAACTTCAAGCAGGATTCGACGCTTCCGGCACGACTCACGAATATCGAGTCGAATGATCCGGCGTTTCGAGTGCGCGCGGCCGCGCTCGTCGCGCTCGGTGGAATTAAAGCGCCGAACGCGTTCGATGTTTTGTCCGCAGCAGTGAATTCAGATTCACCCGACGGCGTGCTGCGCAATGCAGCGCTCGACGGGTTTGGCGAACTCGGCGACACTCGCGCCGTGCCGATCGTAACGGAATGGTCTGCGCCCGGGAAACCCTTGAGCAGCCGGCAGGACGCGATCGGCGCGCTCGGACAACTGGACAAAAAGAACAGCGGCATCACCCAGACGCTCCTCTCCTACGTGCACGATGCACACTTTGACGCAAGAACCGCCGCGATCCTTGCGCTGGGCGCTCGCGGCGACGTGAGCGCGATCGGGCCTCTGCAGAGCATGCGAAGCAGCGGCGATAGCACGATGCCCGAAGGACCGTATCTCGATACGGCGCTCAGGCTGCTGAGATCCCAACCCGCGGCGAAGTAGCTACGAGAGCGATTGGGGCCGCGCGAGAAGAATTCGCAGGTCGCGAAGGTTATTTCCAGTGGGGCCAGTTACAATCGCGTCGTTCAAGCGCGAAAAGAAAGTGTAGGCGTGGCTGCGCCGATAGAAATCGCCGGGATCGAGGCCAGCCGCGCGAGCGCGCGCGAGCGTTTCGCCATCGGCAACCGCGCCAGCGGCGGGGCTGTTCCCATCAATGCCATCGGTTCCAGCGCTCAATACGACGATTCCCTTGCCCGCGATTTTGGGCACACATGCGAGTACGAACGCCGAATTGCGGCCGCCAATTCCATTTCCAGTCACAGGGCTGCTGAGTTCGCCATTCGCTACGATCGCCACGGGCCGACCGTGACCGGATTTTTTTCCCGCCTCCCACTGAGCCGTGAGCAAACCGAGCAAATAGGCGGAAGCCTTTTCGACCGGCCAGTTGTCGGTAGAGTTGTCGCACAAGCAGACAAATCCCTCCGCTTCGCACGCGCGATGCGCCGCGTGCGTCAGCTCGTGCACTCCCAGCAGCAGTTCGAAGTGAGAGCGTGCGAAAACGGGATCGCTCCCTTTGGGCGTTTCACGAAGTTGGCGCTGCTCGAACGCAGCGCGCAGCCGGGCAGGCAACTTGGCCAACAGAGCGTATTCCTTCGCGATGCGCTCGGCATCCTGCACGGTCGTTGGATCTGGCAGTGTCGGCCCCGACGCGATCGCGGATTCCTGCCCCGGGGGCACGTCGCTGATCGCGAGAGTCAGCTTCGTCGAGCGAGGCGCTGCGGCAGCAAGGCGGCCACCTTTTGTGGCGGAAAGATGTTTGCGGATTGCGTTGATTTCGAAGATCGGTGCACCGCACGTCACGAGAGCGGCGTGGAGTTTCTCGAAATCTTCCAGTGCAACATCAGGATCGAGTGGCAACTCGAGGAGCGATGAACCGCCGCCCGACACCAGAAAAACGATCAGCGTTCGCTCGTCGCATTTCGCAAGCCGGTCGAGAATCGCACGGCCAGCAGCAAAACTGACGGTATTCGGAATCGGGTGACCACCGACGAACACTTGCCACCTGGCCAGCTCGCGCGGCGGCGCGGCGGGCACCACCAAAATCCCTTCGATGTGAAAATCGGGAGCGAGAATCTTGGTAAGGCCGTCCGCCATGCCGAAAGCGGCTTTGCCGAATGCGATTCCCAAAATTGTGTCGAAGCTGCGAAGATCGAGACTCGTTTCGCCGACGCGGATGTGAGGTCCGCTGCGCGCAAGTTTTCGCTCGAGCGCCGCGGGAATATCGATCCCCGCGAGCGTTTTGCGGAAAACGCGCTGGGCGACGTCCTTCACGCCTTTTCGATTGCAGCGGCGCCGGCGCGAGCCACGTCGGTATCCTGATCTTCCGTGCCGGCGCTGACGCCGATTGCTCCAACGATTTGCCCGCCGACCAGAAGCGGGATGCCGCCGCGAATTGGAGTCTGATGGCTTGACGCAGCGGCGGCGAGGCCCAGTGCGAGCGCCACATTCACTTGATCACCCGACATCGCAGGCCCCGTCGCCGCGCGGCGCATTGCCGCAGCCTGCGCTTTTACGAGAGAGATCGCAATGGACGCGAGCTTGGCTCCGTCCATGCGCTCGAAAACGAGGAGATGAGCTCCGTCGTCGACGACCGCAATATTCATGGGCACCTGAATTTCCTCAGCGCGCTTCCGCGCGGCGGCGAGCACGGCGCGGGCGCCTTCCAGCGTGAGTTTTGCATTATTGCGGCTGACAAGTGACATGGACGAATTCTCCTTGAATCAGAGACCGATTGCGTCGGGATTCAGAGCGTTGGGTGGACGCTTGCCTTCGAAGAGCGCAGCGGCATTTGTTGCGGCCATCACCGCCATTTTCGTACGCGTCTCGATGCTGGCGCTGGCGATATGGGGCGCAAGGATGACGTCCTTGCGCGGAATCAGCCCAGGATGCACCTTGGGCTCGTTTTCGTAGACGTCGAGCGCGGCACCGGCTATCAACTTGCGCTCGAGAGCATCGACGAGAGCAGACTCGTCCACCACGGGACCCCGCGAGGTGTTGATCAGATACGCAGTGCGTTTCATCTTTTCGAATTGCGTGGTGGAGATCAGATGACGCGTCTCGCTCGAAAGCGGGACGTGGAGCGACACGAAATCAGATTCCCGAAGGAGTTCGTCGAGCGGCACGAAGGCGGCACGCAGCTCTTTCTCAATTTCGGCCGAGGCCCGCGAATGACTGTGGTAGAGCACACGCATGTTGAATCCCAATGATCGGCGCGCAACTTCCTTGCCGATCCGGCCGAAGCCCACGATTCCGAGCGTTTTGCCCCAGATGTCGCCGCCGAGAAGCTGATCGAGATCCCAGCCGGGCCACGCGCCGGATCGCAGCCACGCGTCCCCTTCGACAAGCCGCCGGGCGATCGCCATCAGCAGCGTCCACGCAAAGTCAGCGGTGGTTTCGTCGAGGACGCCCGGAGTGTTTGTTGCGATCACTTTGTGCCGTGTGCACGCCGGAACATCGATGTTGTCGTAGCCAACCGAGACGGTCGAGACAATGCGAAGGTTCGACCCCGCCGAGAGAAGCTCTTCGTCGGCCTTTTCGGTCAGTAGGCAGACCAGCGCGGATTTGTCCGCGACGCGACCCAGCAGCTCCGCGCGCGGGATTCGCTCGGGCTGCATCCAGTAGTCGACGTCAAGAGTTCGATCGAGAATGGCTCGCGCCGCGGGAAACAGCGGACGCGTTGCAAGAGCTTTTGGCTTGCTCAACGAGTGCCTCGCAGCAAAAATGATCTTCGCAAGCTGAGTAGCATACACCACCGTGCCTCATCCCATCCGCGAGAATGGGACGCCGGTCGCAAGGCTCGTTGACGCTCCATGCGTCGGCGACTATAGTGGCGCAGGCTGCGCGTAACTGGCGCGCGCCGCTACAAACCGATGGATTCGCGACTCCTCCACGATTTGAAAAAGCTGCTTGGCACGGAAGGCGTGCTGCACCAGCCCGAGGACTTGCTCCTTTACGAATACGACGGCTCTGTGGATATCGCGCGGCCGGATTGCGTCGTGTTTCCTCGCACTACTTCTGATGTAATCGAACTCGTGAAGCTTGCAATTCGGCATCGTGTGCCGCTGGTCGGCCGCGGCGCTGGCACGGGCCTTTCGGGCGGAGCGCTCGCGCGGGAAGGCGGAATCATCGCGTCTTTTGCGCGCATGACTCAAATCCTGGAGATTGATGCCGAGAATCAGCGCGCGAGAGTTCAACCGGGTGTCGTAAATGCGGACCTGAGCCTCGCGGTCGCGCATCTGGGTTTGCATTTCGCGCCTGACCCCTCGAGCCAGAAAGCTTGCACGATCGGCGGAAACGTTTCCGAAAATTCGGGCGGACCGCACACGCTCGCCTATGGCGTGACGACGAATCACGTGCTTGCACTCGAGGCGGTGCTGCCAAGCGGAGAGGTCGTGCGCCTCGGGAGTTCGGCGGTCGATTCGCCCGGATACGATCTGCTGGGCATTTTCGTCGGCTCCGAAGGAACGTTTGGTCTCGTCACTGAGATCACGGTCCGGCTTACGCGGCTGCCCGAGGCTGTGAAGACCCTACTCGCGATATACGATTCAATCGACGACGCGACAGAGACCGTTGCGGAAATCACGGCACGGGGAATCACGCCCGCGGCATGCGAAATGATGGACGGCTGGACCATTCGCGCCGTCGAGGACTACGTGCACGCGGGCTTCCCTCTCGACGCAGCGGCAATCCTGTTGATTGAAGTCGACGGCTTGAGCGAAGCCGTCGACTCCGAAGCGGAAGCTGTTGCAGATGTTTGCAAGCAGCATCATGCACGAAACGTGCGCGTTGCTCGCGACGCCGCGGAGCGCGACCTGCTGTGGAAGGGACGCAAGAACGCGTTCGGTGCTGCGGGCCGCATTTCACCCAGCTACTACACGCAGGACGGAGTGATTCCTCGGACGAAGCTGCCGGCCACTCTAAGGCGCGTCGGCGAGATTGGTCGCAAATACAATCTCGCGATTGGGAACGTCTTTCACGCAGGCGACGGCAATCTTCACCCGATCATTCTTTTCGACGAACGCAACAAAAAGCAATTTCAAGATGCGGTTCGCGCCGCGGACGAAATCATCGAATGCTGCATCGAATTCGGCGGCTCGATCACAGGTGAGCATGGCGTCGGCATGGAGAAAGACAGGCTGATGCCACTGCTCTTCTCAGAAGCAGACCTCGAATTGATGAAGCGCGTTCGCGCCGTATTCAATCCGGTTGGCCTGCTAAATCCGGGCAAAATACTTCCCAACTCGAAAGGCTGCGGCGAAATTTACGTGCGTCCGCAGCGGCCCGCCGCCGCGCCGTCGGCATGAGCATGGCAGCACCGGGCATCTCTTCTGGCCTGGCCGAAATCGTCGGTCCCGCGAATGTAGTGACCGATCCCACACAGCTGGCAGCATATGGCATTGGCGCGTGCGCTCCGAAGATCGCCGTGCGGCCGGGAACGAATCAAGAAGTCGCTGAGATCGTGCGGCTCGCTGTCGCCGAGAAACTTGCGCTGGTGCCGGTCGGCGCGCGCACCAAGCTCTGCATGAACATTCCGCCGCGCCGCTACGATCTCGCGCTCGACATGACGCGGCTCGACCGCATCGTCGCATACGATCCGGATGACCTGACGCTGAGCGTCGAACCCGGAATTTCCTTGCGGAAGCTCGCGGACGTGCTCGCCGAGCACGGGCAGTTTATTCCCCTGGCAGTTCCCTTCCTGAGGAACGCGACGGTGGGCGGCACGATTGCGTCCGGCGCCGATTCGCCTCTGCGGCACTCTTATGGAACGGCGAGAGATTACACGCTCGGGATGGAATTCGTCACCGGTGACGGAAAGATCGTGAAGAGCGGCGGCCGTGTGGTGAAAAATGTGTCCGGGTACGACCTCCACAAATTGATGATCGGCTCGCTTGGGAGCCTCGGCGTGCTGACGAAAATCAATCTTCGAACGTTCCCCGCTCCGCGCGAACTGCGAGGCCTTGTCGCATACTTCGATTCTGCTCAGAGCGCGGTCGAACTGCGGCAAAGCATCGCGAAATCGCCGTTGAAGCCGCTGACGCTGGAAATACTGAGTCCGCTGGCGGCCGAATCGCTTTCTTGCGACCGCGCGGAGCAGATCGAGCCGGGGCAACTGCGTGCCTACGCACTTGCGAGCGGGCGCTGGACCATACTTGCGAGCTTCTGCGGTGCGGAGGAAGTCCTCAAACGCTATGAGCGCGGACTTCGAGAAGTGGCCGGTACCGCAGATTCGGTGTCGCTTGGCAAAAGCGCAGCGGCGGTTGCTCTTGGCCGCGTACGCGAGTTCATTCCGATTGCGCTCGAATCGTCGCCCGCGGCGGTCGTCGTGAAAGCGAGCGTTCTTCCCGCGCGCATAGGTGAGCTGCTGGGTGATGCAGAGTCGATCGCCGCAGAATCGGGCGTGCGGTCGGCGGCAATTGCGCGCGGTGTTGGCCTCATTTATTTCGCGCTGCTGCCGGAATCGCGCCAAGACGAAAATCGCTCGCGAGCAGCGCGAGCCGTCTCAAGGTTGCGAGATGCCTGCATTCGGCGAACCGGAAATTTCGCCATCGCCTGCTGCCCCGCCGAATGGCGGGGATCCTTGTCGAAGTTGCAGACGAGCGGCGCGGAATTGGAATTGATGCGCAAACTCAAGAGCGTTTTCGATCCGAGCGGAGTGTTTGCTTCCAATCCGCTTGCAAGCGACACATAGAATGGCTGCAGAGCCCAGCGGCTTCACGGCTGTCGACAAACCCGAATATGCGGATTACTCGCGGTGCGTTCACTGCGGACTGTGCCTGAATCATTGCCCCACGTACCGCTTGTGGCACAACGAAGCCGATTCGCCGCGCGGGCGCATTCGCCAGATGGAGCTTGTCGACGAAGGCCACCTCGAGTTGGGCGACAACTTCGTGACGCACATCGATCGGTGTCTCGATTGCCGCGCGTGCGAGACGGCCTGCCCGTCAGGAGTCGAGTATGGCAAGCTCGTCGAAGCGGCACGAGCGCAGATCGAGCAGCAATATCGCCGGCCGTTCGCGTCGCGGCTCATGCGCGATTTCGTTTATCGTCGGCTGCTTCCCTTCCCTCGAAGGATCGCAACAGCGGCAAGTTTCTTGCGCTTCTTCCAACGCTCCGGACTAGCTGCGTTCGCGCGAGGAGCAGGCATTCTGAAGCTCCTCGGCTTGAGCGAGCGCGAGCGACTTATGCCGAAAGTCGATTCGAATTTCTTTTTCGGCGAGCTGGGAAAGACGTTCCCGGCGAAAGGAACGCGGCGCGCACGAGTCGCTCTGTTCGCAGGCTGCGTCGCGCAGGTAACATTCAGCGAGCTCAACCGCGCGACGATTCGCGTCTTGCAAGCGAACGGATGCGAAGTCGTGGTGCCGACGCAGCAGACCTGCTGCGGCGCGCTCCCGGCCCACGCCGGCGTGCGTGATGTGGCCCGTGAACTCGCGCGCACGAATGTCGCGGCAGTCCAAGCCAACGATTTTGACGCGATCATCACCAACGCGGCAGGTTGCGGTTCGACTCTTAAGGAGTACGGTCACCTGATCCAACCGGTCGATGCGGCACGCGGGCCCGCGGTACAATTCAGCGCCAAAGTCCGGGACGTAAACGAATTCCTCGCCGATTTCGGCATCTCGGCACCGATGCGAGTTCTTCCGATGCGAGTGACGTATCAGGACTCCTGTCATCTGGCGCACGGACAGAAAATTCGCGAAGCGCCTCGCAAGCTCATCAGGTCAGTGCCCGGCGTCCAGCTCATCGAAATGCACCTGGCAGACCAGTGCTGCGGGTCTGCAGGCGTGTACAACGTGACAGAAACAAAAGCATCGATGGATCTGCTCGCGCTGAAGATGAGCTGCACGCGTGAAACTCAGGCCGAAGTAATCGTCACGTCAAATCCCGGGTGCATCTTGCAGCTTCGCGCAGGCGCATCGATTCATCGCACGGGACAAGAGGTTCTCCATGTAGTTGAACTTCTCGACCGGGCGATTCAGTAGCGCCGCACCGTCACTTTTCTCCGACCAGGTACCTGCAGCCCCGAGCGCCCATTCGCGCAGAGTGAACTGCACCGGCAGGAACATCGCAGCGATCGCCCACGCGATATGTGTGCGATTCACCGCCCATCGTCAGCGTCATCTCGCCATCCAGAATGATGTGCGCCGTCAGCCCCGCGTGGGTGTGATCGGGATAGTGTGCGTGCGGTCCATCCTGCCAGACGTAAGTGTGCGAAAAGCCCTCGGATTCCAGCTGCTTGCGAAGTTCGCGATCGTTGGGTGCAGCCATCGTCGACGAAAATTATAGCAGTGCAATCGCGAAGGGAGACCTTGCGGGTCGAGCGTGGTCAGGTTCGACCCGCAAGGGCGGGGGTGCTACGTGCTTCGGAGATCAGTCCTGCGGCGGGGGTGGCGCAGCCATTCCTCCACCGTGCGGATGCGCCATCGGCCCGCCGAAGCGGCCGGCGCGACCCATTGCTCGCACGGTGTAATCGGCCGGCACTTGGAAGAGCGTCGCATCGGGTTCCGAGCGCTGGATGTTCGTCAATTCGAATTCACTCTCACCCACGTACGGATCCGAGCGCTTGATCATCACGTAGGTATGGAGCTCGGACGAATACCAGCGCTCCGTCGTCATCACGATTGGCTTCTCGTTGCCGACGGCGCCCGCCGCAATCGTGCGAGTCGTTCGGGTGCCCTCGGCCAGCACGCCGCTAATCGTCTGCATGCCGAGCGAGGTAGTCACAACGCCGGGTCGATTCTTTGGCGTCATGGCGTCGCCTTCTGGCCTCGTGCGGCCTTCCCCGTTCCATCGAGACCTCGACGTGGAGCGCGCAATCTTCTGGTCCGGCTGCAGGACGTACTGCGTTTTCGCCACTGCGTCGTTGATGAAGACCGCGTGCGGGGGAGTCGACTGGCCCGACGCCGCGAAGCGTCCAATCGCGGGCAGAGTCATGTCGCGGCGTGTGCGGCCCTCGCTATCGCGCGCGATCGTACCGGTCGAAGTCCGGTTGATCTGGTTGCCATCGGCGAGCACCTGGGTCGTCTTCGAGGTGAACGTCGCGCTGAACGGCGCGCCCGTGACAACCTTTCCTCCGAGCCCAGCCTCGAAGCCGACAAACCCCATCATCTCATCCGACATCGGAGCGCCAGCAAAACGGTGATGATGTCCCGGAGGAGGGCCGGGCGGCGGCGCTGGTGGATTGTCCTGTGCATACGCCACTCCAGAGATCGAGAGCAGAGCCGTGGCCAGCACGATGCGGCCAATTCGCGCGAACTTGGATGTGAGTTTCATGTCGATCATTCCTCCCAAAGCAAAAGCGCCAAGTGAATGGCGTCGAACCAAAAGCTAATCAAGCGCCGACTGCGCAATCAATCGAATGGCTTGCGGAGCGCCGTCTTCGCTCACGATGATGTCCGCCGGAATGCGGTCTGTGTCCGACATGTCGGTGACGGGCAAACCAAGCGACGCGAGCTCGGGCCGCGACAGAACTACGCGGACGATGGCACCACCATCAGTGCTCATCGAATCGTCGGCATACGGCAACGGAATAAAGGCCGACGCGGAATCCGAATCGGACAATTGGTTATCGGCAGTCGCAACCTCCGTGGCAACCGAATCGACGCCAGACGAATCGACATCTCCCGTATTCGAACTGATCGAAGGAGTCAACGACGGAGCGTCGCGTAAGTCGTTTCCACTGCCCGCTGTCACGCGCTCATAGTGACGCAACGACAAGCCCAACGCCAAAAGCACCGCCGCAGCGGTCGCGAGCGCTGCAATCTGCCAACGAACTCTGCGGCGCGCTGATCCGGCGTGTGTCTTTCGAAATTCTTCCCTCAACAAATTCTCCACGCGCGCCGGAGCGCGTTCGTTCGTTTCCCGCCCCGATAGCGCGCTCAAAGCCAAGTCCAGCGATTCCGCTTGCGTCAAGAGTTGCGCGCACTGGCTGCATGATTCCGCATGTTCAAGCACGGATTGTCGCGCGGCAAATCCGTCGGTTCCGGGCCGGTCGAGATCGTGGAAAAGTTCCTCGAATTGGGAGCAGTCCATTTCGTTTCCCTCCCGAATCATTTGCCGAGCGCCGAGACGCGCCGTGCCGCACGCGGCTCGCGCAGTTTCTCGAGCAGAATCGCGCGCGCGCGGTGCAGCCTTGACCGCACGGTCCCAACTGGACAATTGAGCGCTACCGCCGCTTCCTCGTAGCTCATCTCTTCGAGCTCGCAGAGCACGACAACTTCGCGATAGTTTTCAGGGAGCGTCGAGATTGCACGCCTCACTCGTCCGATCGTGTCGAGTGATTCCAGATCGTCGACGGCGGACGCCGGAACCGCGCCGCTTCCGTTGCTCGAAGGCAGGGAAGCCACGAAATCGCCCAACTCTTCCGATTCGTGCGCGATCGGAACCAACCGGCGCTCCTGCTCCCAGCGCTTTCTCAGATGGTTCCGCGCGATGCCGAACAAGAATGCTCCAAGACTCCCGCGCGCGGGATCAAATCGGCCGGGCTCGCGAATCAGCGCCATGAAAACCTCTTGCGTCACGTCTTCCGCCAGCGCCGCATTGCCGCTCATGTGTAGCGCAAAGCGGTAGATCGCCGGATGCTTGAGCCGGTAGAGGTCCGTGAAGGCATCCTCATCGCCGGCCAGCATTCGCCGGAGCAGACGGTCGTCCGCCAAGTCGCTCTTTTGGCTCATCTCCATACTATATATGGACGGCCCGCGCTGCTTCTCGATACATATTCCGTGGGCTGTGCCAAAAGGTTCCCGAATTGTGTTGGGGTTTCAAGGCTTGCCCAAATGCCGCACCGCTTGACCAACGCGCCGCCGTTCAATAACGTAGGGAACGCCTAAAATCCCGCAGCCGCACGAAAACAGGCAACCCAACTCCACCATACCGGGAGCTAAAGCAGGAGGAGCCATGCAGGAGTTCGACCCTCACGTCCTTGAAGAAAAACCAGTTCCACCACCGAAGGAATTTAGCCAGCGCGCCCGCGTGAAGTCGCTCGAGGAGTATCGCAAGATGTACGAGCACGCCGAGCGCGATCCGGACGGATTCTGGGGCGAACAGGCAAAGCTCCTCCACTGGTTCGAGCAGCCGACCAAAGTGCTCGAGTGGAATCTTCCGCACGCAAAGTGGTTCGTAGGCGGGAAGTTGAACGTCTCGTACAACTGCCTCGATCGCCATATCGAAAAAAACGGCAACAAGCCCGCTCTGATCTGGGAAGCCGAAGACGGCACGAAGGTTCAGTTCACATACTCGGAGCTTCGCGACCGCGTCTGCAAGTTTGCGAACGCGCTGCAGTCGCTCGGCGTCAAAGCCGGCGACTGTGTCGCCATCTACCTTCCGATGATCCCGGAACTGCCCATTGCCATGCTGGCATGCGCGCGTATCGGTGCGGTTCACTCGGTCGTATTTGGAGGCTTCAGCGCGACCGCCCTGGCAGACCGCATCGCCGACGCGGAATCGAAGATCCTCGTGACGGCTGACGGCGGATTCCGCCGCGGGAAAATCGTGCCGCTTAAGGAAACCGCGGACAGCGCGCTCAAGAATTGCCCGACAATCCAGAAATGCATCGTGGTGAAGCGCACCGGAGAAAACATCGGATGGGACGCCGGGCGCGATATCTGGTGGCACGATGTCGAGAAGGCCGCGTCAGCGAATTGCCCCGCAGTTGCCTTTGACTCTGAGCAACCGCTCTACATCCTCTATACGAGCGGTACGACCGGAAAACCGAAGGGAGTTCTTCACACCTCCGCCGGCTACTTGCTGCAAGTGATGTGGACGATGCGGCTGGTCTTCGACCTTCGCGATGATGACGTTTATTGGTGCACGGCCGATATCGGCTGGGTTACGGGCCACAGTTACATCGTCTACGGCCCGCTATCGAACGGCGCGACGATCGTAATGTACGAAGGTGCGCCTGATCAACCTCACCGCGCGCGCTTCTGGGAAATCGTCGAGCGCTACAAAGTGACGATTTTCTACAGCTCGGCGACCGCCGTGCGCGCGTTCATGTCCTGGGGCAAGGAATGGCTCGAGAAGCACGACATCAGCAGTCTGCGCCTGCTCGGCACTGTCGGCGAGCCGATCAACCCGGCGGCGTGGAAGTGGTATTTCGAGGCGATCGGCAAGAATCGCTGCCCCATCGTCGATACATGGTGGCAGACCGAAACCGGCGCGATCATGATTTCTCCGCTGCCCGGCGCGACTCCGGCCAAGCCCGGATCGGCAACGCTGCCGCTGCCCGGAATCATCGCGAAGGTCGTGAACATGAAAAACGAGCCGGTCGGTCCAGGAGAAACGGGCTACCTGACGATCCAGAAGCCCTGGCCATCGATGTTGCGGACGATCTACGGCGACGACGAGCGATTCAATCGCGAGTACTGGCAGAGAATCCCAGGGGTCTACTTTGCAGGCGACGCGGCCCAGTGCGACAAGGACGGCTACCTCTGGGTTCTCGGCCGCGTGGACGACGTGATCAAAGTCGCCGGACACCGCTTGAGCTCCATGGAAATCGAGAGCGCGCTCGTCAGCCATCCCGCCGTCGCCGAGGCGGCCGTGGTCGCGCGGCCGGACGAAATCAAAGGCGAAGCGATCATTTGCTTCGTCACTCTCCGCTCCGGGCATTCGCACTCGGGCCAGCTACGCATAGCGCTCATGGAGCACGTCTCCGTGACGATCGGTACGATCGCACGCCCGGCAGACGTTCGCTTCTGCGATATCCTTCCCAAGACGCGTAGTGGCAAGATCATGCGCCGCCTGCTCCGCGAACTCGCGCACAAAGGCGGCATCTCCGGCGACACCACAACGCTCGAAGATATGGGAGTGATCGAACGCCTCGCCAAATCGCAAGGCCAAGAAGAGGAATAGCCGCAGCGCTCTAACATCTTGGGAATGCCGCCAGAGTATTAGCGGATTGTTTCATCAACCAGCGGACGCGCCGTGAAACACGTGCGCGAACTTTCGTTGGAAGAATTCTGAGCAGAGCATATACTTCACGCGCTCGCGGCGGGTGGCCGCGTGCAATCGAGAAAGTAGATGGAGGCCCCCGGGGGCACGTATGAACTGGCTATGTAAGACGACCATTCTTTGCACCGCCGCGCTCGCGGCGCTTTTTGGCGCGCCTGCATTCGCGCAAAATAGCAGCGACTGGCCGATGTACGGCCACGATCTGGGCTCGACGCGGTTTTCGCCCCTCACCCAGATCACCCCGCAGAACGTTGCGACCCTGAAGCTCGCGTGGTCCTACGCGATGCGACCGGGCGGAACGGGCCCATCGGCCGCGTCGTTCAACCAGGTCACGCCAATCGTCGTCAACGGCGTGATGTACCTTCCTGCGGGCAACCGCGTCCTCGCGCTCGACCCGGACACCGGCAAGGAGATCTGGGTTTATCAGCGGCCCAAGGGTCTTGTCTCGGCGCGCGGCGTGGCATACTGGCCCGGCGACGGCAAGAATCCCCCGCGCCTCTTTTTCACCAGCGGCCACCAGATGGTCGCGCTCAACGCGCGCACCGGCCAGCCCGATCCCGGCTTTGGCAACGGCGGCGAAATCACCATGGAGGTGCCGTTCGCCGAAGTTCCTACGATCTCGAAAAACGTGGTCATCGTCGGCGCCAATGTGTACGGCCCGGGCGAAACGAATCTGCACCCGCAGGACGAAGTCGCCGGCGCTGGCGGCATGACCGGCGATTCGCGAGCCTACGACGCCGTCACCGGAAAAAAGCTCTGGACGTTCCATACAGTCGCGCAGCCGGGCGAAAAAGGCCATGACACTTGGGCAGACGATAGTTGGAAAGACCGCTGGGGCTCGAACGTATGGTCGATGACGATGTCCGTGGACGAAAAGCACGGTCTTGTCTACATGCCGATCGGCGGACCCGCCGCAAATTACTATGGCGGCGATCGCGCCGGTGACAACCTCTTCTCGAACTCCCTCGTCGCCGTCGATGTGAATACCGGCAAGCTGAAGTGGTACTTCCAGACCGTCCATCACGAGCTTTGGGATTTCGATCTGCCGCCCGAGCCGGTCCTGCTCGATCTCGACGTGAACGGTAAGAAAATCCCCGGGCTCATCCAAACCGGCAAGATCGGCTACGTATTCGAATTCAATCGCGTCGACGGCAAGCCCGTTTTTCCCATCGAGGAGCGGCCGGTGCCGAAAGGTGATGCGCCCGGGGAGTGGTATTCGCCCACCCAGCCGTTCCCGGTGAAGCCGCCTCCGGTGGCACGCGTGACGATCAGCCGCGACGACATTGTCACAGCCGACGACACCACGCCCGAGCACGCCAAAGCGTGCCAGGAGCTTTGGGACAAAAGCAATTACTACGTCGCCGGCCCCTACACGCCTTGGGCCGTTCACAATTCTCCATCGGACACCAAGGTCACGCTGATTTTCCCCGGCGCAACGGGCGGCTCAAACTGGGGCGGCGGAGCCGCCGATCGCACGCTCGGCTATTTCTTCGTGAACATGCAAAACC
>DASPUN010000041.1:0-37912 GCA_035622875.1 Candidatus Acidiferrales bacterium
GCCAGTCTATCCCGCCCATGGATGCAGCGATCGCGCGGCTATTTCAGGCATGTTGAAAATGTCACGTCGGGCGAAAGGGGAAAGGACTTGCGATGGTCGGGGCGTGGAGATTTGAACTCCAGACCTCCTGCGCCCAAGGCAGGCGCGCTACCAAGCTGCGCTACGCCCCGACGCAAGAAATGTTAGCACACGCGGGGCGCTCGCTTCAGACGGTCTTGTCCTTCGAATAGCACAGCCTTTCCAGATTGCACTCGATGCATTTGGGCTTGCGCGCCGGGCAGACTCGCCGTCCGTGCCAGATTAGCTGATGCGAGAAAAGAATCCAGTGGTCTTTCGGGATCACCGCCATCAGGTCCTGCTCGATCTTCTTCGGGTCTTCGTTCTTGGTCAGATCGAGTCTCTGCGCAAGCCGCGTTACGTGCGTATCGACGACCACGCCCGAGGCAATCCCGAAGGCGGTCCCAAGCACCACATTCGCTGTCTTTCGGGCCACACCCGGAAGCGTGAGCAGTTGTTCCATCGACTGAGGGACATGGCCGTGAAATTCTTCGACGATTTTCTTACTCGCGCCCATCACAAACTTCGTCTTGTTGCGGAAAAATCCCGTCGGCCGAATCTCCTGCTCAAGCTCGGACGGATTCGCGTAGGCGAAAGCTCTCGGATCCGGATATTTCTTATAGAGCGTCGCTGTGACCTGGTTGACCCGCTCGTCGGTGCATTGCGCGGAGAGAATGGTCGAGATCAACAGTTGAAACGCGTTCCCATGTTTCAGCTCGCACGTTGCCGCCGGATAGGCCTCGTCGAGGCCCTTCAGGATCGCACGCACGCGCGCCGGATCATTTCCCCGCCCCGCGGGACGTTTGACAGCAGCAGACTTCTTCGGGCGGGCCGCAGCGCGTTTCGTCGCGGCCTTTTTCATTTTTCTCGGTGGCATGGAGCGGAAACTATAGCACAGCGGATTACGGCTCGACCCGAACGCCCTTCCAGAAAGCGATGTAATCCTTGATCTGCTCGGCGGCAGGCTTCGGATTGGGATAGAACCACGCGGCGTCTACGTTGCGTTCGCCGTTCACTTCGATGTGATGGTAGCTGGCCGTGCCCTTCCAGGTGCAAACGGTGTGTGTGTCACTCGGACGCAAATATTCAGCGCGCACGGCGCTGCGTGGAAAGTAGTGATTGCCTTCCACAACAATCGTGCGATCGCTTTCGGCGAGAACTGCTCCTTTCCACAGCGCCTTCGCCACGTGTGTCTCCCGCGAAAATTAGACCGCGAAAAACAGATTCTGCGCGAGCGGCCATTCCGTGTCAAACCATTGCCGCTCGCACTCGTAGCCCGAGCGCTCGCCCATCTGGACCACTTGTTCGGGCTCGTATTTGTGCGAGCTTTCGGTCCAAATCGTTTCACCGTCGCGCAAATAAACTCGCACACCAGCCTTGCGAATCGTAACGCGTTGCCAGGCAGTGGATCGCAGGTGCATCTCGATGCGCTGCTCACGTTCGTCGTAGCGAACGACATGCTCGAAGCTGCGCAAATCGAAATCACCGCCGAGCTCGCGATTGATTCGCGCGAGCAGGTTCTTGTTGAACGCCGCCGTGACGCCGGCTGGATCGTCGTAGGCAAGAATCAAAGTCGGAATCGGCTTCACAAGATCGGTCGCCAGTAGCAGCGCGTCGCCCGTTCGCAATATCGCACGCACTTCGCGGAGAAATTGTTCGCCCGCCGGACGATCGAAATTGCCGATCGTGCTGCCGAGAAAAAGAACAAGCAGCCGTTCGTCCTCGCGCCGCCGCGCCGCCACTTCTCGCAAGCCATCAAGGTAGGCGCGCTCGAATCCTACGACACTCACCATGTCGATCTGCTCGAGTTCGCGCTGGCAGCGGAAAAGTGCGCTGCCGGAAATGTCGATCGGGTAGTAGTTCACGCGCTGCCGCCGCGCGAGCGCCTCCAGCACCCAGCGCGTCTGCTGGCCGCTGCCGCTGCCCAGCTCGGCCACGATCACCGGCCCGGGCACGCGGTTCACAATTTCGCCGGAGTAGCGCTCAAGCATGCGCATTCCAGCGCGGCTCAAACCGTACTCCGGCAGGGTACAGATCGCTTCGAAGAGCGCCGAGCCGACCTCGTCGTAGAGATACTTCGAAGGGAGTTCCTTCTGGCCGGGAAGGCTCAGGCCGACTGCTACGTCGGACGAAAATTCAGCCAGCGCGCGGGCCGCCGAAATCGATGGTGCCAATCGCGGAGCGGAAGCCATGACCTATTCCTCCACACAGCGGAATGTGGCGTACACATACGGGTAGTGCGGCTGGAACCAGTTGCGGAACGTGCGGCGCAGCATGCATTCGTCGGTTTGCGGCGATCCGCCCTTCATCACGAAATGTTTGCCATCGAAGAAATTCGCCGAGTAGCCGGGATAAAATGAAAACGGCTTGAATCCAGGAAGCGGGCCGAAAATGGTGGACGTCCATTCCCAGCCATTGCCGAGCATGTCGAAGACGCCGAACGCGCTTGCTCCTGCGGGATGCGCATCCACAGGAGCGGCATCCCACGATTTGAAATGGAAATTCCCCCGCGTCGCGTTGGGCCGCGCCTCTCCCCAAGGATAGCTGCTCTCGGTTTGATCGTGCGCGCCATACGCGGCGCGGTGCCACTGCGCCTCCGTCGGTAGACTCGTGCCCGCCCATCGCGCATACGCGGAAGCCTCCGCGTGGCTGACATAAACCGGCCACGAAAGCGGCAACGGGATGCGGCCGAACATTGCGCGGTATTCCCAATTCCCTGCTGCCGCTTCGCCCGACGCAACCGCGCGCCGCGTCCAGAAGTGTGGATGTTCAATGTTCGCGCAGGATTTCCATTTCCAGTCGTCCGCGCTCCAATAGCGCGACTCGTCGTATCCACTCGCTTCGACAAATTTCAGGTATTCGCCGTTGGTGATGGGATACACATCGATTGAAAAACTCGGCACCTCAATTTCTTGCGTCTCAAATTCGTTGTCCCATCCGAATGCTGTGCCGCGCGGCATGCCGAGCGTCGCCACTCCGGCCGGTATCGCGACTCGCCTTGGCATGGGAGAGGGCCGCAGATCGGCAACCGGAGCTGCGTGCGGATTCTTGCGGTCCAGCGGGAGATTGTGCAGCAGATACGCAAGCGTCTCGGCGTGCATCAATCGGTGCTCGATTGCGACGTGCAGCAACGTGCCGTCCGTCAGATCGGTGTCTGAGGAACGCGATGCGCGTGAGTCATTCAGCGCTTGGTCCAACGCATTACGCACGCGCTGGTTGTATTTCTGGATTCGAGTAACCGTCGGCCAATCCGAAGGAACGTCCGTCGGCAGACCGCCGTCAACCGGATCGATGCCAAAGGCGAAGAGTTTATCGAGTGCAGGCTCGGGTGACGGAAGCTCGAGCGGGCCGCTCAGAAGATTCCAGTCAAATGCTTCGAGGTGGCCGAGATAAAACAGCAGACGGTGGCGCTCCGGGATCGGCCGGTCGTAAAGCGATTCGGGGGGCACGAGCCTAAAGATCGCATCGGTGCGCCCACGAGCCTCTTCCAAACGCATCTGCAGAGTCGGCTGGAGCTGGGGGGCTGCGCGGTAGGTTGCCATAAGTCACCTCCGCCGGGGGTGTCAGTTGTACTCCCGCCCGGAGCGTAAGAGCAAGCGCTTTCGTTGCCTTCGATCTGATGCAGGCGGGCCTTCCTAGGGAGCTAAAAATTGATAGGGGCGAGATACTCGAGGACCTTGCGGAACGCCTTACCTCGGTGGCTGCGGCGATTTTTTTCCTCAGACGAAATTTCCGCGGACGTACGTCCGATATCCGCAAAATAGAAGGCTGGATCGTAGCCAAAGCCGTTTGTGCCGCGCGGCTCGTGTGTGATCGAGCCATTTACAAAATCGGACGCGATCACGAGCGCGCGTCTCTGGCGCGCAATCACAATCACGCAGACAAAGCGCGCCCGCCGCGCGTCGCCTTCCTTGCCTGCCATTTCGCGGAGCAATTTCTGCACGTTGTCCGCGTCGGTGGCGTTCGGTCCCGCATAGCGGGCTGATCGCACACCCGGCTCCCCGCCAAGCGCCGGAACGACGAGGCCTGAATCGTCGGCCAGAACGATCTCGTTCGTATAGCGGCTGAAATGCAGCGCTTTGCCCAATGCATTCTCGGCGAATGTCGGCGCGGATTCATCGAACGGCGAAAGTTCGCGGATCCCCGGCAGCAATTCGATTTCGAGCGCCGAGCCCGCGGCGAGCTCGCGATATTCGCGCAGCTTGCCGGGACTCGACGATGCGATTTGAATTTTCACGGATGGCGAGCGGTGTTGGTCCCGTTACCGGGCATGCGCACGAAAATTCATAGGCAGCAATTCGCGTTGCAGCTTGGTGAGGTGGCGGATACCGTTCGCGGCGAGATCGAGAAGCTTTTCGAGTTCGTGGCTCGTGTACGGCCGCGCCTCCGCGCTTGCCTGCACTTCGACGAATTCGCCGCCGCCCGTCATCACCACGTTCATATCGACTTGCGCGCGCGAATCTTCGTCGTAGGCGAGATCGAGCAACAGCTCGTCGTCTACGATCCCGACGCTCGTCGCTGCGACGGAATCGATCACCGGAAGCGAGCGAAGGATTCCTGACGCCACCATGCGCTCGAGCGCCAACGCCAGTGCCACAAACGCTCCCGTTACCGACGCCGTCCGCGTGCCACCATCGGCTTCAATGACGTCGCAATCGATCCACACGGTACGCTCGCCGAGCGCCTTCAAATCGACCGCGGCGCGCAGCGTGCGCCCGATCATGCGCTGAATCTCAAGCGTGCGGCCCGATTGTCGCCCGCGCACGGACTCTCGCGGAGTGCGCTCCTCAGTCGAGCGCGGCAGCATTCCGTACTCGCCGGTCACCCATCCCTTCCCGCTGCCCTTCAAGAATTGCGGCACGCCGTCTTCGATGGTCGCCGTGGCGATCACGCGCGTGCGGCCCATCTCGATCAACACGCTGCCTTCCGCGCTCCGGATAAAATCTGGAGTGATCTTCACCGGCCGCAAGGCATTCGGCGCGCGCCCATCGGATCTCAATGAATCCCCCTGTTCCTGCGAGTTTTCAACGTATGCGCCAGTTTGACGACTGGAGTGGGAAGTGTCAACCCAGCCTCGAAATGCGCCACGCGTCAGTGCGCGATAGCCGGCGCGGCCCCGGGCGGAGTGTTTCGCGGAGGAGCAGAAGCTGCGGCGCTGTTCAAATCGAAAAATCCTGTGAGATCGACATTGCCCGCCAGCGTCTCGGCTTCCTGGCCGTGGATCAGGATTTTCAGACGGTGCAGCCCGGGCACATTGCTCTCCAGCGTTCGCGCAATCGAACTCACAGCCAGCTCTTCGCTCAAGAGTCCCGAAGGCATCTCCGACGAGATCGCGTCCGAAAAATCGGCGATGGCCGTACCGTCGGGCAGAATGTAGAAGCTCGAAAGCGCCGTATCGACGGGCAGCGTCCGTTGGCCGGCCGTGGGAGGATTTGCGATCAGCGCGAGAAGCAGTTGTCGCGAGCGTTCAATTGGATCGGCCGAAAGCGGCATCTCGACTTCGACTGGCGCAATTTTGTCCGGTCCCGCGGCCCAGAAGATTTTCGCCTTCACCGTCACGTCTGTGGGCGTGGAAATCGGCGGTGCAAGGACCGCATGCCGCGCACTCTCTTCCGCCGCGCGCGCTTCGGCCATTCGGCGCATGCGCCGCTGCAAGCCGCGAAGGCTGATCAGTCCAACGACAACCGCAATCGCCAACAGCCCGAGAATGATTTTCAGATTCCGCGGCATTATTTGAACCCTGCCGGCCCGGTCTGGCGGAGAGCTGAGATTCCATGCGCGATCGCGGCGGCAATCGGACCGGCCGCCGCGTTGAGCGCCTCGGCCGTTGATCCTGAGACGCTCGATACCTCAATTGCCACGGCCGGCGCGCTGATCGAGCGCAGCGCGCGAACCGGTGCCGCTATTGAAGCGGTAGGCGAGCCGGGAAAGCTTTGCCCCAAATCGGCCTGAATGAAATCCGCCAGGCGATGGCTCGCGTCGACGTAAGGCCGTTGCGCGTCCTCCCACGACGTGAGGCCGCTTGATGGTAGAGCAGCTGCCTTCGCGCCGGCCGAGGTTGCCGCCGGCGCGAGTGGTGCGGCGAATTGATCGTAGTAAGCGTGCACCGTGCCGGGCGCTCCGGTCGATGACACATGAAGACTTACGAAGATGGCGTCGCGGTAGGCATTCGCCATTGCGGCGCGGTCGTCATAGGACGGATTCGAGTCGTCATTGCGCGTCAGCAGCACGCGATATGCGTCGCGCGTCAATTGCTCGCGAACCGCGCGGGCAATCTGCAAAACAATGTCCTTTTCTGCAAGGCCGTTTTCGCCGCGCGCGCCCGTATCCGTGCCGCCGTGCGCGGGATCGAGCACAATCACCGAACCAGTCGGCGCGGGTGGAGGCGGCGCGACCTGCGTCGGTAGTGCTTGCTGCGGCGCCGGAGCTGTTTGCGGCTCAGTCTGCTGCGCGGTTGCAAATCCAATTTGCAGTGCGAAAAGAAATGCGGCTAGAGCACTGGCAGCGAGCAGAGTGAGAGAGAATTTCGAATTTCGCACCGCGCAAAGAATACCAGAATTGCCGCGCCTCACGCGGCCCAGATTCGCAGCGAATTCCCCACACGGCGATCGCGCAATCGAAACTTGCGGGCGCATTTAGCCGTCAGGCAGGCGTGACGTTAAAGAGATGAGCGTCAAATCCCTCGCGTCGGACGAAGAGACCAAGGTTGCGCAGCTCATCGCTCGAGCGGACGTAGCGTTCGTCATGCAATTCATCGTAGAAGACGTATTCTTGTGCGGGCAGCGGGCGGTCATCCAAATGGATGCGCCCCTGAGACGCGTGCCCAGCGAGATTCGCCGCGATCAATTTCCAAGATTTCTTCGATCGCCACTCATACACGACGAGGTTTCCGGAGGTATCGTCCCCTTCCGACGTGACCCGCAACAGATTCCACGCGCCCTTGTGAAAAACGTCATCCTTTGTGATCCGCAGTATCTTCTCGAAAAACGCAGCGCTCACCGGATCGACGGGGCGCTCCGCAGCGATTCGGAGAGTGATAGGGAGATGCACGGGATCGCCTTCGAGCTCTCCCTGATGATAGAAGCGCATTCCCGGAAGAGTCGTCATCACGGTTCCCGCGGAATTGAGGCGCTCCGGACGAAAAACCGCAGCGCAGCGGCTTTCGTCGTGGTTCTCAAGGAATCGCGCGAGACGGCTCTGGTAATCGAAGCTCTCCGAGAGCCGGCCATGAACGCGAGCCATGTTGATGTCGCGCACCCAGTCGTAGAGATCTTTGTCGTAGGCGAAGGAAAAGCCGAGATCGAACAGCCGCCCCTCGGTTCCCCAATAGGCTTCAGCGAGCAAAATCAGTCTCGGGACAGCTGTGTGCGCGTCGGCCCAGAACTCGGTCTGTGGCGGCGCGGTGCCGCGGAGCAGGTGGCTCCATGTCCTTTCGAAAATGTCGCGCAAGTGAAGCATGGCCATGTCGCAGCGCACGCCGTCGCAGTGGTTTGCGATTGTGCGCAGATCGACGATCTGCGCCGCCCGCATTTCCCGAGAGAAGTGGTTCAATTGCGCCACATCGCGCCACGGCGGAAAGTAGGGATCGCGCCCATAGGCGAGAAACCGCGGACCACTGGCCGTCGTGATCTCGTGAAAGCTGAGCGGATCGTTGTGAAAATCCTCCCGCGTGCCCTGAACGTAGAACTCGGGATGCTCTCGCGTCCACGGGTGATCGAGGGCGGTGTGGTTCCCCACGAAGTCCAGAAACAGCGCCATGCCGCGCGCGTGCAGTTTTTCGTGGATTGAATCGACAGACGCGAACGTTCCGATTCGTGGATCTGGCACATACGCAGCGACCGCGTACGGCGAAGCGATCACGTCGCTTGGCTTCCAGCCGGGCAGCGCGGCGTCGTATTGTCCGGTATTTTCGCGAAGAGTGAGCGCTGCACGGCGTGACTCGGGACTCCGCTGCCAAACTCCCATCAGCCAGATGACGTCGAAGCCGAGACGCGCCAGCGCATCCCACTCGGCGTCGGGAACGTCGTCAAGTTTGATCAGACGCCCCGCGCGCGCGGAAAGCTTTTCGAGCCACGCCCACGTGTTGATCTCGTAGAGGTGTGGGTGCGTCCGTAGCGAGAACGCGC
The DNA here is from genome assembly GCA_035622875.1 of Candidatus Acidiferrales bacterium. Lineage (GTDB taxonomy): Bacteria > Acidobacteriota > Terriglobia > Acidiferrales > UBA7541 > Palsa-295. The sequence goes on from DASPUN010000041.1 coordinate 8,184, forward strand.
GAGCGGATTGGCTGGCAATCGGCGGCACCGGAAGGATTCTACGGCTTCCACGCGCTATCAATAAAGCTGCCGACGTTGGTCTTGAGTTTCGCCAGATCCTCTTCATGCAGATACATCATGTGTCCCGCGTTGTAATACTGCAGGTGGATGCGGCTCCGCCCCGAGTCCGGCAGCAGCAGATGATCCATAGTGTATTCGGTCGCGAAGAACGGAGTCGCCATATCGAAGTATCCGTTCTCGACCTGCACCTGAAGGTGGGAATCTTCCGTCATCGCACGGATGAGATCGATATCGACGCTCGGCGCTCCGGGATAGCCGCCTCCGCCTGCGTGCTTCCAGTCCCACGCCTCGCCGGGCCCATCGGGCAGCACTTTATAGCTCTTGTCGCCGCCGAATTTCAGGTCGGAGCGAACGTAGCTGTTGAACGCTGCCGTGAAGGCGCCGGCAACAGCGGAAAATGATGGGTCGAACTCGGCGCGCTCGGCCAGTAGATCGTACATCGGCCCCTCATAGCGCGCGTCGTACCGCCCAACCGTGACGCCGCGGTTCCTCTGAATCTCCGCGCGAAACTGTCCCAAAGTGACTCGCAGGTCGGCCTTGATCAAGTAGTCCTCGCTCAGGCCGGTGAACCGCGCGACTTTCTTGGCCATCTCTGCTTTCTCTGCAGCGGTCAGTTTCGAGCCCTTCATTAGCGCGGCGGCGTATTCGGTCGACGCGAACTGACGCGCTTCTTCGAGAAACGCGGTCAAGTCGTCTGGGCGGTCTTTCAAGAGCTTGTAATACCAGGCTACGGCCGCGTAAGTTGGCAGATAGAAAATGTACGGCTGATCGTCGCCCGGAGTGAACGAAAGTGTCCCCATATTGAGAACGCTCGAAATCAGGACGATGCCGTTGACCGGCATGTTCTCATTCGCTTCCAGGTACTCGCCCAGCGCAACCGACCGAAACGTTCCGTAGCTTTCGCCGATAAGGAATTTCGGGGAATTCCAGCGATAGTTGCGGCTCACATAAATCGAAATGAACTGCGCGAGCGACTTGACATCCTGGTCGACGCCCCAAAAGTCTTTCTCCTGCGCCTTCCCCACTGCGTGACTGAACCCTGTGCCGACGGGATCGATGAAAACGAGATCGGCCTTGTCGAGCAGCGAGCTTTCGTTGTCCACGAGTTTGTAGGGTGCAGGAGGTGTATCGGTTGCGTTTCCCGTGACCACGCGCCGCGGGCCGAATGCGCCCATGTGCAGCCAGATTGAGGCCGAGCCGGGGCCACCGTTGTAGAGGAACGCGATTGGGTGCTGGCTCACGTCCTTCACATCACTGCGGACGTAGGCCGTGGAATAGATCAACGCGGTCGGTTCGCCCTTGTCGTTCTTGAGCAGGGTTGTCGAGGCGGTCGCCTTGTACGGGATCGATTGCCCGCCGATCCGGATCGTGTGGTCCGTCACCGACGATTCCTCTTTTGGTTCCGGAGCAGCGGGAGCTGCTTTGGCGTCCGAGGACTTTGCTTCGGCCGGAGCTTCTTTTGGCGCTTCCTGTGCGATGGTTTGCGCGGTCCAGCCAAACAAAAACAGCGCGGTAATCGTGCAATGCGAAAGAATTCGCTTCATGATCGATGATCCTCGCTCAGTGTCGGTAGAGATTGAGGCTAGCGGCGACGCGCCCTCACCCTGCCCCTGTGAGACGCATGCCAACGAAAAATGGCAGCCGCAAATTATTGCCTGCTTATCAAGGGGCGCGCGACTCCTACTTCCCGCAGTCCGGAGTTGCGAACGATAGACTGACTTGTTTGGTATCCGAATCCGATCCCTGGATCGCAACCGGCGCGGCGTCGATCCGCGCGGGAACCGGGCAAGCGGCGCCGCCCCGACGCGGAACAGCTTGCTGCGGGCTTACATCTACCCATCCGGAAATCGTATAGTTCGTCGAATCGAGCAAAGTGAACTCGTAGAGCCCCTCGGCGACCTTCAGCGCCGCCGGATTATCACCCTGCTCAGCTCTGGCCATCACTGTGATCTTCCCGGGCGGTTTCGCGCCCTGCCACTTGACGTCCACGCGGACGGAGTGGTTCGGATAGGCCTCTTTGACACGCAGATTCACGTTCAGGAGTTGCTGCCCCTCCTTCAGATTGATCAGCTTCGCGTCGGACTCATCCGCTACGCCCGGATAGAACGTGCGGCGAAACGGAGCATTGGGGTCCATCCGGTCGGTGCGGTTGAAAACGAGAATGTACTCACCCGCTCCCACGTGATCGAAATCGAAAACGCCCGTCGCACCCTGAAATCCCCAAAGCCCGGGACGCGAATCCGAATAGTTCCCGGCGTGGTAAAGCTCAACCGAGGCAACCGCGAGCGGCTTTCCACTTGGCCCGATCACGCTGCCGCGCATGTGTCCTGTCGGCAACGCCTCCACATCGTATTCGTAGCAGGCGCCGTTTGGAATTTTGAACGGCGATAATCCGCCGGCTCCCGGTTTCTGCGTCAGCTCGGTTCGCGGAGGAAGATCGGCGGTGAAGTTGTATTCGCCGGCGTGCACGTCGTAAAAGGTGAAGACGCCGTTCGCATCGGTGTTCGTCTGAAAGCGGTCGTAGTGCGAACGCAGCTTCAGCGAAATCCGCGGAAGCGGCTCATCCGGGTCGCCTTCTGGCGCGAGAAACGGTGGCTGGGCGCGCCGCAAAACTCCGAACACCGACGCGACACGTTGGCCGTTCCGCATGGCGCGCAACTGAGGGATAAGTGCCAGCGCGTCGCTCGCCGCGCGCGTGCCGCTGCAAATCGTCGAAAATAGCCGCCCCTCGGTGCCTTGATGCGTGAAGACGACGTACTGCTCGCCCATCTTGAAGCGGTAGCCGCAGTCGCCATCCTCGCCGCCGGAGAAAATTTCGATCGTCGCGGTGCCGGCGGGCGTATCCCCGAGAGCGAAGCGTTCGTCGATGTGGAACCGGTAGCGCGTCAGCCGCGACATGACGGGATCGACCGGCGCACCCGCGGAATCAGAGGCGCGCGAAGGCGCATAAGCGATGTCTTCAATCGCCGTGACCGTGCCAAGAAAAACTACGTCGCTCGGCTGCAGCCCGGGACACTGTCCCGGCGGCGACTGCGAGCACGTGCAGGCCACCGCGGTGGGGCAAGCCAGAAACGATATGAATATTCCGAGTGCGAGAGGGAACCTAAACATCGCACCTATCCTACATGCAATTCCACGCGTTACGAAACGTCGCCATCATTGCTACACTCGGTAGCCCGGGCACCCAATCGCCTTCGATTTCAAGCGCGTAGGCAGGTCCCGATCAACAGAGATGCGAATTTGTGTCACAGGCGGGACAGGATTCATCGGCAAAATGCTGGTGCGCCGGCTTCTCGCCGAGGACCACCAGGTGCGTGTCCTCGCGCGGTCCTCGCCTCGCGCCGACGGGTTGAAGGCCCAGGGAGCAGAAATCGTCCCCGGCGATGTGTCCGACGACGCCGCCCTTGATAGCGCTGCGAAGGACGCCGAGTTAGTTTTCCACGCCGCCGCCAAAGTTGCCGGTTCCGGTTCGCTGGAGGAGTTCACGGACGTAAACGTGAACGGCACCCAGCGCGTTTTCGACGCATGTCTGCGGCAGCGCGTGCGCCAGGTCGTCTACCTGAGCTCGGTCGCGGTTTACGGCATCGTGAAAGAGGACAAGGCCATCGACGAAAGCACGCCCTTCGATGGAAATCCAGAAGGCCGAGATTTCTACTCGCGGTCCAAGATCGCAGCCGATCAATTGGTCATTTCATACTCGAAGAAACACGATCTGCCCACAGCGATTCTCCGTCCGGGAATCGTTTTCGGCCCCGGCAAGCCGCTGCCCGTCGCACTTCTCGGTGGGCGGCTGGGTCAGACAAACATTGTCTTCGGCTCGCCAAACCATCGCTTCCCGCTCAACTACGTCGAGAACCTCGTTGACGCGCTATTGCTTTCGATGACGCCCAGTGGCGATTTGCTTCGACAATACATCGTTCTGGATGACGACGATCTCACTCTTGGCCAATACCACAGCGCAAAGAGCGATGCGGACCTCACACGCACAGTCTTTCTGCCGGGCTGGCTAGTGCTTCTCGGCGGACCGCTCGGCGGAATCCCTAGGCATCAGGTGCAGCGCGCGCTTCAGGATCGTCACTACAGCACGCGGCTAATCCGCGAAGATCTAGGTTGGTCGCCGAGGATAGGCCTCAAAGAGGCGATTGGCCGCACGCAGAGGCGCTAGGAATGAGTCCACAAGGCTCTTCGGCGCGCGCCTGGTAGGGCCGGATTGCTTCGATTTCGTGCTAGACTTTTCAAGAATTCGCAGTATTGGCCGGCTGCGTTCACGGTCGAAAATACCGAGAATCGGTGCTTGATCCCGCCGGATGTTTCGTCTCGACTGAACAAAGGCTATCTGATGCGCCCGCCCCACGGGCCTTGCGTATGCTAGCGCCGGAGGCTTAAGGCATTTGATCGTCCGCTATATCATCCTTGGGATTGCCGCGATTCCCTTCATCTATTATCTTCTCGCGCTCTACAGCACTGTGCGCTTCTTCACGGTTTCAAAGCGCGATCTAGAACCCAACACCGATTTCCTGCCGCCCGTCAGTTGCCTAAAGCCGATTAAGGGACTCGACGAAGACGCCTACGAAAATTACGCGAGCTTTTGCCGCCAGGATTACCCGGAGTACGAAATCGTCTTCTGCGTCGATCGCGACGATCCCGCGCTGCCTGTCCTCGAAAACCTGATCCGCGATTTCCCCGACCGCCAGATTCGACTGCTCTTTGGCTCCGGCCGCAACGCCATCAACGACAAAGTTGGGCGCCTCACGCGCCTCACGGCCGAGGCCAAGTACGACATTTTCGTCATCACTGACGGCGACGTCCGCGTCCGGCCCGATTATTTGCGGACGGTCGTCTCAGCCTTCCGCGATCCGAAAGTCGGCGCGGCCACGTGCCTCTATGTTTCCACGAAGGAAGTCAACTTCGTGCAGGAGCTGCAGTCGATCGGCATGATTTCAGACTTTTTCGCGCCCGTGATGGTCGCGTGGCAGCTCGGCGATCTGAAGGTCACGTTCGGCCAATCGATTCTCACCACGCGCAAAGCGGTCGCGGCGTATGGCGGATATCCGGTGCTCGAAGATCGGCCTGCGGATGACGTTTACGCCGGCCGCCTCGTCGCCGAGCAAGGTTTTGTAGTGAAACTGCTGCCGTACATCGTCCAATCAGTTGCCGATTTCAATACAATGAGCGACTTGCTCCACAAGCGGACCCGTTGGATGACGGTGCAGCGACTGATGCGGCCGTGGGGCCACCTGGGCCTGATCTTCACATTCGGTCTTCCGTGGGCGCTGGCCGCAATCGCCGTGCATCCCACACCGGCGATAGCGCTCGCCTATCTCGGCGGTTACGCATTTTTCCGCATTGCGATCACCTGGACCATCGGTGCGTGGGGCATGAAGCAGCGCGGGCTTTGGAAGAAGATGCCGCTGATCCCGCTGTGGGACGCGATTGCATTTCTCATGTGGATCGCCAGCTTCTCGCGCAACACGATTCGCTGGCGCGGCGTCGACTATTTTCTCCGTGAAGGCCGTCTCATCGCGGCGCAGCGCGCTCCGGCTGCGAAATCGTCGTGAGCGCGAAAGTCGCGGTCGCCGGTGCCGGCATTTACGGCACCAATATCGCGATTCGCCTCGCTGAGCAGGGCCATCAGGTGCGTCTCTTCGATCCGCTCGGAATTCTGCAAGCGGCGTCCGCGATCAACCAGTACCGCATCCATTCCGGCTACCACTATCCGCGCAGCCCGGAAACGATCAGCGAAACCCTCGAAGCCCGCGCTGAGTTCATGGACGCGTTCGCGCCGGCGATCGTGCGCAATAGCCGCCACTTCTACGCGATCCCGCACGAAGGCTCGCAAACTCCGCCGGAGCTATTCGAAAAAGTGATGGCGCAATATCAGCTAGTCTGCAAGCCGTGCCGTCCCGAGTGGATGAATTTCGATTTCATCGCCAAATGTTACGAAGTGGATGAGCAGATCTACGATCCCGATCTCTTGCGCGACGTTGTGACCGCGCGGATCAAGGCGCTGGGAATTTCGTTCGAGCAGCGGGCGTTCGCGCCCGAAATGCGCGACGATTACGATTTCGTCGTCTATGCCACGTACGGCTTGGGGCCCAGCCGCGGGCTTTTCAAAAACGCGAAATACCAAGTCGCGGAAAAAATCCTGATTGAGTTACCGAAGGAGCTTCAGCACATCTCGCTCGTGGTGATCGACGGCCCGTTCACTGCGTTCGATCCCTATGGCAGCACCGATAAATCTCTCTTCGGCTCCGCAAAGAATACAAACCACTCGACGACCAACAATCCGCGCGATCCAATTCCCGAGCCGTACGCGCAGATGCTAAATCGTCCGGCGTGGGAAAAGATCGACTTCAGCCGCTTCGATGCCATGCGCAGGGATTCGATGCTTGCGGTGCCTGCGTCAAAGGACGCGATCTACCTCGGCTCGCGCTTCACGATTCGAGTGGTTGAAAACAATCCGATCACCGACCGCCGCACGCTCTACGTCGAGGAAACTTCGCCGCGCGAGATTCACATCTTCTCGGGGAAAGTGGTGGGTGCTGTGAAAGCCGCCCGCCTCGTCAGCGAGCGCATCGCGAAAGGCTAAGCCGAGCGCGAAAACTTATGATCTTCCAGCCTTCGCTTCGGTAATTGAGGGAGCCGTCGCGCCCAATTGCCGGTGACGGTCGTTCCGCGCGTTCCGCCAATTCACCTGCGGCATGAAGAGCGACGCATCGATTCGGTCGCGATACTCGATCGCAATATTCATCAGCGAATCGAGCAGCGAATCTGAAAGATGGTGTGGCTGGAGTCCTAGATCGATCAATTGCGAGTGTTTCGCGTTGTAGTAGTGCGCTTCGGCCTCGACGCGTGGATCGGGAATGTGATCGATGTCGACTTTGATTCCCATCTTCTTCCCGGCGGCTTGCACCTTGTAGGCGAGATCAAGAACTGAAAACTGCTCGGTGAACTGGTTGAAGACGCGGAACTGCCCCGGCTCTGCCGGGTGCGTACATGCGATTTCCACGCACCGCACGGTGTCGCGTATGTCGAGGAAACCGCGCGTCTGTCCGCCCTTCCCGTAAACCGTAAGCGGATGCCCGACCGCAGCCTGCGCGCAGAAGCGATTCAGCACCGTGCCAAAAACTTCGTCGTAATCGAACCGGTTAATCAGCGCTTCATCGAGCGCGCTCTCGTCGGTCACCGTGCCGTACACGACGCCCTGGTTCAGATCCGTCGCGCGCAACTTCCACGCCTTGCAGCAGAACATGATGTTGTGGCTGTCGTGCACCTTCGAGAGGTGATAGAACGAGCCCGGCTGCTTCGGATACGGCAGCACGTCCTTGCGGCCCTTGTGCTCGATCTCGATGTAACCCTCTTCAATGTCGATGTTCGGCGTGCCGTATTCGCCCATCGTCCCGAGCTTGACGAGATGGCAATCGTGCGCGAATTCGCGCAGCGCAAAGAGCAGATTGAGCGTGCCGACCACGTTATTCACCTGCGTGAACGCCGCGTGGCGGCGGTCGATCATCGAATAGGGAGCCGAGCGCTGTTCGGCAAAATGAACAACGGAGTCTGGCTGAAACTCGCGCATGGCTTCAGAAAGAAATTCGTAATCGGTCACGTCGCCGATGAGCAGTTCGATGGTTTTGCCGGTGTGCTCGTTCCAGGCGCGAAGGCGCTCGGGAAGCGGGCGAATCGGAGTGAGCGTCTGAACGCCAAGCTCGAAATCCCATTGCCGGCGGATGAAGTTGTCGATGATGGCGACTTCATGGCCCTTCTGCGAGAGATACAGCGCCGTGGCCCAACCGCAGTAGCCATCTCCGCCTAGCACCGCAATTCTCATTTTCCCTCCCAGTAGCTGCGACTTCGATCTCGTCCATGAGATGGAATCGCTTGCGAGAACCACACCAAGTATACGGTTTTACAGTCCCAACCCGGCGCAGCGCAAGCGGCATTTTAGCTTATGAACACATGGCATCGACCGCCACAACTTCGAATTCATTCCATCGCAGTAAGCGATCGCCCGATCTAAACCTCTTGTGCGACATCGTTTTCCAAACGATGAACGCTGCGGCCAAGCCCGCGCAGGTAGGAGACAAAGCCTAGAATCACAATCGGAAGCGACCAGATCCGCCAGCATAGGAGCGCGTCGGCGCCTCCGCCCAAGCCCGTCAGTTTGAAAAGCGAATCAAAAGCGGTCTCACCTACGCCCAGCCCTCCCGGCGTCAGCGGCAGGCTGTTCGCAATGTAGCCCAACGGTATCACCAGGCACATTTTCAGCGAAAAATCCGCCGGATGAAGCGCCAGCACCGCCAGTCCGGCCACCACTACGACGGCAAAGTTCGCCAGAAGCGACGCGCCTAGCGCCATAAAGAGCGTACCTGGGCTCCGGCGATAGAAACCGATCGCTGCCACCGCGCGCCCCGCGAGGTTCGACCACGGCAAGAACCCAAAGGCGCCCCGCAAAGAATGGTTCGCACGCGAGCGGTCGACAAGACAGACGAATAGCGACGCGAGGAGCCCCGCAGCCAGAACTGCCACAATGAAGACAAGCATCCGCAACGCCGCTACGGTCACAACCACGCGCGCGAAAAACGGCACGAATGCTAACGCCAGAATCAAGAGCGAAAAAAGTCCGATCGCGCGATCGAAGACCACGACCGTTGCGATTTCTGTGCGCCGCTCGGCGTTTTCCTTAGCTGCATAAAAGAGCTTTGCCAGCGCCCCTCCCGATGATCCCGGCAAGAACGCCGTGAAAAAGAAGCTCACGCACGTAAGCTGCAACGACTTCCCGACGGCCAGATGCAGTCCGTGCGGCCGCAACAACCAAGACAGTCGCAGTGACATCATTAAGACGTCGACCGCCATCAACGCAAGCGCCGCCAGAGTGATCGGCCAAGCCGTGAAGAGGCGCTTCAGCGTATCAACGTGGATGATGCCGGACTTCCAGAGATAAGCCAGAATTCCGAGACCGATGGCGAATCGAATTGAACCCCAGAGAATCCGGCGTGATCGATGGGGAGAACGTTCGGAAGCCGTTGATGCCATCAAACCAGAATGCTTCGCATTACGTTCGGTGCGGATGGCACTCTAGCGCCCAGCCGTACCGGCAGGGCGCGGAGGTTCACGGCGTCCCGCGGCAACAGCGCGCCTCCCGCGCAATTCGCGCACTGTATAGATAGGCTTGTCCTGCGATTCGTAATACGTGCGGGTCAGCAGTTCACCGATCAAGCCAATGGCCAGAAATTGTATACCGCCAATGACGAGGGCCGTTCCCAAGAGCAAGAGCGGGCCATGACTCGCCATCACGTCCTGTTTCTTCGCAAGCTTGTCGATCACCAGCCACAGATCGACGCTGCCTCCGAACGCAAGACAAGCCAAACCAGCAAGCCCGAATAGCTGGAGCGGCCTTGTCGAATAGTCCAACAGAAACTTCACGCTCAGCAAATCGAGCAGCACCCGAATCGTCCGCGAGATCCCGTAATTCGACTTTCCATTCTTCCGCGGAATATTTGTGATCGGCACTTCGCCGATGGACGCACCCGCCCAACTCGCCAGGGCCGGAATGAAGCGGTGAAGTTCGCCATAAAGATTGATCTCGGAAAGAATCTCTCGCCGGTACGCCTTGAACGTCGTCCCGAAATCGTGGAGATCGACGCGCGAGAGCCAGGCCATCATGCGGTTCGCCGTCCAGCTGGGTATCTGCCGCATCAACCAGTGATCGGTGCGCGTCACGCGCCAGCCGCTCACAATGTCGTAGCCTTCTTGCATCTTCTCGATGAAGCGAGGAATTTCGGCCGGGTCGTGCTGGAGATCGCCATCCATCGAGATGATGATCTCGCCGTTGGAATGGTCGAATCCGGCTTTGAGCGCCGCCGTTTGGCCGAAATTTCGCCGTAGCCGCACCACGACGGCACGATCATCATTCCTCGCAATCTCCGAAAGCTGGCGGAACGTTCCGTCCTTGCTGCCGTCGTCCACGAAAATCATCTCGAATGGCTCGCCGATCGCGCTCATAACGTCGACGATTTTGACGTACAGCTGCGGCACGTTCTCCTGCTCGTTATAAAACGGCACAACGATTGAGTACGCGACGGGGCTGTGTTCGTTTTTCATTCGGACCAGCGCTGATTTTAGTACATCCGTGGCTGTTGCGAGAAGCAAAGAAGCTGTCTCACGGCGCAGCGGTCAACGGGCGGTTCGTCAGCAGCACTTTCCCCCCACTTGTCGCAACCGTCTCAAAGAGACCGCCGCCGACCATCGCCGCGAATTTAGGCACATCCGCTTCAGCCGCCAGCAAATACGTGCGGTGAGGCGAAAGCCATTGATCCTTGAACTCTTCGGAGCTGACGAACACTTTAGGCGCGCCCGGCGCGTTCGAGCCGTATTCGAGGTTGGCGCGATTCTCTGAAATCAACAGTCCCGTGCGGTCCGTGTAGAAAAACACCGACGAAAATTTGTAGTAAAATCCCTGCGCGATCAGGGTCCCTGGCGGCGATTTTTCCAGGGCATTCGCAAGCGGCCGCGACGACAGGAATGGATCGAAAACGACCATCGCCAACCGTGCCCCGTGGAAGAAGAGAACCATCATGAGCGCCGCCGCCGCAAAAGCTCGCTGTCCCGTGAACAGAATGCTGCCCAGCGCGCCCAGAAAAAATGCGCAGCCGGCCACGATCAGCGGCAGCCGCAGGTACGCAAACGAGTCCAGCGTCAGATCCTCCATGTGCCCAAGCGACAGCTTGTAAGCTCCCGGGTGCGGAATCAGCGCCGCCGAAATATCGCCCGGAGTTGGCAGACCGTGCACGTGAATCAGAATCGCGACGATGGAGATCGCCGCGCACGCCGTCACCACCGTGAGTACGCGCGTGCCTCGACGTACCCAATTGTCTTCTAGCGCCATGGCCGAGCCCAGCAACAGCGCAAACGCAGGATACGTAGGCATTGAGTAATACTCTTGTGTCGTCGAAAAGGTGAAGAAGACCAGCACGAAGCCTATCCAGATCAGCGCGAGCAAGCGCGCGCGCCCTGCGCGATCCGTCGGACGGAAAGAAAGCTTTGCAACCGCGGGGAAATAAACGCTCCAGGGAAAGAGCCAGACCAAATGCAGGAGCCAAAACCACAAGCGCGGCACAGTATCGTAATCACGCGGGTATCGCCGGTTAAGAAAGCGCAACACCTGTTCGTTGACAAAATACTTCCAGAAGAAACCGTGATACTGGCCGGGACCGGAATAAAAAGCCCACGCGAAATGCGGTGGATTGCGCAGTGTCGCGAGGATATGCCACGGCGCTGCGATGGCAAGCGCTACTAGAGCTCCAGTGAACGGGTGGAGACGCTTCCAAGTGCGCGCCGAGAAAAGCTGGCGCGTAAGCGCAAGATAGATCAGACCTATGCCGGCGGGAAACAAGACTGAAATCAGACTCTTCGTAATCAGCCCCGCTCCGAGACATGCCGCAAGCACCATCGACCACACTCGCGGGTGCGCTTCGTCCGGGTCGAGGGCGCGCAAAAAGGCCCATAAGGCCAGAGCGATTTCTAAGGTGAGCACCACGTCGGGGATCACAATTCGTGTGAAGAGGAACAGTCCAACGGAGGTCGAAATGCACAGCCCGGAATAAAATCCCGCGCGTCGCCCGAAGGCCCACGTCCCGAAGAACATGGTAAGCAAAGCCAAAGCGATCACCGAAAGTGCCACAGGAATCCGGGCTGCCCAATCGTAAACCCCAAAAACCTTGTAAGAGCCAGCTACGGCCCAGTAGATCAACGGAGACTTTTCGAGGTACACCAGACCGTCTATGTGCGCGGTGACCCAGTCGCCTGAGACCAGCATCGTCCGGGCGATCTGCGCCTGCACTGCGTCTACGTCGTCCATCAGCGAAGGGGGTGAAACGATGCAGCCCAGGTAAATCGCGGCTGCAATGAGAAGGACGATCAGATAGTGGAGAGGACTTTTTCCGGTGCTATTGGCCTTGCCGTAGGAATCGGTACCGTTTGGATCCGCCATTTCCTCATCCACAAGAATAAGATCATCATGCCCCAAAGGTGATACCCCAGATTCGCACGGCGTTCAACATGATCGCGCACATGTGCGTCGATCGTTGATTTCTGAAACAAACCGCCGTGCTCCGCGGCACCGCCATTGAGCGCGTCGAGCATTAGTTCTCGAAGCGGGCCGCGGAGCCATTCGTGGGTCGGAATGTCCAGACCAGTCTTTTTCCGCGAAAGTACCGACTCGGGTAGGACCTTTTTCATTAGCTCTCGGAGGAGCAGCTTTTGGCGGGAGCCGCGGATCTTGAAAGATATTGGAAGCGTGGCTGCAAACTCGACGATGCGATGATCGAGAAACGGCGGCCGCACCTCGACAGCGTGGGCCATACTCATCCGGTCGACCTTCATCAGAATATCGTCGGGCAGGAAATAACGCTGGTCGAACCACAGGAAGGATGCAAGATCGTCGTCCGGAAGTGCCCTCTCGCGAACTTCTCTGAGCAGATCGTCGAGAGCGCCTGCCGGCGCCGATCGCAGCAGAGCGGTCTTCTGTGCCTTCGAAAAGGTCCCGTTCCAATAGATATGCGCCTGCTCCGGCGGCAGCAGACAACCTTCCAGGAAACGCTTGAACTTGTACTCAAAACTGATCTTTTCATCCGATACAGGCCAGTGGCGCAACGCTGCGAGCGCTAGTCGAATCGCGCCGTGCGGAAACTTGCGCGCGACGCTCGCCAGATGATTCGCGCGATAAGTCAGGTACCCGCCAAAGACCTCGTCGCCGCCTTCCCCGCTCAACGTGACTGTCACCCTTGTCTTGCTCATCTTCGACAAAAACCAGAGTGGCAGTGCGCCCGCGTCAGCCGTCGGCTCGTCCGAGTAGTACGCGAACTCTTCAATCGCTCCGACCAGATTCTCCGTCGGATTCAAATCGAACTGGTCGTGATCGGTGCCGTATTTTTCGGCGACCTGCCGAATGTACGGCGTCTCGTCGAAGCTCCGTCCTCGAAACGAAATGGAAAGCGTCCTCAGCTTCGAGCTCGACACCTGCGCGGCGTAGTGCAGGATCGTCGACGAATCGATCCCGCCGCTCAGCCAAATGCCGAGCGGCACGTCCGAGATCAAATGCTCGCGTACCGACTCGCGCAGCAGGTGATCGAGTTCTTCCTTCGCCGAATCGAGCGTCCGCTCGCGCGCCGGCCCGTATGGCAAACTCCAGTACGCTTCGCAACGAACCTCGCCGTCGCGCCACTCGAGCCAATGGCCCGGCGGCAGCTTTTCAATCCCGTCCACAAGTGTCCACGGGCTCGGGACGTAGTTGAGCGAGAGATAGCAATCGAGGCCCGCCAGGCAGAGGCGGCGATCGATCTCCGGATGGGCCAGTATCGCCTTCAGCTCAGAGCCGAAGAAGATGTCGCCCCCTCGGCGAGCGATGTAGAGAGGTTTGATGCCCACCCGGTCTCGCGCAAGAACCAAGCGCTTGGCAGCCTCGTCCCACACCGCAACCGCAAACATTCCTCGCAGGCGAGTGAAACACTCCGTGTCCCATTCAAGGAAAGCCTGCAGGACAACTTCCGTGTCTGTGCGAGTCCGAAATGTCCGGCCGCGGCGTTCGAGTTCAACACGCAACTCGCGATGATTATAGATCTCGCCATTTAGGGCGATGACGCTCTTGCCATCGGCAGACGTGATGGGCTGATCCCCGCCCTCCAAATCGATGATTCTCAGGCGCGCCGCGCCGATCGAGCAGCTTCCAGAACGGAATACGTCCTGTTGATCAGGGCCACGATGGGTCAGTGTGGCGATAACGTTATTGATTCGTTCAGGTTGTGGACACCAGTACTTGTGCGTAAAACCAGCGATCCCACACATGACCACCCCCCGTGGTGGACAAGCGAAGCTGGCCGTCGATTCCCTATTGAGAGCTGCTGATGACCCTGGTGTGATGCGACGAGTTCAGGCGGAGATGTCTAACGAGGCGTTCGACAGAAGAAAATCGTCCGGCCTTCGATCATTCGTATCGCAGCGATTCCACGGGATGAAGCTGCGCGGCCGTTCTTGCCGGGAGGTACCCGAATAGTACGCCCGTTCCACAAGACACTATGAAGGCCGAAAACACAGAAAGCCACGAGATCGGAATCGTCACTTCCCCCGGTACCGGCAGAAATCGCACGAGCGTCTCGATCAAGACCGGAATCGCCACCGCAATAGCAATCCCCGCAAGCGCTCCGGCGCCGCTGATCAGAATCGCCTCGAGCAGAAACTGGTACAGAATCTCCTGTCGCCGCGCGCCGATCGCCCTCCGGATGCCGATTTCCCGCGTCCGCTCGGTCACGCTCACGAGCATGATGTTCATGATTCCGACGCCGCTGATCACCAGCGCCACCAGCGCCACCAGCAGCAGCACTACCGTCATTGCCAGTGAGATGCGGCGCGATGTTTCGAGGATCGATGCCAGATTCTCGACGTCATACTCCGCTCGCGCGCGGTGCCTGCTCCTCAGAATTTCGGCTACCTGCCGCGTGACGGACTCCACGTCCTCGGGCCTGTCCGCCTGCGCGTAAAGTGTAACGATCGACGCGGCTCCGGTGTAGTAACGAATGATCGAGAGCGGCACGAGCACCGAATCGGTTCGGATTTCCGATTGGCCGAAAGTGCCGATGCGCTCGGCGAAGACTCCGATCACGCTGAAATTCAGCTCTCCCACTTTGATGCTTTGCCCAATGGCATCTTCGCCCGGGAATGCCGTTTCCGCGAGATGTTCGGAGATCACGCCCACTTTGCCGACCGACGAAAAATCCGTGTCGTCGAAATACCGTCCATGAAGGATGAGCAAGCGCCGGATTTCCTGGAAGCCGGGCGTGACACCGATTAGTCCCACGGGCCATGCTTTGCCGTTCACCACAACCGACATCTGAATGTCGTTCGTGCCGGCCACTCGAATCGCCTGCGATACGCTTTCCCTCACCGCTTCCATGTCGGCCGGGGTGATTTCGTCGCCCAGCGCGACGCTTTGCGCGCCACTCGGATGCGCAAGATTGGCGTAGACAATATTCGAGCCGACCGCTTCGATCTGTGCGGCGATATATTTCTTGCCCGTGAGTGCCACGGTCACAACAAGCACGATACACGCGCTACCGATCACGACGCCCAGCATCGTGAGCGCCGCGCGCACTTTGTTCGCGCGCAGCGCCTCGACTGCCATACTCCACGTCTCAGACCAGCTGATCGCCGTCCCTGCCAAACATCCTCCTCGGCACTGTAACGACGTTTAAGTGTAGCGCCGCAGTCTTGAGCGCGGAGTTACGCGGGTGACGCACGTTTTGATTTTCAAACGTGCGCGCTTCGTCGACTAGACCGCTGCGGGCGGGTGGTCCAGCCTTTGTTCCCACATGTTCGCCGTGGCCTAGCGAACCGGCACAGCCCCGCGATCCTCTCCAAGCGTTCAACCCACGCCCTATGGGTGCCCCACCCTTTGCTTCGTAAGGGTGGGAAGGCTTGGCCGGCTGGCGCACTGCGCGGTCGCTCAGACCGCGGCGGCTTCCACGGCGGCCAACTCAGGTATCTCAATGCGAATCTGCGTGCCATCGCCCGGCTGGCTGCGAATATCCATCTCAAACTGATCGCCGTAGAGCAGCCGCAGGCGCTCGTGCACGTTGCTGATGCCGATCCCCCCGCCGTACACCTCTGTCAGCCGCTCGGGCGACATGCCCATTCCGTTGTCGTTGATCTCGATGATCAGCCGTCCGTCGTGCCGCCGGCTGCGCAGCAGAATCTGTCCGCCCTCGACGCGCGGCGCAAGCCCATGCTTGATCGCGTTTTCTACGATCGGCTGCAGCAACATGCTCGGCACAAAAACGTCCAGCGTGTCCTTGTCAATTTCCTTGATGATTTGCAATTTGTCGCGGCCGAAGCGGATCACCTCAATGTCGAGATAGTCGTCGATGAACTCGATCTCGTCGCGCAGCGGGACAAACGTCTCATGCTTCCGCAGCAGCCGCCGCAAGATGTTGGAGAGCTTTAGCACGACGCCGCGCGCCATGTCCGGATCGAACCGAATCAGCGATGAAACCGTGTTCAGCGTGTTGAAAAGGAAGTGCGGATTGATTTGGCTCGTAAGCGCGTCCATGCGCGCCTTCAGCAGGTGCTGCTGATTCTGTTCGAGGTTCATCTCGATGCGGGTGTTGTTCCAAATCTTTACCGCGATCGCCACGCTGATCACTGAGGACAGAATCACGAGCAGCGCGTACCCCGCGTTCGATGTTTGAATCGAGAAAAGCCAATGTGAGGGAACCGCTGAGGCAAGCGCGATCAGCCCCGCTTCAAGCGCCGCGCAGGCAAACAATGGAAGCATCGCCCAGTTCCCTTTGCCGTAGCGAACCAGGCGCCACAGCCACGACGGCACGTTCAAGAAGAGAAATGGGCCGAAATGCCAGACGTCTTCTTTCTCAGGAATTACGTCGCGGATCATCCCCGCGAGCAAGCCGACGAGCGCGGCCATCGGCGCCGACAGCCACTCGTGAAATCCAAACGGCAGCAAGCTGATCAGCGAGCCGCCGAGCAGGCCGACCACTCGTCCGCCGATCAAGCCCATCAGGAATGAGCCTTCAAGCGTGAGATCAAAGAATTTGTATCCTCCGATCAGCCGCAGCATGATCCCGATCGCCAGCGGCGGCACAAAAAACAACAGCAGCATCACCTTCTGATCGGAGTCGCGCTTTTCTGTGAAGACGAGTTTGCGGAAAGATCGAAACCGGACCAGCAACGCGGCGAACGCCGCCGCCCAGCCCACCTTCAGGACCAGCGTGAAAAGGAGCTCTCTTCCCTCTAGGAGTGCGCTGCCCATTTCTGCTCGAAGACCGCCGTGGGAGATCCTCCGGCTACGTTAGCCAATGCTCGCGGGGATGTAAAGCGACGACCCGACTGAAAGGGCTCCCAGGTCGACGGCGAGTCGAGCCTGGGACATCAATCGTCGTCCCGCTTGCCCCGAGCGGACTCGAGGGGAGCGACCAGAGGGAGCCGAGGGACCTTTCTTCAGAATCGTTCTTTCGATTATTGCTGCTGATGTTGCTGAGCAGGCTGATGTGGGCGTTCGGCAATTGGCGTTGTGGGCGCGGGAGCGCAAGATTCGTTCAACTGTTCGCAGCCGGCATCGTCCAACGCCGGACGGACTCGCACATCCACCGACAATCTCTGCCCGGCCTGCCCCTTGTACACGCCGCGAACCGGAGCCACATCTCCATAGTCTCGCCCGTAGGCGACGCGAACGTGTCGCAGCCCGACCGGCTTTCCAACCGTCGGATCGAGCGCCACCCAGGTGTCGTTCGGCATCAGCAGTTCGGCCCACGCATGCGACGCTTGCCCGCCGATCACGCTCTCTTGCTTCGCGTCCGGCGAAACGGCACTACCTGGCACGAGATACCCTGACACGTAGCGTCCCGGAATTCCGCGCATCCGCACGACACCGAGTAGCACATGCGCGAAATCCTGGCAAACGCCCGCGCCAATCGAAAGCGAATCTTCGATCGACGAATGAACGTGAGTTGCTCCTTTCACATATTGAAACCTCGCGTGGATCATGTCGGAAGCCGCGCGCGCAAATCCTGCGACCGTTCCGTCAGACGTTTTCTCCGCGGCGTCGATGAATTCGCGCAATTCGGTGAGATGGGGCACGTAAGCGGTCGGCCCGACAAAATCGAAATATTCATCGTTTAGTTTGACGCGCATCGAATCGAAATCTGCAAGCGTCGTGGGATCCTCCCTTTCATCCGTTGCCGGGTGCGCGAGCACCACCGATTCCGCCTCGACTTTCAGGTGCCGGTGTTCGCGGAGCACGTTGAACTGATGCACCCAATTTCCGTGCGAATCGCGGTACGCCGTGCCGCGCGAGCCGGGATTCGTCGTGAGCCGAAACGAAAGGCAACTCTGTTTTTCGTCTTGCAGCGGGCGCAGCCGGACTTCGTTGTAGCTCTCCGAAACCGGCCCGTCGTAGACGAATTCCGTCGTATGCACCAGGTGATATCGATTCATGCCACCACCGCGTAATAGAAATATGTCCGCGCGATGTCTTCTCCAATCGCGCCGAACATGTGCAGCAAATCGTTCAGATAACCATGCAAACCCTGATCGAAAATTTCCCCGATGCGGTCGTAGCGCAGCCGCTCAAGAACTTTCCCCGTGAGCCGCTCGGCCTCGTTCGCGTACGAACCGGGGCCGGTGCCGCTGACCGCGCGCAGCCCGGCCTGCACTTCCGTCGCGCAGTAGCGGATCGAGTGCGGATGCTGCGGATTCAGAATCAACATTTCCGCCACGCGCTCGGGCTCGATCGGCGGGTGATACTGGCGGTGATACGCCTCGTACGCGCCTACCGATCTCAGCACCGCCATCCATTGGTGATTGTCCAGCGCTTCGGCGGCCGGCGGGCCATCGAGCAAATTGTGGTATTGCACGTCGACGAGCCGCGCCGTCATCTCCGCGCGTTCCAGCCCGCAGCCGACGCGCAGGAATTCCCAGCCTTCGTCGTGCGGCAGCGTCGCGTCGGTGACTCCGTGAAATCGATGCGAGCCGAATTTGATTTTGTCACAGAACCTGTGCGGTCCCGCCGCGATCTCGTCAGCTGGAACGAAACTGTTGGCCATGTGGAAGAGGCCGTTGATGTCCTCCCACATCTCGCGTGAAATGCGGTCGCGAATCGTGCGGGCATTCTCGCGCGCCTTCGAAATGCACTGCACGATGGAGCTAGGATTGTCCTGACGAAACGCTAGAAATTCGAAAACGTTGTCCGCGCTCACTTCTCTGTACAGCTTCCGGAAACGGTCCTCTTCGCCCGCCATGATGATCAGCGGCTCCCAGCGCAGGTGATAGGAGTGCTGCGACTGCTCAAGCAGCATGTGGTAATTCACGTCGAGGATGCGCGCCGTGCCTTCGGCGCGCTCGATGTAACGCGAGAGCCAGAAAAGCGATTCTGCGATGCGCGAAAGCACCTAGCCTTCTCCTCGCAGCACCCAGGTGTCTTTGCTGCCGCCGCCCTGCGACGAATTGACCACCAGCGAATTCTTCTGCAGCGCCACGCGCGTCAGGCCTCCCGGCACGATCGTGACTTTTTCGCCGTCGTAGAGGCAGTACGGCCGCAAGTCGACGTGCCGCCCGCCAATGCATTGTTCGGCCGCGTCGTACGAGGGCACGCGCGAAAGCGGCACCACGGGCTGCGCGATGTAATTGCGCGGATTCGCGCGAATGCGGTCGCGGAACTCCTCGATCTTCTTACGCTCCGACGTCGGCCCAATCAACATGCCGTACCCGCCCGATTCGCCCACGGACTTCACGACCAACTTCGGCAGATGATCGAGCACGTACGCCAGATCGCTTTCTTTCGCGCAGATATAGGTTTCGACGGAGCGCAGGACAGGCTCTTCGCCCAGATAGTAGCGAATAAATTCCGGCACGTAGGCGTAGATCGCCTTGTCATCCGCGACGCCGTTCCCGACTGCGTTCGCGAGCGCCACATTCCCCGCGCGATATGCGCCCATCAGCCCCGGAACGCCGAGAACGGAATCGCTGCGGAACGTCAGCGAGTCGAGAAACTCATCGTCCACGCGCCGGTAGATAACATCGACTCGCGTGAGGCCGCGAATCGTTTTCATGTACACCACGCCGCCATCGACGATCAAGTCGCGCCCTTCAACTAGCTCGATGCCCATCTGCTGCGCGAGGAAGCTGTGCTCGAAATAGGCGCTGTTGTAGATACCCGGCGTCAGCACGACGATCTGCGCTTCATTCTCTCCGCGCGGCGAAAGGCTGCGCAGAATTCGCGAGAGCTCCGCGGGATAGTGATTCACCGGCAGTACTTCGAGGTCCTCGAATGCATCAGGAAACGTGCGCGTCATGACGATTCGATTCTCAAGGACGTAGGAGACGCCGCTCGGAGTCCGCACGTTGTCTTCGAGTACGCAAAACTCGCCTGTCTTCGAATCGCGGACCAGGTCAATACCGCAAATGTGGGTGTGAATTCCGCGCGGCACTTCTACACCGATCACTTCGCGCCGGAAATGCGGACAGGAATAGACCAGCGAGCGCGGAATGCGCCTGTCCCGCAAGATGCGCTGCTCGCCATAGATATCGTGCAGGAAAAGATTGAGCGCCATTACGCGCTGCGAAAGCCCGCGCTCGATGTGCTGCCATTCCGAATTCGGCAGAATGCGCGGTATCAAGTCAAACGGAAACAGCCGCTCCGTCCCGCGCCCATCGCTATAGACGGTGAACGTGATCCCCTGAATCAGGAACGAGAGGTCGGCGAGCTTGCGGCGCTCCTCGAACTGCCCGGGCGCCATGGTGGCGAGCTTCTGGAACAGCCGGGCATACGGAGGGCGCGGCCGCCCGGGGGCCGAAAACATCTCGTCGTAGAACCCGCCCGTGTCGTAGCCCTCGAACAAGCCGGAGTTCACCGTCTGCGCGGGAGTAGCTCCCATTGGCTAACTTTACCGCCGGGCTACTCGCGAGCGTCTACGGAAAGAATCTATCGAAACCATAAAGAATCCAGCGGACCTCGGTGGGTAGGTACCTACGTCGGTCCACGCCCTTCTCATTGCGTTGAGTTACCTCTGAGGGATAAAGTCGGTCATGAGTCCAATTCATGTTTGAGCGATACGCTGAACGAGCCCGACGGGTCATATTCTTCGCCCGCTATGAGGCTAGCATCTACGGAAGCCCCTACATCGAGACGGAGCATTTGTTGCTGGGCCTCCTTCGCGAGGATCGAGCTTTAGCGAAGTGGTTTCCCGGCCAGCACAACGTCGCGGCGGAAATTCGGGCTGAGATCGACAAACGGGTCTCGAAGGGAGATCCTTTTGGGCCGTCGGTGGAAGTGCCACTTTCAGGGGAATCCAAGCAGATTCTGAATCTGGCTGCAGAATCGGCCGAGAGACTTGGTCACAGATACATCGAAACAGAACATCTACTCATTGGAATTCTCAGAGTTGAAAAGTCCGTCGCCGCCCAGATTCTGCTGGCCCGTGGGCTGAATCCGCAAGCGATTGAAGAGCAAGGCACAAAGCCGCGGGATGATCGGCAACAGCATGAAGAAGCATCGAGCGCGATTATGACGCTTGAAAGTTTCCTTGCGGGGTTGAAGTCGCTCAACGCGAAAGAACTGACTGTTTTCTTCGGGGCGCAGGCCGAGTTCATTGACGTTTTCGGCAAACGATGGAGCTACAGCGAAATTTGCAGCGGATTTGAATCGCTCTTTGCACCGTACGCAAAGAAAAACACAACCTATGCTATCGAGGGCAAAATCGCTGAAGCCGGCGGACTGATGCTCGCCACCGTCTTATGGAAGAACGCTCTCCTTCCAAGCGAGCAGCGCGCGTGGATGCATCGAATGAGTTTTGTTCTTCGCGCTGCGAGAGGTAACTGGGAAATCCTCTTCGTGCAGGCGACACTAGTGCAACCCTCCGAAGCCGCGAGCAGGTAGACGCTCACTTCAAAGAAGCCGATCTACGGATTTGTGTAAGAGCGGGATTTCGACTGCGGCCGTCCCGCTGCTCTCGGCCTTATCCGGATTCGCGGCTTGGTCTAGTAAGGCTGCGGGAGCGTCGGATGGTTTGCAAAGATGTCGCACTGCTTTTTCGCCTCGTTATACGGCCTGTAAAGTGTTGAGGGTTCGTCTGGCTGCGCCGCCAGCACCCCGCGGACGGTGCCGTGATCAGGCGCCTGCGCCCAGCTCGTTTCATATCGGTTGCGGAACAGCGGCACAAGATTGGAATGCGCGATCTTCCATCGCCCTTCCTCTTTCACATAATCGACGTAAAACGGCCCCCAGATCCACGCGGCTGATTTGTCGCTTCCGGCGGCTCCCGGGGATAACCAGTGGCTGCGCGCCGAAAGCCCGTCATTCGCAATTTCGATTACCGGGTTCACGGTCATGTGCAAAATGAAAAATCCCGGAATGGTCTTTGTCACATCGAACGAGCGGTATAGCGCTCGCACGCTTTCGAGCCCCCTGTACACGCCGCTATCAGAGAACTCCACCGACACATCAGGCAGATTCTTCGCGAAGCATTCGTCTACGATCCGGTCGAAGCGCTGTTTGAAGAGGTAATGGATATATTTCGACTGCAGACTCTGAATCTCGATCGTGTCTTCGAGGCGTTGCACGCGCGCCGCCAGCTCTTGCACCGTTTGCATGAGATCAGCGTTCGTCGAGTTTGAACTCATCTGCCAAGCCTCCTTCAGTTGCGCACCTCAACCTTCGCAACGGTCTCACCGTCGTTACATGAGCAGCGATATGCTGGCACACGAAAGCGGAAAGTCAATGTCGGTCAGGAAAAGTCGGAGAAGCGGTCAAGTTCCCCGGCCGCTCGAACATGTCCGGTAACGCCGTTAATCAAGACCATGAAGGCGTACAGAGGATCCTGTCGGATTACGTTGATGACTTCTTCGTAGCCCGCCAGGCGGCCACAGGGTTCAATCTGTGAGCTCGTTGAAGCCTCGGCCGCTCAGGATCATCGGGACACACCTCTGCGCCCGCGCTGCCCGCGTCTTCACCTGCTTCGCACCCGAGACATGAAAGATGTACGACTTCCTGCGTCCCGGCGTGAGCGCTTCGAATGCCGCCCGCAGCTCCGGAGCTGCATCCAGCCTGGCCTGCAGCTCCTCAGGAATCGCATAGTCTGAAGCCTGCTTCAGGGTAACCTTCTTCCCCGACTCCTCGACAACGATGGCTTCGTAGATGTAGCTCCTCAGAATCGACTGCATAGCCGTAATTTCTTTGAGAGAGGTGAACTTAATCCAGCGGGCTGCCTGCGCCTGACCGATCTTTTGGAGGATGTGCTTCGGGTCTTGGAGAAGCGCGCCTTTGAAGAACGAGAGCGCGCACGCGTCCTTCAGCGGGATGACGATTGCCACGTTCTTTTTCTGGTAGGTGAAGCAGGGCTTGCCCCACTTCATCTCCTCGGTCAGGTCACAGTCGAGCACAATCTCCCTCAGCTTGTCTGCTTCCTTCTGCCACTTTTTCGCATAAGGTACTTTCACCGTCCCACCCTGTGCAAGTCCCGCCTAGAGTCCAGATTTCGGATAGTCCCGCTCGCGGCCACGGTAGTGTACCCATAGGGCGACGGCGATCAGCGACAATCCGATCAATACAACCCACGGATGAAAAGTTGGCGGCGGGTCGGTGTGATGTTCCCACCGGGACGTCTGAAAGCCGCCCGTGCCGTAGCATGAGATAAGAAGGCCACTGAAAAACAGCCACAAAGACCCGTTCCACTTCTTCATGACCCGGAGATAGTACACCCGAAAAATGTCTGTGTTTGTCGATGTTGGGTAGACGAGCATATCGTGGCTACTAACTGAGCTTGTCGGGTATGTCACCACCGCGCCCAACTCCCGATAAGTCGGCTAACCGGAGATCTTCGGCAATTGCGCTCGACGGGTGTTCGCCGTTGAATCCCGCGGTCTTGAAGACTCTGATTACGCCAGCTCGGCGGTCGCCTGCATAGGTATAGGTACTGGTAGTCGAGTCCATTAGCTCGCCAACCGAGGCGAACCGCAGCGCCGCTTCTCAGAAGTCCACAGGGATTCGCTTGCATCCCACCTTGAATTGTGCAGTAGCGTGGAAGCTGGAGCCTCCGCGTAGGTGGCAAGAGGCCAGAAAGGAGACGCGACGACCGGTATGGACGCCCTGCGAAAAAAGCTTCGGCGCTCACGAATCGCCGATCACGATTCGCGTGCTCGAAAAGGGTGTCAATGCTTGCCAGGTGTTTGTCACCCTAAATCATTGAAAACGCTCGATCGAGAAGTAAAAAGGGTGTCAAGAATTTGCGATGCGGAATCGGCGCTCCAGCTCATTTTCTACTCGACAGCGCTGCCGAGTAGAAATCGCTGTAACTGGTTGAAAACACTGGGGAGCGGTCGCCGCTACTCGAAAATAAATCGGGGGGTACAAGCACCCATTTCAGGGCCACTACTGAAGCGGAATGCGGTAGAGATTGCGGTGGACCTCTTCGCGCTCCGTCGCTGTCTGGCCTGGGAGAGGACCTGGCACGAGGATGCCCTCGAAAATCTTTGCCCCTTTCACCCGCACCATGTCAGCGTGAGTCTGCACGCCGCCCGCCGGCAGAGGCGGCAGTCCACCGGAAGGAACGCTTGCGAGCATGGTGTACAGGCCGTCCATCGCATAGGCGTTGAGGAAGAATATTCTGCCATCGACGCTCCACTGACCTCCGCAGTATCCCGTGCAGAGCGTCACGGGATGCCCTCCCTTCAGGGACACAGCAAAGTTATGTGTCTCGGTCCCCTCCAGCTGAGCCCAGACGCTGGCCGATTTTCCGTCCGGCGAGATGGAGTGAACCTCAAGAATCGGATCTGGATATGCCTTCTGGCGGTCGCTGCCGTCGACTTTCATCCGGTAGATGAAATTCTGATTCCCTTCGCTGGCGCGGAAGTAAATGTTACCTGCGCCGTCAAAATGCGGTTGATCTTCGCTGACGGGCGATGCAAATCGCCGCGGAGAAAATTGCAAGTCCAGCGAAGCGAGCCACAAATTCGGGACGTTGTCTTTGTCCGTTGCCGAAAACACCGCTTCCTTGCCGTCGGCCGAAACGTCGAAGCCTGTAACTTCAAAACCGGGCAGCGCGCGTTCGCTGCGATTGCTCGCCAAGTCAGCGACCCACAGCTCGCCGCTCACGAACTGTCCCGAAAGACCGTGGCGCCGTACGAGGTAGTAGAGCTTTTTCCCATCGTGCGAAAAGTGGGGGCTTTCAGCAAAGCCCTGCGTCGAGAGTTGATGCTCGCCCTTGACGTCCTGTACCCAGATCGTACGCTCGCGCAGCCCGACCGACGTGATCAGCGACTTTCCGTCGGGCGCGACCGCAATTCCCTCTTCCTCGGTGGCTCCCGAAGTCACTTGCTCGGGATCGCCGTCAGGGTAGCGCTGCCGCCAAATGTGGAAACGGCCGCCGGATTCCGAATTCACATACATCCACTTTCCGTCAGGAGACCATGAGACGTGCGTACACGCCGCGTCCGCCGGTCCCACGATTTTTCCGGCCGACCCGCCCTCAAAGGGGACAAGCCGGCATGGCAACCAGCCTCCGTTATCCATTCCCGCAACCAAAACCGATTTGCGATCTGGCGAGATTGCCGAGCGATGCGCCATGCCGCGCTCGCGGGGAGGCACGTAGATGTCGCGCCGAGGACTGCCGCTCCCGCCGGCGGTCACTACAGACATGTGAGTTCCGGATATGATCTGGGAAAAGAGCAGGTGATCCGCGTCTATCCAGGTGAGGCCCTCGGCATTGGTAAATATTTTTCGAGTATCGCCGCCAAGCACAGGGACGCTCCACGTGTCCCAGTCGCTTGCCGTGTACACCGTATAGGCGATCGTCGAGCCGTCGGGCGAAAACTCCGGGCTCATCTTCATCGTTCCGTCGCGCGTCAACTCCACCGGATCGCCGTTGGGCAAAACCTTGGCGTCGATTTCTCCCTGGCCAAAGAATGTGCTCGGACCGTGGATGAACGCGAGCATCTTCCCATCCGGAGAAAGCGCCGGCGATGTGGCGGAATCGGCGAAATCCGTGAGTTGCACCCATTCCGCCGACGACGGTGGCAAGGACGCGGGCTTGGAACGCAAAAGCCAGTGGCTTCCCAATGCGGCAGCCACCAGCGCGATTGCCGCGCCCGCGATCAGTAACGCCTTTAGGGACGAGCGCGGCGGCAACGGCACTTGAGTTCCGGAACTCGACGCAGCAGGCGCCGCCCCAACTACGTCGGCGCCGATCGTCTCGAGCGCGGCGTGAACCTCGCTCGCCCGTTGATACCGGTGCTCGCGCTCCTTCGCGAGGCAGCGCTGGATCACGGCCTGCAATCGCAGTGGGACAAATGGCGGAAACGACTTCGGCGGCTCGCGCAAGATCGCCGTCGAGGTTTCGTATGCAGTGCCGCCCTCAAACGGCGGGCGCCCGATCACCATTTCGTAGAGGACAGCGCCCAGCGCCCACAAGTCGGTGCGAGCGTCGGCCTGCTCTCCGCGCAGTGTTTCCGGCGCCATGTAGAGCAGCGTGCCGACGATGCCCGCTTCCTGCGAAATTGGCGCCTTCGAAACTGTCGCCGCCGAAAGATCGGGCCCGGGTAATCGCTTCGCTAGTCCGAAATCCAGGACCTTTACCGTGCCGGCGCTCGTGATCATCACGTTCGCAGGCTTCAAGTCCCGGTGAACGATACCGCGCTCGTGCGCATGTGCGAGCGCGGCGGCGATTTCCAGGCCGTAGCGAACGGCCGTTTCCGGCGCGAGCGAATCGCGCTCGAGCACCGCGCTGAGCGACCGCCCTTCGACGAACTCCATCGCGATATACGCTCGGCCATCGCTCTCGCCGACCTCGTACACTGTCGCGATGTAGGGATGATTCAGCGCCGAGGCGTTTTTCGCTTCCTGGAGCAGGCGTGCGCTCGCCGAATCACCTGAGCGGTCTGAGCCGCGAAGGAATTTGAGCGCGACGAGACGGCCGAGCTTTGTGTCGCGCGCCTGATAGATGAGGCCCATGCCTCCGGAGCCGAGCAGCGAGACGATTTCGTACGCGCCGAGCTTTTCGCCCACCCTGAGGACATGCGGCTCTTTCGGGTTTGGGGAGGGTTCCGCTGTCACTGACTCACCCTTCGCGCAGTCTAGGCCCCGAAGCGTACGACACAAGGCTCGGCACCTCAACGTCAATTCGTCTTGGCGCGTCCGGGGAGCAGCGTGGGTTGGCCTATTGCGCCCTGCTATACTGAATGGCTCAAATGAAACGCACAAAACAGGCCGGAAAGGCGCGCGTCGTGGCGCGGGCGGATTTGCCGACGCGATTCGGGCGGTTCACGATTTTCGGAATCCAGGGCCGTGCCGCAAATCAAGAAGCGGTCGCCATTCAACATGGGCGGGTGAAAAACGGCACGGCGCCTTTGGTGAGAGTCCATTCGCAGTGCCTTACAGGCGACGTGTTCACGTCGCAGCGGTGCGACTGCCGCGCGCAGCTCGAATACTCGCTGCGGAAAATTGCGAAGGAGCCGGCGGGAATCGTTCTCTACTTGCCGCAGGAAGGCCGCGGCATCGGCCTGATCAACAAATTGAAAGCATACGAACTTCAGGATGCAGGACTCGACACGGTCGAGGCGAATCGCCGGCTTGGATTTGCGGCAGACTCGCGCGACTACGATTTCGCCGCCGCGGCGCTTAAAGCGCTCGGCGTGAAGTCGGTGCGGCTGCTGTCGAATAATCCCGACAAGATCACGCAGCTCGAACGCGGCGGCGTTCGCGTGGTAAAGCGAATCCCCTGCCGACCGCGAACGAGCCACCATTCGCGCGCCTACCTGAAAACCAAGCAAACCAAGATGGGACACCTGCTCGCGGATTCGTGAGTCGCTAGCCGCCGCCGACGAACTGCACGATTTCGAAACTGTCGTTGGCTTGCACTTGGGTCGCTTTCCACCGAGCACGCGGCAGAATATCGAGATTGCGCTCGATCGCGACGCGATCCACCCTCATGCCGAGATGCTCGAGCAGCGAGACGACGTTGAGGCCCTCGGGAATTTCGCGGCGCTCGCCGTTAATTGTGACGGTCATGCTGGGAATGGCTGGCTCTAAGAACCGTGAACCGAACCGGCGGGCGACTGCTTCTGCTTGGAGCGCATAGAAAAGCGAATCTCGTCCTTGGCGGCGTCGGTCTTTGCGCGGATGACGAGCGCGAGATCGCCCTTGCCGAGCGGCGGCAAAGGGAATTCGATGCGCACGCGGCCTTGGTCGTCGCTAGTCGCCGCATGTTGACCGTCGCTCAACGCGCCTTCGATTGCTGCTTCCACTTGCGCCCCAGCCTGCGGCTGCTGATCTGCGCGGCGCAAGATCGCGACATCGAGAGCGACGTTCCCCGCCGATAGCCAGGCCTGCGGATTGAGCAACTGAACTTGAATCCCTCCCAGTCGAGCCGCTTGCTCGGCCGCCGCGGCGATTTCCGCGGCGAGCGCCCCCGATCGCAGCTCGTCGATCACGCTGCGGTGCTGGGCTTCCACGCGTTCGCGCAGGGCGTCATCGGCGACTTCAACGGACAGGCTCAGGCAGTCGTAACTCGTCGTCTTGCGATGCACGATGCGGCCATTTTGGTAGATCGACGTGTCGATCACCGGGCGATTGGGCCCGCGGTCCTCGGTTTGAACGTGAAATACCTGGTCGCCGATGCGGACGTCTGTGTTGAAACCGGAACTCATCTAGCGCTGGTTTGCTCCCTAATCATTTCTAATCTTTGCGCGAAAATTCGCGGCAAAAAACGTCGGGAGTTCATTTGACCCACGTACAGGCGAAAGTTATTATACCAACGCGATCACGATGAGCAGCAACTACCTCGACAGCTACGGGCCGCTTTTGCTCATGTTTATACTAGCGGCCTTCACCGCCGGCGCACTGATCACAGTGTCGGTGATCGTGGGGAAACACAAGCAGACGCGCGAGAAAGATACGCCCTACGAATGCGGAATCAACCCCACGGGCGACGCGCGGCATCCGTTCTCGGTACATTTCTACATGGTGGCCCTGATATTCATCCTGTTCGATATCGAGGCCATCTTCCTCTACCCCTGGGCACTCGTCTATCACGACCTGAAAGTGTTTGGATTCGTGGAGATGTTGCTCTACATTATGATCCTGCTGGTTGGCTACATTTATCTCTGGAAAAAAGGCGCGCTGGACTGGAAGTAAGCAGGCGCCTGCCGGAATCGGATTCATAGTGGAATCGAAGGATCTAGGCACAAACCCTGTAGTGCAGAAACTCAGGGACTGGGACGCGCAGGCCGTCGCCGAAGTGATTGAATTCAGAGGCGAAACGACCATCGTCGTCCCTGCGCAACAACTCCTGCGGGCCGCGGAATACCTGGCCACCGAGCCTTCGCTTCGATTTTCGTTTCTCTCCGACCTGACGATCGTCGACCGTTTCCCAATCGAGCCGCGCTTTGAGTTGAACTACCAACTGCTGTCGCTCGACCGGCGCGAGCGGCTGCGGCTGCGCGTGCGTCTTGCGGGGGCCGACCCGGCGATCGCGTCCGTGACGCCCGTGTGGCCGACAGCGAACTGGCACGAGCGCGAAAGCTTCGATCTATTCGGCGTTCGTTTTCATGGACATCCCGATCTGACGCGCATTTTGATGCCGGACGAGTGGGAGGGGCATCCGCTGCGGAAGGATTATCCCGTGGAGGGGTTCCGCTAGCCGCGATGAGGATTTTCACGCCATGACGACACAGATCGAGACGCCCGCCGGCCCCGCGCAGCCGATGGTCCTCAATATGGGGCCGCAGCACCCCTCGACGCACGGAGTGCTGCGCGTGATTCTCGAACTCGACGGCGAAATCGTGCTCTCGGCGAAGTCGGTGATCGGCTATCTGCACACGGGCATCGAAAAATCGTGCGAATCGAAGACCTATTCGCAGTGCATCACGCTCACCGACCGCATCGACTATCTCGCGCCGCTCTCGAATAATCTCGGCTTCTGCCTCGCCGCCGAAAGGCTGATCGGAATCGAAGTCCCCAAGCGCGCGCAGTACATCCGCGTGCTGCTTACGGAGCTGACGCGCATCAGCTCGCATCTGGTCTGGCTCGGAACTCACGCGATCGATCTCGGTGCGATGTCCGTCTTCCTCTATTGCTTCCGCGAGCGCGAAGAGATCATGAAGATTTACGAGTACGT
>DASPUN010000042.1:0-21627 GCA_035622875.1 Candidatus Acidiferrales bacterium
CGTGAAGCACCCGTCGAAGATCGTGAAGGTGGGCGACGAGGTCGAAGTCGCGGTGCTTGAAGTGAAGACGGACCAGCGGCGGATTTCACTGGGACTGAAGCAAACGCTGCCCGATCCTTGGGGAGCGGCTGCGGAAAAGTATCCGGTTGGGTCGATTGTCAGCGGCCGCGTTCGCAACCTGGCGGATTTCGGCGCGTTCGTCGAACTCGAAGAGGGCATGGAAGGGCTGATCCACATCAGCGACGTGAGCTGGACGGAGCGGATCAAGCATCCGAGCGAAAAGTTCAAGAAGGGCGACAAGGTCGAGGCCAAGGTGCTGAAAGTGGACTCGCAGAACCGGCGGCTCTCGCTCGGGATCAAGCAGGTGAACGACATTTGGGCCAACTGGTTCGGCGCAAACAAAATCGGCGACGTGGTGAAGGGCAAAGTTGCGCGCGCGACCGACTTCGGCGCCTTCGTCGAGCTGGCGGACGGAATCGAAGGGCTCTGCCATATTTCGGAGATTGAAGAAAGGCGTCCGAAGGGCGATCGCGACAAGAGTCCGAAGGTTGCGCGCGACGCGCGCGTCACGTCGGTGCTGACGCCGGGGCAGCAATACGACTTCAAAATCCTGCGGCTCGAGCCGGAACAGCACAAGATCAGCCTGAGCTATCGGGCCGCGCAAAAACAGGTTGAGCGCGAAGAGATGCAGTCGTTCCGGTCGTCGAAGTCGTCTCCCAATGCGACCATCGGCGACGCCATCATGGCCAAGCGGCAGTCATCGTAGCCGGCGGCTGGCGCGCGAACGGGGCGGAGCGCCCGCTGCGGCTGAAAAAACGTTTACCTAGCTTGGGATTGATGGTAAGGAAAGATTGTGCGGCGCCTTGTCCCAGCGCCCAGACGGCCCACGGTAGTAACAGCAGGTGAGAGGAGGCCTTCCACTGATGGCTGCGGGAGAGCAGGAGAATCTAGACCACACGATGACGAAGGCGGATTTGGTCGAGGAAGTGACTCGCGTGACCGAGCTGCCGCGAAAGGAATCGGAAGCCGTCGTCGAGACGATCTTCGAGAGCATCATCAGCGCGCTGCAGGCGGACGACAAAATCGAGATCCGCGGGTTCGGCAGCTTCCGCACGCGCCAGCGCCGCGGACGCACGGGCAGAAATCCGAAGACGGGCGCGAAGGTGGAAGTCCCGCCGAAAAAAATTCCTTTCTTCAAGCCCAGCAAAGAGCTGAAAGACTACGTCAACAACCCGCAGGCGGCGGGCTCCCCGACTCCCGGCCCGGGGCACTGAGCGGGATGGATTACATCTGGACGCCGTGGCGATACCGCTACATCGCCGATGCGTCGAAAGATGACCGCTGCATCTTCTGCGACGCGCTGGCTGCCAACGACGATGTGGGCGCACTGATCGTCCTGCGCGGAAAGAAAAACTTCGTCATCCTCAACAAGTATCCCTACACGAGCGGGCATGTGATGGTGGTTCCCTACGCACACGTGGCCGAGCTCGATGCTGCGGAACCGGAAACACTCGCAGAAATGATGCGCCTGGCGCAGCGCGTGCAGACGGCGCTCGGAAAAACCTACCATCCGCAGGGCTACAACCTCGGAATGAATTTGGGGCGCGCGGCCGGCGCGGGCGTCACCGGTCACATTCACATGCACGTGCTGCCGCGCTGGGCGGGCGATGCGAATTTCATGACCGTCGTCGGCGAGACGCGCATGGAGCCGGAGGATCTCGCGACGACATTCGAAAAGCTGCGGAAGGCATTGGCGGGCTGACGGGCTCCGACCGATCAAGGCGCTACATCACGCAGCCATCTCTACATTTTTCCACCCATTTCAGTCCATCGTCAGTGAAATCAGCTCTGTTGTCGTCGATGTACTTCTGTACCAAGTCGCGCACTCCGGGATGATGGAGATGCCCCAAGCCGTGGAGTGCATACATTTGAGTCCTGCGATCAGGCAGCTCGAGAATGCGCTTGAGCATATCGAACATGGCGTCCAGCAGAGCGCGTGAATTGGCGTCAAGCTTAGAGACTTCGCCTTCCTTAACGCGTCGCGACGCGGGCGCTGAGGACGGTCGATGCGTTTCGAAGAAGGCGCTCTGAAACCAGAAGCTCGTTGCGACCGTGTCCCACCACATGTCTAAACAGTTTTCCATGACTTGCACATCGGACTTCGCTACGAAATCTGAATAGACGGAAAACATCGAGCGTATGCATTCGAGCCGCTCGCTGAGCGGTACGGACTTGTCCCAGAGGTACTCGACGAGATCGAAATCGACGCCGATGATCATCCAGATCGCCTGGTTTACCTGGCCTGAACAATATTTTCGGCAGATATCTGCAAAACTGCGACACATCCCGGTCAAGAAGCTGACAGCGACTTCTGGGCGGGACCACTCGCACTCTGCGTCCTCCCCCGTGAAACTTGGCATGTGATCGCCCAGCTCGGGAGCGGGGCGGTCGAAAAAGAATGTGACAAGTTCTTCGTAGGAGAGCGACGAAAGATCGAATGTTTCGGTCATAGTCGTGTCGCGTGCTCTTCGAGTACTGAGGATATCTTCAGAATAATCGTATAATGCGTCCCCGATGGGGCACCCCTCGAAAAATAAAAAGGACGTTCGCAGTTCGATCCTCGTCGTACCGTACCGGCGCATCGATCCGCGAAGTCAGCCGCCGTATCTCTTCCCGCCGTATCGACTGACGATCTCCCGCGCGCCGCGCAAGCCGCTGATCGTATTGCCGCACACACTTTCGGAAGTGACCGGTCCGGTGTTCGGGCATGAGGAAGTCGGCGAAACGGACAACGATCTAACACGTCAGCATGCGGGCGAGCCGCTCGGCGAGCGCATTACGGTCTCGGGGCGCGTGCTCGACGGCGACGGGCGTCCCGTGCCGAACGCGCTGATCGAGATCTGGCAGTGCAACGCCGCCGGACGGTACCGGCACCGAATCGATCAGCACCATGCGCCCCTCGATCCGAATTTCACCGGCGCGGGACGCATGCTCACCGACGCGCAGGGAAACTATCGCTTCGTCACGATCAAGCCCGGGCCGTATCCGTGGGAAAACCATCCGAACGCCTGGCGGCCCTCGCACATTCACTTTTCGCTCTATGGCACAGCATTTGCCACGCGCCTCGTGACGCAGATGTATTTTCCGGGCGATCCGCTGATGCCGTTCGATCCGATTTTCAATTCCGTGCGCGACGAGCGCGCGCGACAGCGCACGATCGCGAAATTCGATTTGAACCGCACCGAGCCCGGATGGGCGCTTGGGTTCCGATACGACATCGTGGTGCGCGGGCAGGAGGCCACGCCTTTTGAGCGCCGGAAATAAATCCGCGAAGACGCTTGAGCTGACTCCGTGGTGCACGGTCGGTCCCTATTTCGCCATTTGCGTCACCACGGAGCTGTGCATCCCGCAGATCGCAAAGCCCGAGACGAAAGGCGAGCGCGTGAGATTGATCTGCTCGGTCTTCGATCGCAACAGCGAGTGCGTCCCCGATACACTGATCGAAATCTGGCAAGCGAATGCGGACGGAAAATACAATCACCCCGCCGACGGGCAAGCGAAATCAGTCGATGCGTCGTTCCGCGGATTCGGGAGGCAGGTGACGGACCTGAGCGGGGCGTGCGAATTCGAAACGATCAAGCCGGGCCGCGTCCCCGGACCGCGAGGCGCGCTGCAGGCTCCACATCTGGAGGTGGGCGTCTTCACGCGCGGAGTGCTAAAACGCCTTGCCACGCGGATTTATTTTGCCGGTGACGCGGCGAACGGCGAATGTCCCGTGCTCGCGCTGGTGCCGAAATCGCGACGCGCGACGCTGACGGCGCAGCCGGTCGCAGGCCAGCCCGGAACGTGGCGGCACGAAATCCACTTGAGCGGCCCGAAAGAGACCGTTTTCTTCGAGGTGTAGGATCAGCCGTAGTTCGGCGGGTTCACAGACTGGTCCATGCCCATCGTTTTTTGCCCGCCGGGCTGGACGTTGACGCTGATCAGGTGCGGCTCGGTTGAGGCGAATGCGCACTTGAGCGCCGGTTCGAGATCTTCGGGGCGATCCACTTCGCGCGATTTCATGCCGTAGCCCTGCGCGATTAGAGCCGCGTTGATTCCCGGAATGTCGATGCCGGGAACATTGGTGCCGACCTTGGTGAAATCGCGGAAACCCTTGAGTGCCGAATAGTTCCCATTGCAGATCACGACGAAAACGACCGGCGCTTTCGTTTGCACGGCCGACCACAGCGCCTGAACGGAATACTGCAGCGAGCCATCGCCAACGGGGCACACGACGCGGCGCTTCGGATGCGCCAATTGCAAGCCTACCGCCGCGGGAACCGCGAAGCCCAAAATTCCGCTGCGCACGGAGTAGAACGAGCCGGGCTCGTCGAGCTTGACGTAGCGGTCGAGATCGCCTTTCGATGATGGACATTCTTCCGCGATGATCGCGTCGCGGGGCATCAGTTTGTTGAGAACGTTGAAGAGATACGCGCAGGTCATCGGATGCTCGGGCTTCGGTTCCGGCGGAGCGGAACACGTTGCGACGCTGCGATTGACGGCCTTCACGCGGCTCGCAAGATATTTCGCGGCAGCGGCAACATCGCCGACGATGCTCGTGCCGGCGAGCGCCGCTGAAGCGTCTTGCGGCGAATTCGTGATCTGGAAGAGCTTCGTGCCCGGCGCGATGGCGTTGCCAGGAACAAAGGCGTAGTAGAGAAACACGGGCGCGCCCAGGACAACAACCGTGTCGTAGCCAGAGAGCTGATCGGCGAGAGGCTTCTGCGCCGGCAGCAGCCCACCACGAAACAATCGATGGCTGCGCGGAAACGCCCAGCGTGGCGCTATCGGCTCGGCGTAGACGTCGGCGTTCAGGCGTTCGGCGAGCGCAATCGCATCGTGCCAGGCGCCGTCCTCTTCGATTTGCGAACCAGCGATTAGCGCCAACTTTTTGCTTGAATCGATGGCGCGAACCACTTCATCGAGCGCGGCGGGATCGGGCGACACAGTTTGGCTCACCCGGCGCGCGACGATGGGCTGGCACGGTTTGTTCCAGTCGTCCATCGGGATCGAGATGAAGACCGGGCCGCGCGGCGGCAGCATTGCGAGGTGATAGCCGCGCGCGATTGCCACGGGCACGTCTTCTGCACGCAACGGCTCGCACGCCCATTTGACGTAGGGCTTGACGACATCGACGGCACGGCTCACCAGAAACGGCTCGGCCATGATCTGGCGGCGGTCCTGCTGGCCCGTGGTCACTACGAGCGGCGCATGAAGATAATGGGCGTCGATAAGCGCGGAGAGACCGTTGCCCGCGCTTGCGATCGAATGGAGATTCACGAACGCCGCCTCGTTGCGCCCCAGCGCATAGCCAAGTCCCATGCCCGCGGCCGCGCGCTCGTGCAAGCCGAGGATGTACTCAAAACCGGGCGGCATGTCCTTTAGGAACGGCAGCTCGCTCGAGCCGGGATTGCCGAAGATCTTGGTCATGCCGAGGTCGCGCAGGACCTCGTAGGTCGCCTCTCGAACTGTGGTCACGATCGCAAGCCTCCTCAACCGTCCTCAACTGGCCGTAGCGTGCGGTTCGCGCGTAACTTTCGACTCGGGCCAGCCGTTATAACCAATTGCCCGGGCTGGCGCATACATCGTATCCTGTCTCACCCGCTCGGGGGCAGCCACTTCCAGCCACAGGTACATACGAATGGGTGACATGATCGTAGTGCAGGACCTTGTAAAGAACTACGGGGATTTCTGCGCGGTGAATCACATATCGTTCACGGTGCCCGAGGGAAAGATCTTCGGCTTTCTCGGGCCGAACGGCGCGGGAAAAACCACAACGATCAAGATGCTGACGACGGTGCTCGATCCCACCAGCGGATACATACGCGTCAACGGGCACGATCCTACGCGCGAGCAGAAGCAGGTGCGGCGATCGTTCGGGATTGTGTTTCAAGACCCGAGCCTCGACGACGAGCTGACCGCTTACGAGAACATGGACCTGCACGGCGTGCTCTACGGCGTTCCGCGAGGCGAGCGGCACAAGCGAATCGACATGCTGGTGGAATTCGTGGGACTCGCGGAGCGTAAAAACGATCTCGTGAAGACGTATTCGGGCGGGATGAAGCGGCGTCTCGAAGTGGCGCGCGCATTGCTGCACACGCCGCGGATTCTGTTTCTCGACGAGCCGACACTCGGGCTCGACCCGCAAACGCGCAATCACATCTGGGGCTATATCCAGCAGTTGAGCAAGGAAGAGGGCGTGACGGTCTTCTTCACGACGCACTACATGGACGAGGCTGACCGCGTGGCGAATGAGGTCGGCGTGATCGACCACGGCAAGATCGTGGCGCAGGCTTCGCCCGCGGAGCTGAAAGAACGCACGAAATGCTCCAATCTGGAAGACGCGTTCATTGCGCTCACGGGACACGCGATTCGCGAGGAAGAGGCGAACGTCGTCGATCGCATGAGAATGATGGGACGAGCGTGGAGAGGAGGCGGAAGGCGATGAAAGCGATCTACATTCTTTGCCTGCGGCAACTGAAGCGCTACGTGCGGTCGCCGGCGCGCATCATCGGATCGCTCGGGCAGCCGATCTTGTTTCTCGTCGCGCTGGGATTCGGATTGCGGGCAATGTTTGCACGCGCCGGGCAGGGGAACTACATCAATTTTCTATCGCCGGGAATTGTGTCCATGGCGATTCTCTTCAACGCCGTTTTCTCGGGAATCGAGATTATTTGGGACCGGCAATTCGGGTTTCTGAAGGAGACGCTGGTCGCGCCGGTGTCGCGGTTCGAGATCGTGGTCGGAAGGATGCTGGGCGGGGCGATCGTCGCATTTGTACAGGGACTGATCGTGTTCGTGATCTGCCTGATCGCAGGATTCCGGATCACGAACTCGCACTACGTATGGCTCGCTGTGGTGTTCATGTTCTTGATCTCGCTGCTGTTCGCGGGCATCGGAACGGTTTTCGGGTCGGTGCTGCAGGACATGCAGGGGTTTCCGCTGATCATCAATTTCATCATCATGCCGATTTTCTTTTTTTCCGGCGCGCTGTTCGTGGCGAGCGGGCTACCAAAGGTGCTGCAGATCTTGCTGCGGCTCAATCCGTTGAGCTACGGCGTGGACGGGCTGCGCGGGGCGTGCAGCAGCGTGTTCGCGTTCGGGCTCGCGACGGATCTGGGCGTGTCGATTGTGCTGACGGCGCTGCTGCTTGCGATTGGAAGTTATTTCTTCTCGAAGATTCAGCTGTAGGGGCGCCGTTTCAAAACGGCCTATCAGCGAGCTCCTTCGTGACGAGTGGATCAACTCGCAGCTTCGGATTGAAGTTCACCAGCTCGCCAGTCTTAATTCTGATCTTTGTGCATGTCGGTGAGAACGCAAAAGCCGAGACGAAGACATCGTAGAATCCCGGTGGAAGATTCACCAGGAAACGTCCTGCTGAATCTGTCTCGACGGATAGATCCGCTGAAACGCCGACGTTACTCTTCAGCCCTACATTCGCCCCACTGGCGTCCCAGTGAATGAAAACCTTGGGTTTGAGGCCCGTTCCGATTGCAACCCC
Source organism: Candidatus Acidiferrales bacterium (assembly GCA_035622875.1). GTDB lineage: Bacteria > Acidobacteriota > Terriglobia > Acidiferrales > UBA7541 > Palsa-295. Next base: position 7,544 of record DASPUN010000042.1, read on the forward strand.
ATGAATGTCTGTCACCATGCCGCGAAGCCCTGTGTCGTTGGACTCAGATGCGTGCGGCATTGACACAAGAAGGCACAAGCCTAGATAACTCAAGACTCTCTTCATAGCCGTCTCCCGGGAACCAAAGGGCCCACCCCGGGGCCCCGCAAGTTTCGACCTGGGCGATTTAGCGCGCCTATGCCACCGGCAGGGCGCCCACCGCGAGGCGTTCGTCGCGGCCGGGATCGTCGACGACTTTGCATTCATCGTTGAAGATCATCGTGGCGCGGGATTTCGTGTCGTAGGCAGGCCAGTGCGGCAGACCGCTTGCGTTGGGATTCCCTGTGCGCGCAAAAGCAGCCCACGCGCTGCTCACTTTTTCTGCGAGCGGCGCGAGGTCGGCACCGGTGCCGTTCATTCCCGTGGTCTTGTCCGTATTGTCGAAGACGAAGGCCAGCTCCATGCCGTGCGGCGAGCGCAGCTTGCCGCCGAGCACCGGGCTGCGCCAGTCGAAGATATACATGTACGCAGGCGCGGCGCCCTGCGCAGCTTTGCGCTCGGCCTGCGTGATGGCGTTCATGCGCATCATGCGGTCGGTGGTGACGGCGAAGTAGATGTCGCTCGGCGAAGCGTTGGGCCTGTCTTTCTTGTAGACGGCGAGCAGCGAATCGAGCTGCGCGTCGTCGGTGAGATGAAGATACGACTTCAGCTTCGTCCGCATGTCGGCTTCGTTGAGCGAAAAGAGTGAAGCGTCGGCGATGCCGAGGAGCGCAGTCGATTCCGTGCCGTTGGTGCCGATGAGCATCGGGACGTTTGCCGACTGCGCGGGCGCGTCGGGATCAAATGGCTGGCGCGGAAGCGAGCGGCCGTCGACCACGGGACCGAGGCGGATCGAATTGGGTCCGGTCATCGCTTTCAGCGCTGCAAGCATGTCGGCCATCGGGGTTTTCTGGAGATCGTCGACTCGTTCGGGCGCAATTTTCAGCTGCGCGAGAAATTTTCGCGCGGCAGCGTCGGCTTCTTCGCGCGTGCTGACGCGGAGCATCGAGCCGCTCTCGACAATCGCCTTGTGAAACAGGCCCTTCGCCGGCGGCATGGCCATCAGGACGCTGACTTTTCCTCCTCCGCCGGATTCGCCGAAGATCGTGACGTTATTGGGATCGCCGCCGAAATGTGCGATGTTGTCGCGCACCCACTGGAGCGCGAGCACGCAATCGAGCATGCCGACGTTGCCCGAGTCCGCGTATTTTTCTCCGCCTACCCCGCCGAGATAGAGATAGCCGAAGACATTCAGGCGATGATTGATGCCGACGACGACCACGTCGCGCTTGCGCGCGACGTTTGTGCCGTCGTAGGTGGGCGCGCCGTCCGAGCCGCCGGTGTAGCCGCCTCCGTGCAGCCATACCATCACTGGCCGCTTGCCGCGCAAACCCGCCGTCCAGACATTGAGCACGAGGCAATCTTCGCCGACGCCGCCGGGGCCGAAGATGTCGCCCATGGCGATGCGGATGTCGGAGCCGGTAGCGGCGGAAAGATTTTGCGGCGCCATCGCGCCGTATTGAAGCGCGTCGAATACGCCGGTCCACGGCTTCGGCGGCTGGGGCGGCATGAAACGCGCGGCGCCTTCGGTCGATGCGCCGTAATGGATACCTTTGAAGGTGTGGACGCCGCCCGCCGAAACTCCGCGCACTTTGCCTGCTTTCGTTTCGACGACTGGACCAGGGACATCGGCGGCAAACAGCGTTCGCGCGAGCGGCGAATTGAGCGCGGCAGCTGCGAGAGATGCCTTCAGCAATTCACGGCGTCGAACCATGGTTCGCCCCCTACGAAGCGCTCGCGACTCTGGGCTCGGAGGCCATGACCGGAACCGTCTCACGCGGCGCGGGCATGACGGCGAAGACTATCGACACGATGCCAACGGCCGCCAGCACGGCGTCCAGCTCGAACGACTTCACGTAGCTTCCGTATCGGTCGAAAATCATGCCGCCTACCAGGCCCGCAGGCGATGCGATGGCGGACGTGAGGAAAATGAACATCCCGCTCAATTTCGGATAGGCCTTTGGGCCGTAGTAGTGGCCGATCATCGTGTTGGTGCAGCTGTAGGTCCAGCCATACGCAATGCCCTGCAGCGCCGACGCCACGTAGGCCAGTCTTAGAGCGTCCGCGTTCGACGTGAGGGCCAGATACGAACTGATGAAGTAGAGGCTCGCGCCAAGCACAAAAACCAGGCGGGCATTCAGATAGTCCATCAGCAATCCGCCGAGCCAGCGGCCGCCGAGCGTGCCGAGCGTCAGCAGGCTGATTCCCCAGGAAGCTTTGGCGGGGGTAATCCCGACTCCAGTGAGATGCTCGACCCAGTGGGCGATGAACAGGAAATACGGGAAGGTGGCGGCGATGCCGGCGATGGCAACCAGCCAGTAAGCGAGGGTCCCGTAAGCCTGGCCGGCCGTCCATTCGTGTTTTGTAGCCAGTGCGTCGGTGCGCGAGGGCTGCGCCTGCTTCTCCACGGGCAGGCCGTCGACGGTCTGGCCCATGGATTCGGGGCTTTCCCGGACGAAGAGAAACGCAATCAATCCGGAGGCAACCATAGCGCAGGCGACGATGCGCCAGCCGAAGTGCCAGTTGCCGCCGCCGGCGCGCAGCAGCTTATCGAGCAGCGGCGAGAGTGCGAATCCGGAGATTCCCGAAGCGGAGAGCGTCAGGCCCATCATGGCGCCACGGTAACGACGGAACCATCTGGTGACGCCGGTGGCGCAAGGCACCAGCGTTGCGAAACTCATGCCCGTGCCGTTCACCACGCCAAAAGCAACGAGGTAGTGCCAGGGCTTGGACGCGAAGAAACCCAGAAACAGGGCGTTGATGCCGATGATGCAGGAGCCGATCATGAAAGTTTTGCGGATTCCCCATTTGACGATGGTCACGGCCACGAAAAGGGCAGCAAGTCCGACGAACAAATTGAGGATGGTGAAGCCGAGGCCGAGTGTGCTGCGCTTCATCTGGATGGCGTGAATCATGTAGCTGTTGATGATGGTGCCGCCGTAGTACGGGAATCCCATGTTGATGAAATCGAGCAGGAACAAAACCGCAACCAGCTTCCAGCCGTAAAAGCTCTTCTTTTCGGACACTCGGTTTCTCCTGTCTACGACCGTGTGATGCCCTACGCCGCTGCGCGCGCGACCGCTCTCGTCTCCGAAGTGTGACGCGGCATCGTGGCGAAGAGGATGGCAATAATTCCGACCACAGTGATCGCGATGTTCAGCTGCCACGCGCGCGCGTAGCCTCCGTACATGTCGAAGATTTTTCCACCGACCCAGCCCGCGGGCGAAGCTCCGCCGGAAGTCAACAGCAGCAGCGTGCCGGCCAGTTTCGGAAATGCGGACGGGCCGTAGAAGTGAGCGATGCAGGTGGTCATGCAGGTGAAGGTCCAGCCGATCCCGAGGCCGTAGAGCACGGCGGCGGAGTTGGCGATCAGCAGCGCGCTTGGCCCGACATGCATTGCAGCGAACGAGCCAATCAGATAGCAGCACAGGCCGATCATGAAAGCCCATCGCGCGGCCATCGTGTCCACGAGCCAACCGCCAATTAACCGTCCCCCGATACATGCGACGGTGAATAGGCCCATCGAAAATGCGGCGGCGCCCGACGCGACACCGGCGCCTTGCAGATGCAGCAGCCAGTGCGCGGTGAAAAGGAAAAACGGAAATTGCGCGGCCAGGCCCGCGAATACGACGAGCCAGTAGCTGCTCGTGCGATACGCCTCGCCGGGCGTCCACTCGTATTTTGTGACCAGTGCGCTGGGAGCGTGTTTCTCCGGTTTGCCGCGCGAATCTTTTACGCCGCCGTCAGGAAGCTGCCCGAGATCCTCCGGCCGCTCTTTGATGAAGAGCAGCGCGATGATTGCCGAGAGAACCGCTCCCGCCGCGACGATCTGCCATCCAAGATGCCAATTGCCGCCGCTCGCGCGCAGCAGTTTGTCGATGAGCGGCGCCATCACGAATCCGCAGACGCCGGAACCGCTCAGGACCAGACCCACCGCGCGGCCGCGATAGCGCTCGAACCAGCGCGCCGCCGCCGTGCTGCCGCAGATGATGTCACCAAAGCAGACGCCGATACCGTTGATCACTCCAAAGCCGAGCAAGTATTGCCACGGCCTGTTGGTGCCGAACGCCAGAAAGAGAGAGCCGAGGCAGACAAACGTCGATCCGATCACGTAGGTCGCACGGATTCCGCGCTTCACGATGGAAATCGCCACGAGCGTCGAGGGCAGGCCGACAAACAGGTTGAGCAAGGTGAAGCCGAAACCGTACGTGCCACGGCTCATGGCGATGTGCTGCAACATGTACGGATTGATGACCGCGCCGATGTAGAACGGAAAGCCCAGGTTCAGAAAATCCATCGATGCCGCGGCGCCGACCAGTTTCCAGCCGTAGAACGCGCGAACGTTCGACATTCGGATCCTCCCTGCGAGCGGTCTGCGCAGGCGCGTGCACGCCTGGCTCGGCCGTTCCCGCCGCCCAAATCGGCGGGAACTGGCGCCGGACGTGCGGACATTCTAGTTTGATCTTCGAGCATTGCAAGTTGAATGTAGAATAAGCCCCACAATTTCGGGGGGAATCGGTTGAGTCTGCGAACGCAAGTCGGAATTGTCGGTGCGGGACCTGCGGGCCTGCTGCTTTCGCATCTGCTGCACCTTCACGGAGTCGAATCGATTCTAGTAGAGGCGCGCAGCCGCCAGTACGTGGAGGATCGCGTGCGAGCAGGCGTGCTGGAGCAGGGCACGGCGGACTTGATGGTCGAAACCGGCCTCGGGGACCGGCTGAAGCGCGAAGGGATGTACCACCACGGAGTGATGTTCCGGTTCGCGGGACGCACGCACCGATTCGACTTCGATCAGCTGGTGAATGGGCGCTGCATCATTGTCTATCCCCAGAACAAAGTGGTGGCGGATCTCTTCGACGCGCGCCTTGCCGCGGGCGGGAAAATTTTCTTCGAAGCCGAAGACGTGAGCGTCCACGACTTCGGCGATACGAGCGGGAAGACGCGTCCCAAAATCCGCTTCCGCGCAAACGGCGCGCAGCAAGAGATCGAATGCGACTTCATCGCCGGATGCGACGGCTTCCACGGCGTTTGCCGGCCTTCCATTCCCGCCGGCGCGCTTACGGTTTTCGACCGTGTCTATCCCTTCGGGTGGCTGGGAATTCTCGCGGAAGCGCCGCCTTCGTCCGAAGAACTGATTTACGCCTATCACGAGCGGGGTTTCGCGTTGCTCAGCATGCGCACGCCCGAAATCAGCCGCCTCTACATTCAGTGCGCGCCGGATGAGGACATCCACCAGTGGCCGGACGATCGCATCTGGCGCGAATTGCAGTTGCGCCTCGCGTCCACCGATCCGAAATGGAAGCTGACGGAAGGGCGCGTGCTGCAAAAAGGCGTCACGGGAATGCGCAGCTTCGTGGTCGAGCCGATGCAGCACGGCGGTTTGTTTCTCGCTGGCGACGCCGCGCACATCGTGCCACCAACCGGCGCGAAAGGGCTCAACCTCGCAGCTGCGGACGTGGTGGTGCTTGCGCGCGCGCTCAAAGATTTCTATGCTTCCGGTAAGCGGGACACCATCGAGAACTATTCGAAAACCTGTCTGCGCCGCGTTTGGAAGGCACAGCGCTTTTCCTGGTGGATGACGTCGATGCTGCACCTGTTCGACACCGACAATGCATTCGACCGCCGCCGGCAGGTTGCGGAGCTCGACTACGTGACCAGCTCTCGCGCCGCTCAGCAGGCGCTGGCCGAAAACTACGTCGGCCTGCCAATGGAACCGATGCAGTAGGCCGCTCGAAACAGGAGGAACACGCTCGTGGCGAAAAAGAAAAAAGCCCGCAAGAAAAAGGTGGCTCGGAAGAAGAAAGCTTCGTTTCGGGGCAAGGCAGCCCGTACCGCGAGGTTGAAGCGTGCCAGACGCCGCTTGCGCGGTCCCGATTCGGTGGAGCCTCCTGCTACACCCCTGGGGAGAGGCCTGGGAGCGGGAGCGGCGGGACAATCCGGCGACATTCAGGCGGTCTCGCGCGCCGAAGATATCGATTCCGAAAGCGTCGAAGAACTAACTGAGGAAGGACAGGACTACGAGGCCGAAGTCGTTAGCGGCATCGAAAACGCGCTCGACCCGGACCAAGGCAGAGTCCGCACGCGCCGCTACATCCCTCCCAAGGAGCGGTGAGCACGATTGCGATGTGCTGAAAAAGTTTGCGTTACTGCGTCACCGTCTTCACGGCATCGCCGACCTTGAAACCAGTTCCCGAGACGGCGACGCACACCGCGGAAATATCGTCTACGTCAGTCACCTTGACGACACCCACGGGATTTGCCAGCCGGCGGATCACCTGCCCGGTGGAAGGATCCTTGATTTCTTTGGTCACGCGCTCGACGTTGAGCTGATCGCCCACTTTCACGCCAGCCTTCGCGCCGACGTTGAGCACGATCTGCCCACCGTCTACGGCCGCCACCAAACCAGACACGATAATCGTGCGTACGGTGAGTTTCGCATTGTCGGCGATCAGGCCGGCGCTCATCTGCTCGACGGCAGCCTTGGTGGCCTCGCCGATGATCGTCTCCTGGAAATCGCTCGAGCCGAAATCGACGTTGCCCGCGCCGAATCCGCGCCAGCTCCCGCCGCCGCCCGTCAGTGACGTACTTGAGCGTGAGGATTCTCCGTGGCCTTCGGCGACGCCCAGAATCTCGGCCGTGTCGATGTCCACGATGCGCGCATCGATGTTCACGATGGCCTTGCTATTGGTGTGCTTGAAACCGCCCATGCCGAATGGACCGAAGCCGCCGCCCGCGCCGCCGACGCCGGTGTTCTTCGTTTCATTGCCAAATGCAGTGACGCTGCCGACGATCATTGCGTCGACGCCAAGAATCTTTCCGATTTTCGCAGCGGAGTTGGGATTCACGCGATCACTATTGGAGAAATTCTGCTCCGCCAGGATTTTTTCCAGAGCGTTCCGCTCAATTACGGAATACGTCCCGTCCTGAACCAGATATTTCACCAGCAAATCCACAATGCCGCGGCCGATGTCGACGTTAGCGCCGAGAGCCGCAATGTTGGCTGGCGGAACAGCCGCGAAATCAAAATCGAATACAGCGACGCGCTTCTTGCGCCCCTGCGTTGCTGGGGCTGCGCCCGGTGCAGCGGTCGCCGATGGACCCTGCGCCGAAGCGGTTGGCGCCTGGGCGTGCATGTCGGCTACAAGCAACGTACCGAGAACGAGAATCCCGAACAGCGCTTTCGTCATGACTTTCTCCCCTGACAGTTCACAAAAAGATCTGCGGACACCCAGCAATTAGCCGCAAATCTTACTGGTCTGTCGTTGCACGTGTCAACAAGGCTGATGATCGCTGTGTCGCACGTCCAGCAAACGGTTGCGACGCCTCGTGCACATTGACATTTCGGCGGCTCGGGGACTATCCTCTCGACCCAATCGGGTCGCTTCCAGAAAAGTGTCAGCTGGGAGACTCGACTTGCTCTTGCGAGAAACCATAGGGCCGATTCTCTTGCCCCCAAACTGCCCGTGCTCATGAGTCGGATGGCGGCCGGACACCTCCACCTACAACTGATAATTCCGCTCTCATACAGATTCCGGCCGATGCCGATGAGCAAACTCAAGACCATGCGAATTCCAGAAATCAGGAGGCTACGATGACCTGGGCGAAATCTGCGAGCATGAACCCCAAATCGTTCGTCATTTTGATCCTGTTCACCATCGCGACACTGATTCCAGCCACCGCGTGGGCGCAGAAAAACAAGGGCAGTAGCGGAGGTAGTGGCGGTGGCGGTTCCGCCCCGCCGCACAACACTACTTCGCCTCCTCCTGGGAATCGGGGCGGCGGCAACACAAACACAGGGGGACACCCGAGCGGCGGGAATACCGGCGGCTCCTCCGGCGGTGTCGGAAACAAGGGTGGATCGACCGGCACAACCAATAATGGGACCTTCGGAAGTCACAACTCTTCCAATCCCTACGGCGAATATGGGAAGAGCGGGGGATCAGCCGGAACTGGCGCGACAACCGGCGGAAGCAAATCGAATCCGTACGGAGAATACGGCAACAGCAGCAAAGGCGGCTCCAATCCATACGGCTCCTACGGGAATAAGGGGGGCACGAACACTACGGGCGGATCGGGCGGCCTCACCGGCGGCACCAAAGGAGGTGCGACTGGCTTCACTGGTGGCACCAAGGGAGGCAGCAACGCCGGCAATCTCACGGGAAGCAGCAAGGGAGGCGCCGGCGGTTTCACTGGCGGCACGAAAGGCGGCCTCACCGGCGGCACCAAGGGAGGCGCTACGGCCGGAAGCTACACAGGACCGACAAAGGGTGGTCTCAATGGTGGGACAAAGGGAGGATTCACCGGCGGAAAAGGAGCCGCCAACGAGTCCTTCGCAGGCAAAGGCGGGAACACTGGCGCTGGCTTCAACGGCAAGGGCGGCAATTCGTTTGCGGGTAAGAGCTTTGGTCCGCCTCCGGGCGGCAAATCGATCACGCGCGGGAACGGCGATCGAGTCGACTTCAACAAGTCCGGCACGCGCACCGGCCTCGTAACGAAAGGTGGCACGGCGGCTCGGTTCGATTCGCGCGGGCACGTCAGTTCGATTCAATCGCACGGTATGGTCATCAACCATGCAGGTCGCGGCCGGACGATTATCTCCGAGCGCGCGGATCATAGTCGTGTGGTCAGCTACGGTCGGGGCCGGGGCTATTCGGAACGCGGGTATAGGCGGGGCGGGTACGAGTATCGTTCGCGGACGTACTTCTATCACGGCCGCTACTACGCGCGCGCGTATCGCGGCTACTACTGGCACGGCTATCGCTACTACGGCTACGTGCCCGGCTACTGGTATTCGCCGGGCTTCTACGGCTGGGCCTACAATCCGTGGGCCACGCCGATCGCGTACGGCTGGGGCTGGGGCGGCGCTCCGTGGTACGGCTACTATGGATACTACTTCGCTCCGTACCCGGTTTATCCGAGCGCGGCATTCTGGCTGACCGATTACCTGATGGCGCAAAGCCTGCAAGCTGCCTATGAAGCAGGCCAGGAAAGCGCCCGTCTCGGTGGAGGAGAACTCGTGCTCGCCGCCGATCAATCCGTCGTTCTTTCACCCGAAGTGAAAAAACAAATCTCGGAGGAAGTCGCGGCGATCATCGCGCAGGAAAAGAACGCCGCCGCTTCCAAGGGCGACTCCGGCAACGGGGACGCCGCGCCGGACGCTCTCGATCCCAACCATCGGATCTTCATCGTGTCCAGCGCGTTGAGCGAAGACACTGCGGATGGCACTTCATGCAGCCTGAGCCCGGGCGACGTGATCACACGGGTCGACGACAAACCGGATAGCGACAACAAAGTGAAAGTGTCGGTCACTGCTTCTCAAAAAGACGATTGCGCCAAGGGATCGCAGGTTTCCGTCTCTCTCGATGATCTGCAGGAAATGCACAATCACTTGCGCGAACAGGTTGACGACGGACTTTCTGCGCTATCCAAGAATCAGGGCAAGGGCGGCTTGCCTTCGGGACCTGCAGGCAACCCGCAGGCGAATCCGGATGGTCAGGCACAGCCCGATCCCAACGTGGGCAGCGATCTACAGCAGCAACAGCAGTCGGCAGATCAGACAGAGAAGGACGTGCAACAGTCCGCCGGCGCCGACAACGGCGCGTAGCGCGTAATCGCAACAGCCTCATCAGACTCGTCAGGGGCTTCGGAGCCAATAACTTCGAAGCCCTTGATTGACCTCTCGGATTTCCGCTCTCTCATCGTTTCGTCTGCGCACTCGCTCCTCCTTTCGTGATACTTTTCCGCCAATTGGGGTTTCGGAAGCGATCCGCCTCTCGGATTCGCGGCGCGCTTCGGTAAGAAAGGTTTGGGGACTCAAAGTGCCGGATATTGAAGTTCCCGTCCTCATTGTGGGCGGCAGCCTCGTCGGGATGTCCACAGCTCTGCTGCTTGCCCACCATGGCATTCGACCGCTCGTTGTAGAGCATCATCGCGGCACGGCCATTCATCCTCGCGCGGCGATGATTACACAGCGCACGATGGAGATCTTTCGCACGGTCGGCGTCGAACAGATCGTGATGAGGAAATCGGACGAGCAGTTCGTGCAGGACGGCGCGATCATGGCCGTCGAGACGCTTGCCGGCAAAGAGCTCGCCTGGTTCATCGCCAATCTCAATGAAGGCGTGCGCGACGTCAGCCCGTCGCTGCGGCTTTTCATCACCCAGAGCCTGCTCGAACCGCTGCTGAAGAACCGCGCCGAGGAATTGGGCGCCCAACTGCGTTTTGCGACGGAAATGATTTCGTTTGCCGAGAACGCGGACGGAATCACGGCGCAAATCCGCCACCGCGATACGGGCGAGAATGCGACGGTCCGCGCGAAATACATGGTCGCGGCCGACGGCGCACACAGCCGGATTCGCGAGCGGCTCGGCATCCGCATGCTCGGCCACGGCGTGTTCTCAAAGAGCATCACGATCTATTTCCGCGGGGACGTCGGGCCACTTTTTCGTGGACGCAATTTGAGCGTGATCTACGTGGTGAATCCGACGCTGAGCGGATTCTTCCGCATCGAGAAGCCGTTTACGTCGGGCTTTCTGGCCGTTCACTGGCTGGGCGACCCTAAGGCTCCCGTCACCGATGTATCGGCGGGACTCACGAACGAACGCGCTCTCGAATTGCTTTACGCCGGCTTCGGCACGCGCGAAGTCCCGGTGACGATCGAGAACATCATGCACTGGGACGCGACAGCGGACACGGCCGAACATTTTCGTCAGGGCCGAATTTTCCTGGCGGGAGACGCCGCGCACGTCATGCCGCCGAGCGGCGGTTTCGGCGGCAATACCGGCGTACAGGACGCACACAACCTCGCGTGGAAACTCGCGATGGTCCTGAAAGGCGAGGCTGGGCCCAACCTGCTTTCGACTTACGAACCCGAGCGGCGGCCCGCGTCTGCATTTACGGTCGAACAAGCCTACTCGCGCTACGTCACGCGCTCGGCTCCGTATCTGAAATCGGACAACATGCAGGCGATCCAAAACGATCTCAATATCGAGCTTGGGTACTGCTATCACTCATCCGCAGTGATTCCGGATAAGGATGAAAAGAACTTGCCGCACGATAATCCGCGAGAGACGAAAGCGCGCCCGGGCACGCGCGCTCCGCATCTCGATCTCGAGCGCAACGGCCGGCAGATCTCGACACTCGACCTTTTCGGGACGAACTTCGTGCTGCTTGCGGCGCCGGATGGTCGCGCATGGTGCGAGGCTGCGCGCGATGCTGCGAAACAGCTCAAGCTCGATATAGATGTTCATCAGTTCGGCGTAGCGGGGCTCACCGATCCGAGCGGGAAATTTTCCGATGCGTACGGAATCACGCCGAAAGGCGCCGTGCTTGTGCGGCCCGATGGGTTCGTCGCATGGCGAGCAAAGGATGCGACCGGAGCGTCCGCTGCAATCCTCGTGAGCGTGCTTTCGTCCGTCCTGTCGCGGACGCCCGCGGAATCCAGCCTCAGGGCGGAGAAATCGCGTGCTTGATCAGTCCGAAATCGCTCAGCCCATTTGCAACGAACTGCACGGCCAACGCCACCAGCAGTAATCCCATCAGACGCGTCATGATGCGGATTCCCGTGTTGCCCAGAACATTTCGCACGCGATCCGCGCCAGCGAGGACCACATACGACGCAAGAGATGTCGCCAGAATCACGGCGTAAGCCACGGCGTGCTGCCACCACGAACGCGATTCGCCGACCAGCACCATCACCGTTGAAATCGCGCCCGGACCGGCGAGCATCGGCAGCCCGAGCGGAATGATGCTAGCGTCGGCTTTCTCGGCTCCTTCGCGCTCTTCCTCGGCGGTCGATTTTGTCGCCGACTGGCGCGCTTGCAGCATGTCGAGCCCGATCAGAAGCAAGATGACGCCGCCCGCAATCTTGAACGCAGGCAGAGTGATGCCGAACATCTTGAAAATGAGGCTTCCGGCGGCGGCGAAGACGCAAAGCACGATCGCGCATGTCCACGCCGAGCGCCGTGCCATCTCCCGCCGCTCGGACGCGGGCGAATCCGCCGTGATCGCAAGAAACATCGGCACTACCGCAAAAGGATCGACAAGAAAAAAGATTGAGGTCGCAGCCAGCAGGACGAACGCGAGAACTTCAGTGGCGAGCCGTGGCATCCGCTTCCTCGTGTTCGGTGATCGGTGGCGTGGCGGATGGCGGAGAGGGGGGGATTCGAACCCCCGGTACACGTTTTAGCGCGTACAACGGTTTAGCAAACCGCCGCCTTAAGCCTCTCGGCCACCTCTCCGCGGCAAAACAAGTGTGCGGGAACCCGTTGCCCGGCAAGTATAACATCAAGGTTCGCGGCGCGGCGAGGCGCGTTCCCAATGTGAGTGCAGAGACTCGCGCTTGACGCACTTCATCGCGCGTGAGTACGATGCGCGCGGTTTTCAGGCTGCCGCGAGCACAAGAGGAGCTGCCGCATGCGCCGATGCACGCTTCCAATTTGCGAGCTGTTGCTCGTGGCAGCTGCGTTCGCTGTCACGCCCGCGCGCTCTTCGGCACAGAACCACACCGTTCCCGGCCAATTCACGGTCGATCCACCCACGCTCGTTTCTCTCGGCTTCGAATGGAGAATCACCGGCGACGACAACCGCAACGCGCGCGTCGATGTCACCTTCCGAAAGAAGGGCGACACGAAATGGCGCGACGCGCTCCCACTGCTGCGGCTGCAACGTGAGCAAGTCCCCGGCGGTTCGCCTCGCGAGGGCGGTGGCCACTATTTCAAGTACGTCGCGCCGAATATGTTCGCCGGCAGCTTGCTGAATCTCGAGCCGGACACCGAATACGAATGCCGCTTCGTGCTTTCCGACCCCGACGGCGTGAAGGGCAAAGCGAAGCGAACCGTCACCGTGCGCACGCGCGCCGAGCCTGAGCCTGCCGCCGGCGGTCACGCCTATCAGGTCTATCCGTTCGGCTACAAAGGAACGAAGCAGGAGCCAGCCTTCACCGGGTTGCTCGCGGCGTATTACATGGGCGCGGACGAATCCGATCACTCGAATGCGTTTCCTCCGCGCGTGCAGCCCGGCGACATCGTTCTCGTGCACGCGGGGACCTACAAAGACAATCGCTTCGTCTACAGCGGCTTCGACCGCACGATCGCGGCCTACGGCACGCCGTTCGATGGCACCTACTATCTGACGCAGAGCGGCACGCCCGAAAAGCCAATCGTGATCAAGTCCGCGGGCGACGGGGAAGTGATCTTCGATGGCGATGGCTGCCAGAATTTGTTCAATCCGATGGCGGCGAATTACAACTATTTCGAAGGCATCACGGTCCGCAATACGAATGTCGCGTTTCTGCTGGGAGTCAAAAACATCGCCGGCTCAAGCGGCTTCACGCTGAAGCATTCGCGCATTTACGACGTAGGTCGCGCCGTCGAAGACGATTGGTCCGGCTCGAAGAATTTCTACATCGCGGACAACGTCTTCATCGGCCGGCACGATCCAAACAAGCTGCAGAGCTGGTGGACGCCGCAGGTGTGGGCGAAGTTCCCCGGGTATCCCGCACTGATCACGTCGGAATACGCGGTGAAAATCTACGGCCAGGGCCACGTGGTTGCATACAACTACGTGGCGAACTGGCACGACGGCATCGACATTGCCACCTACGGCGATCCCGACGGCACGCCGAATGAATCGCCCGACCGCGTGCCAGTCTCGATCGACTTCTACAACAACGACATCTACAACATGGCCGACAACTGCATCGAGGCCGACGGCGGCGCCCACAACATCCGCGTCTTCCGCAATCGCTGCTTCAACGAAGCCGGCGGCGCGCTCAGCGCGCAGCCCACGTTCGGCGGGCCGCTCTACTTCTATCAGAACGTCATGTACAACAACACGACCGGCGGGCCACTGAAGCTGATCGACACGCCCGCCGGCGTGCTGATCTACCAGAACACGTTTTTCGGCCAGGGCCGCCTGATGGGACCGGCGTCGAACGTCCATTTCCGCAACAATCTGTTTCTGGGCGACGGCTGGGCCGATCCGATCCTGAATCTGCGCACGTTCAC
>DASPUN010000043.1:0-50559 GCA_035622875.1 Candidatus Acidiferrales bacterium
GCGAGGGTCTGTCGTTCCGTCCCGTGGCGGAAGCAACCCCGGTGGCCCACTAGGGAATCCTACACGCGCTAGCCGGGTCAGAACCGCGGAATCGATCTGGCGGGGGAGCATAAAATCTTGGGCGGGGAACTGCGGCCTTGAACGGATTCATGGCCGCCAGAGGGAAGATATTTCTGCGCGTGCCGAGAACCGCCGCGGTGGTGTGTCTTCTCTTCCTCGCTCTTAGCGACGCCGCTTGGGCCCGGCCGCAACAGGCATCCAATCAGCCTCAGTACATCATCACCCGCATCGATTTCCTCGGCACCCGCCGCATCCAACGCGAGGCATTGCGCACGCGCATCTTTTCCCACGTAGGCGATCCCTACAATCTGGACACCTTGCGACGCGATTTTCAAGCGCTTTGGAACACGCAGTTTTTTGAGGACGTCCGCCTCGAGGTGGAGGACGATCCCGAGCGGCCGAATGGCAAGATCATCATTTTCCGCGTCACCGAGCGGCCCATCATTCGCCGGATCGAGTACAAGGGCAACAAATCGATCACCGAATCGGACATCCTCGACGCATACAAGGATAAGAAGGTCGGACTCACGGTCGAGAGCCAGTTTGATCCGACCAAGATCAAGCGTGCCGAAGTTGTGCTGAAGGAACTGCTCGCTGAACACGGCCGCCAATTCGCCACCGTAAAGCCCACCTACGAAAGAATTCCCGCCACGAACGCCGTCAAGCTGGTTTTCAATATCAATGAGGGCCCGAAGGTCAAGGTCGGAACGATTACGATCGTCGGCAACCATGCATTTTCGACGCGAAAGCTGATTCGCGCCATGAAGCACGACAGACCTTATGGAATTCCGCTCGGGATCTTCGACATTCCGGTTATGGCGAAGACTTTCAATCAGCAGAAATTGGAAGAGGACCTGGAAGTAGGCATCCGAGGGCTATATCAGGACCACGGATACTTCAAGGTGGTTGTCCAGGAGCCGACAGGTAAAGACATTCAGACCGTGGATGAAAACAAGCCCGGCGTCCCGCTGCCCGTACCTGGAATCGGCGCGAAGCATGGAAAGGTTACCAACTTTACGATCCGAATTTCGGAAGGCGCACAGTACCGGATGGGCAAGCTGACGTTCCGCAGCGCCGATCCGGATCAGGGGCTGATATTCAAGCCGGACGTCCTCTCGCGCGTGTTTCCTTTGAAGCAGGGCGACATTTTCGACGCCGACAAGATCCGGAAGTCCTTTGACAATTTCAAGAAACTGTACGGAGAGTTCGGCTACATCGATTTCACGACGGAACCCGAATTCGACGTCCACGACGACACAAAAACGGTGAATCTGGCGCTCGTGTTCGACCAACAAAAGCAATATTTTGTCCGCCGCATCGAGTTTTCCGGCAACACGACGACGCGGGACAAAGTCATCCGGCGCGAGCTACTGCTGGATGAAGGGCAAGTGTTCAACAACCGCCTCTGGGAGCTGAGCATTCTGCGGCTCAATCAGCTCGGATACTTCGACACGATCAAGCCGGAGAACGCTGAGCTGAAGCGCAATGTCAAAGCCGGCACCGTCGACATCCGCCTCAAGGTAAAAGAGAAAGGCAAGCAGTCGATCAGCTTCTCGGGCGGCGTGAGCGGTCTGGCCGGAAGCTTCATCGGATTCTCATACCAGACGAACAATTTCCTGGGCCTCGGCGAAACGCTCACACTATCGGCGCAGGTTGGCAACATCCAGACCAATATTCAGTTCGGATTCACAGAGCCGTACCTCTTCGACCGGCCGATTGCCACCGGCTTCACCGTCTTCAAATCGAAGTTCGATTACAACACGGCGCGCCAGGAAGGCATTCTCACAGGAGTGCCGATTGCGATCGATCCCGCGCTCCAGGAAAACTACAACACGGATTCCCAGGGATTCACAGTCTTTGCAAGCGAGCCGCTGCGGAAGCTCTCATTTACGCGCATTGGCCTGAATTACGGCTGGTCCTCCACGAACATCACGCCGTTCAGCCAAGCCGCGACGCTGCTGTTCGAATTCACGAAATTCACGAGTCTCGCGGGCCCCTCGGCGCTGAACGGGATCCGGATTAGCCAGATAACGCCGACGATCACGCGCGATACGCGCGACAGCCCCATCTTTCCGACGCACGGAAAAAGCTTTTCATACGGCGCGACATTTTCGGGCGGCCCGCTCGGGGGCAACGTCAACACGATCAACAACGTCGTCGACATGTCGTATTTCCATCCGGCTTACCACAACAGGAACACGATCGCGCTGCATTTCAAGGGCAGCTACGTCACCGGCTACGGCGGCAAAGAGGTGCCGCCGAATAACCGCTTCTACGCGGGCGGTGAGCAGGATGTGCGAGGGTTCGACTTTTACACGATCTCGCCGTTCGTGTTCATTCCGTTCTCGACGACCACTACGATCACATATTTCAATCCGCAAATCTTGAATTCGCAGGGCCTGCCGACTCCGGTACAACTGCCGGTGAACGTGCTGGAGTTCGTGCCGATTCGCCCCGGCGGCGACGCGCAGGCGATAGGCAACTTCGAGTATCGGATCCCGATCTACAAGAACTACGTCACGCTGAGCATCTTCAATGATTTCGGCGTGGTGGGACTCTTGAACCGCTCGCAACTTCAGCTCGATCCTTCGGCGACGGCGCTTCTCCAGCAGCAATATCCCAACGCCGATTTCCCGTGCTTGCCGGGGACGCCGTGCGTGAATATTCCGCACAATCTTCAAATCGCTCGCGGCACGAACTTCCACCCGCACACGTCGGCCGGACTCGAAGTCGGGATCCAGATTCCGATCATTCAAGCGCCGTTTCGCATCTACTACGCGTACAATTACCTGCGCTTCAATCGGACTGTCGAGCCGCCGGAGGGGGCTTTTTATATCCCTCCCGAGGAGCGGCTTGCCCTGCAGCAGTTGGGAGTTTTCCAATCGCAGATTGTGCCGTCTATTGAGAATTTCCTGATCGCGACGCGATCGCAACAGACGGTTGCGCCGAGCCTATTTGAAGCGGCGCGCACTCTGCGCTTTGCCGTAAGCCGTACATTCTGATGATGCGGCGCCCGGGGGCGCCGCTAGCACCGAGGAGCAATGGTCGGAGGAAGCCAAATGAAAGCGTGGGGAATCGGGGCGATTTTGCTTTTCGCCGTACTCACTTCCAGTTGCAGCTCGAACTCCACGGTCGTGTCCGTCTTGGTGGGCACGACCGTCACCGGCGCTTCGTCCACGTCGGTGACGCTGCTGGAAAACACATCAGCGCAGTTTGTAGCGACAGTCAGGGGAGCCTCGTCGACCAACGTCTTTTGGCAGATCTGCAAACCGACCAACCCGCCTTCAACGACCATCGCTCCGACGGACTGCACCCAGGGAGTTGGTCCGACGCAATGCAGCATACCCAAGGTCTCCAGTCCATTGATTGGGTTCGGCACGATGACTCCCACCGGACTTTACACTGCGCCGGCGGGGCCTCCCCAGCCTGATGGCTTTCTCGTAGTGGCCACCAGCTGCATCAAGCCGACCATTTTCGGGACGTTTACGGTGATCATCGATTCCGGAATCCGGGTGAAAATCACACCCTCTAGCGTAAACCTGGGGACGGGAGAACAGTTTCAGTTCATCGTTACAGTCACCGGCACGAACAATCAGGCCGTATCGCTGTCGCTCTGCCAGAGCGGCAACGGCGGATCACTTACGTGCGGCATCATGAACGCCGGTTCGATCAGTCCAAGCGGGCTGTACCAGGCGCCCGGCGCTCCCGTGTCGTTCACTCTGCAGGCGATCTCGGCTGCGGACCAAAATCAAAGCGCAACCGCGAACGTGTCTGTAGTAGCTGATGTGGCTCCCACGGTGACGAAGATCAATCCGGGCACGGTCGCGCAGGGATCCGCGCAGCAGGATGTCTACCTGACAGGCACAAACTTTCTCTCGACCACCGAGGTTTTCGTCGGTGGCGTGCAATTGCCCACCACGAACGTCGTCTTCCTGAGTACGACGGCGCTCCGCGCCACAATCCCCGCTGCGCAATTGGCTCAAGCAGGAACAATTCCAGTCGAGGTCCAGGATCAGGAAGGAAACCCGCCGGGGCTGGCGAATCTCAATGTCATTGCGGTGCGTCCGGCTGTGGTTGGTTCTTCGCCGGACAGCGTTGCGCAAAATCCGGCCTCGAGTGCCACGGTTCTGCTGACAGGCGGTTTCTATTCGCCAAGCTCGACGACTGCGACTTTCAACGGGCTGCCGGTCAGCGCCACAGTGACGAGCAGCCGCCAGTTGTCCCTGGCAGTTCCGGCCAACACGCTTGGGACTCCGGGTTTATATCCGATTACGGTCACGAACGCGGGAGTGATTGCCGGGCCGAACATGTCGTCGCTGAATTTGGGCGTCACGCCGGTTCCCGGTTCGATCAATTCCTCGCCGCTTACTTCTGTGGCAGTCGGGGCGGGCCCCTCTGCGGTCGCAATCGATGAAGCCGATGGATTCGCCGTGGTCGCCAATACAGACGGCAACACGATTTCGCTGATTAATCTCGCGACCGATGCCGTCGTCGGCGGCGCGATCGCCGTTGGCAACGAGCCGACCGGTGTGGCGGTGGATGACATGCTGCCCGATCCCATCGCGCTCGTCGTCAACAGCACCGACCAGACGGTTTCTGCCGTTGATCTGAAGACACGGGCAGTCGTCGGGTTGCCGCTCTCGGTTTCAATCGGTCCAGCGAATACGTCTCCGATTCCGTTTGCAATCGGCATCAACCCGATCACCCACCGCGCGCTCGTCGCATATCAATCGACGAACCAGGCAACGGTGCTGGATCTTTCAAGCGGAACGCCGACGATCGTCCAGCAAGTCGGGGGCGGCCTGGTTTCCTTTGGCACCGGCGCAAATCCGGCCGTCGCGATTGACCCGCGGCTGAACTGGGCTGTTGTCGCGCCGGGCGGCGCCGGGGCTGTGAGTTTGGTCGATCTGGGCTTCAACGCGAGCGCCGGACAGCCGAGCGGCCGTGCCCCGCAGGTAGTCGGAACGATATCGCTCGGCACGACGGTGCAGGGAATCGGCATCAACACCGAAACGCACGAGGCTTTCCTGAGCAATCCTCAGACCGGTACACTGATCACCTTTAGCCTTCTGAATTACGACGTCAACACGGTATTCGAAGGCGGAGTTGCGTTTAACCAAAAAGGTTTTGGAGCAGCCGCTGCAAGCGCCCTCGAAAATGTCGGAATTGCGGTTGGCTCCTCATCGACTGCCGAGATCGTCGATTTGGAAAACAGCACGGTACTGCAAACCGTTACAGGTTTGGGAAGCTCGCCTAGCGCCCAGGCAGTTGCGGTGGACCAGGTGACCAATCAGGCTGTCGTCACCAATCAAGCAGATGGCACGGTATCGATCGTCTCTCTGGGATCCACGATCAATTCTTTGCAGATTGTGGACGCCAGTCCGGCGATCGCTTTCGGAGGAACCGGCGCGGCGAATGTCCAGCTGAAGATTCTCGGCTCCGGATTTGTGGCTGGCAACTCGGAAGTGTTGCTGGATGGGCAAGCGCTATCATCCGGCGGCGCCTGCACCGTCAATGTGGTGAGTTCGCGCGAAATCGATGCGTGCGTGCCGGGCGCTATGTTGACCGTACCACGGCGATACTCGGTTCAAGTCGAGAACGCGGGCGGTTTGGTATCAAATGTCACAGATCTCGCGGTGGTGCAGGCCGTGCCCGTCGGCAAAGCTCCGGTCGGCGTCGCGATCGATACGGATCGCGACCTGGCCGTCGTGACCAACTCGACCGACGGGACGGTTTCGCTCGTCGCCCTTACAACGCAGACGCCGGTGGGACAGTTCCAGACACCCGCGGGAACGATCGGTGTCGTGGGCGGGCCGATTACCGTTGGCACCACACCGACCGGAGTTGCCGCGCTTCCTCGCGCAGGGCTTGCCCTTGTCGCGAACACCGGAAGCAACGACGCGACGGTTGTCGACGTCACGCAAACGAAGGTGCCCGTGGGTGTCGCGCTCTGCGGCGCGGCCTGCACGGCTCCGACCGGCGTCGCAATCAATCAGGACACCGAATTGGGAGTCGTGACGAACACCAATCCTACAAGCTCCACATCAACGGGGACCGTCAGCTTCATTGGGCTTTCCGTGGCGTCGCCGGCTTCGACTACCAGCCTGCCGATCGACCAGAATCCGGTTGCAGTCGCCGTCGATCCGAATCCGCTGTTCCCCTACGCCGCTGTGGCAACCGATTCGGCCACGAGTGCCGTCGACTTTCTCAATGTGACGGGAGGCGGAAACATCGTGGGACGCGCTTCCAACCTCGAGAATCCGAGCGGCATTGTATTCGATCCCGTGAACCAGATCTTCCTCGCGGCGAACAGCCTCGTAAATGAAGTGGTGCTGATCGATCCGGCCACGTTCCTCGAGACGCCGGTCCGAGTGGGAATTGGTCCCTCGTCGCTCGATTACAACTACCAGGACAGCACGCTCGTGACCGTAAACTCGGTGAGCCACACGATGTCGGTGCTGTCGTACGTGTGCCCGCCGTCCGTCGGGGCGCCGAACTGCCTCGGCCCGCAGGTCCGCACGGTGATCGGCCTGGGAGGGACGCAAGCCACGGCGCCAGTCTTCGGACCTAATGCGGTGGCGGTCGATCCGATCCTGAATCTCGCTGTACTGGTGGACGAAGACAACAATCAGGTGCTGTTGATACCTTTGCCGCACTAATCGCACGGGCAACCAACGGCGGCTTGACCGTGGTCTAAACGGACAGCTATAATGCGCGATTTCGATTACGTCAGTTTCTCAGCATATCTGAGCGAGGAGTGAGAATGAAGATTCGAATGGCAGTACCGGCCCTGGCCATCTTATTGGCGACGCCGGTGGTTTGGGGCCAGGCGGGCACTGCGGCCGCGTCGGCGCCCACAATGAAAGTGGGAGTCATCAACATTCAGGCCGCAATCGCCAGCACGGCCGAGGGCAAGCAGGCCGCTGCGGAATTGCAGTCGCAGTTCGCTCCGCGCACTGCGGAACTTCAAACTTTGCAGAAGCAGGGACAGGAAATCAACAATCGGCTGCAGAGCGGGCAGACGACGCTCAGCGACGAAGAGAAAGCCCGGCTCCAGCGGCAGTACGATGGTTTGAATCGCACTTTTCAGAGAAAGCAGCAGGAATTCCAGGAAGACACACAGGACGCCCAGCAGGACGTCGTGAATCGCATCGGCCGGAAGATGATCGACGTGCTCGACAAATACTCGAAGGAAAACGGGTACGCGGTCATCCTCGACACTTCTTCGCAGCAAACTCCGGTGATTTACGCCGCGAACCAAATCGACGTGACGCAGGATATCATCCATCTCTACGACCAAAGCTACCCGGTGAAGGGCACCTCGTCGTCGACCACGCCGACGGCTCCGAAGCCGGCGCCGAAACCCGCTCCGGGAACCACCGCGCCCAAGCCGCAGTAAGTCATATCGGCTCGCCCCGCGTTTCTGCCAGCCTCTCCGGCGATAACCGGAGAGGCTTTTCTTTGTCCGGTGATGCCGCTTCGGCTATGATGATGACCCAACTCTGACGGGTTTCCGAATTCGAATCTTCGCGTGAGCGATCGAGGAGGCTTGGCATGGCACTTTCTGTGGGCGCAGCAGCGCCGGATTTCACTCTGAAAGATCAAAGTCAAAAAGAAGTAAAGCTTTCGGACTTTCGCGGCAAGAAAAACGTCGTCATCGTCTTTTATCCTTTGGACTGGAGCCCGATCTGCACGAACGAACATGCCTGCTTCGTCAACGACCTGAAGAGCTTTGAAAAGCTCGACGCGCAGGTGCTGGGCCTCAGCGTAGATAGCGTCTGGTCGCACAAGGCCTTTGCCGACAAGATGGGCATCCACTACCCGCTGCTTGCCGATTTTCATCCGCGCGGCGCCGTCGCCGACAAATTCGGAGTGTATCTCGCCGACAAGGGAATCACGGGGCGCGCCATCACCATCGTCGATCGCAACGGTAACGTCGCGTGGTTCAAGAATTACGACATCCCGACCGTGCCCGACATGAAGGAAGTTTCAGAGGCTCTTGCGAAGGTGAAATAAGCGGCGCGGGTCGCACGGCCTATGGTTGCGCCGATCCCGCCGGTTTCCGCGCAAACGTGCGAATGTAGTCGACCGATTGCCAGCGCTGCTCTTCGCTGAGCTTGTCCGCGAACGCGGGCATGGGACGCCGGCCTTTGGTGATCTGCCAGTAAAGCTCTCCGTCGGTGAGCGTGTTCATCTTCGAGGCGTCCGTGAAGTCGCCGGGCGCGACCGAAAGCTCGCTTGCCTTTTCCCCTTTGCCGTCGCCGTACTGCCCGTGGCAACTCTGACAGTGATTCTTGTAATCCTGCATTCCCGCGGCGATAGCTTCGGATGTCGGCGGAATTGGATTTTTCAGCCTTCGCGCCTTCGCGAGGCTGGTCCAGTTTTGCATCGCGAAAATCAGCGCCGCTACCGCTGCAACAAACACAGTGAAAATCACGACGATTCCAATGGAGCTGGATTTTTTACCCGCTGCGGGCAAGTGCGTCTGCGGCGCGATGGCGGAGTGGCCTCCGGTGCGGATTCGATCGGTCGATCAATCGAAATTCTCCCACATGCGTGCGAAATTTCCCAATGAGGATCGAGCTCGATGTGGTCGCGGCTCAGCAGGCACGGGGAGGTGATCAGTGGCTCAAGGTGCGGAATGGATGGCTCGAAATGCAGAGATGAGAACGATCACCAGCATCGCGACCACGTAAATGCGCAAGCCCCACAGCAGCATGCGTACGCCCACGGAGAGCTTCCGCCGGCCGAAGTGCATTCGCTGTTTGGCGGCGACTACCTGGTCAGCCTCAAGGAGCGAGAGGACTGCGTCCGGATGCTTTAGATCCAGCTTCTCTGCCTGGCCCGCGGTTGACTCGAATGCCTTCTCGCCAATCCCCATTTCTGCGTTCGATGATTTCACGTGTTCAGCCTTCAATTCCAGCCTCCGCCCTATTCGTCAAGGCCCTCAGCTCATGTGAATCACCGTCGCGACGCCGAACCCGAGCCCGGCGCAAATTAACGCGACGGTGACCGCAATGGCTGCGGTATTTTCCCAAAATCCGTTCACCTGATCGCCCATCACTTCGCGGTCGTTCACAAGCAGAAGCAGAAATGCGAGCGCCGGCGGCATCGCCAGCACCGCAATCACATTCACGATCAGCACGATGAATTCGAGCAGCGCATGCGGAATCAACACGAGCGCCGCCGCGGCGCACGCCGATCCGAGCAGCGTCGAATAAAACGGCCACGCCTCACGCAGCGGCCGGTTGAGGCTGTGTCCGGTTTGAAACACTTCGCCGAATGCGTACGCAGACGACGTCGAAATCGCGATCGCCGCCACGATTCCCGCTTCGAAGATTCCCAATGCGAAAAGAGTTGCTCCAATATGCCCGATCCACGGCTCGAGCGCTTCGGCAAATTGAGCCGCTTCGAATTGCGAAGCGTCGATGCCATGATGAAACAACGGCACGGTCGCAAGTATCGCCGCAACGCCGAACGTCGCCGCGAGCAAAGCTCCAAGAGCGGTGTCGAATCGACCGGCGCCGATGTCGCGCGGTTGCATGCCTTTGTCCACCACCGCGCTCTGCTGAAAGAAAATCATCCAGGGCGTCACTGTCGCGCCGATGTCCGCGAGGATCAGAAGCAGGATGTCGAATGAATTTCCGTGCGGCAGGGGAGACCACGTCAGAAGCGACCGGCCGACCGCCGCCCAATTCGGGTGCGCTAAAATTGCCGCCGGCACAAACAGGGCATTGAAGATCGCGAGGCCCATGGTGATACGTTCCCAGGTCCAGTAGCGCCCCGTCGTGATCGCAGCAAACACGACCGCGAGCCCTACGCCGACGGCGACAATGGGCCGGACGCCGAAAAATCCCAGTCCGGCACGAATGCCGATGAACTCCGTCACCAGTGTCAGGAAATTTCCGATCACCAGATCGCCCATCGCGAAGAAGCCCCAGAATTGCCCGAAGCGGTCGAAAATCAATTCCGCGTGGCCCCGGTGCGTGACAGCGCCGAGCCGCACGGTCATTTCCTGGACAACGAGCCCCATCGCAAACGTGAGCACGACAAACGGAATGAAGAAGCCGATGCCGAACCGCGCGCCCGTGGCCGAATAGGAAAGCATGCTGGGCGCGTCGTTTTCGCCGAGGAAGACCAGCACACCCGGCCCGACCAAAAGCCACAGGACCGAAAACCTGCCGAGGATTTTCGACCGGCGCTCGGCCCAGCGTGCGCGGCTGACGCGCCAGCGGTCGCGCGCGCGGTCCACGTCCTCGTGCGTGAGCAGCCCCGCCAGATCGTGTGCGATCGGAGACGCGGCCGCCACATCCGTGGTGGGATGGGCTGGTCCAAAAGACGGCGCCGGCGAATCTTTCTTCGAACGTTTCATGTTAACCGAGCTAAACTCCCAACATAAACTACGCTTAACTTGTTGCGAGGTCAACTCCTCCGGCGATTCACTGTTTCGAAAAATTATCCGGCTGAGATTTCCCGCTTTGCTATAGTGGCTTGCATTCACGCAGTTGGTGCATAAGGAGAGCGCGATGCCCGAAGCGCCGAAGCAACAACAGGTGCAGATCAAAGCGGACGAGAAGGAATTGCTCGGCCAGTATTCCAATCTCGTCGTGGTTCATCACAACGCCGAGGAATTCACGCTGAATTTCATTTATCTCTTTCCAACCGTGCCGCAGGGCAAGCTGGTCGCGAGCTTGATCGTCAATCCCAGCCACGCCAAGCGGCTGCTTCGAGCGCTGCAGGAGAATGTGGCGCGGTACGAAGCGCAATTCGGCACGCTGCCCGAAGGTCCGCCGTCGGGACAGGAGCCCAACGTCGGCTTTGTGCAATAGGGATTGAAACGGGAAGCGGCGCGCCTTCGACTACTGCGAGGAGAGGGAATCAGTCGGCATTTCCGCCGCTGACGACCCAGCTTCCGGTCGGTTCCGTAAATTCGAGCCCAATCGCAAAACCCGCCCGCGGAACCGTCTCGCAGTAGGCAACTCGCGCTACCGCGCGAAACGAACCCGCCGCAGTCGCAATCACGAGCTGATCGTTAATCTTCCAGCGGCGAGTGCTCAAGACGCGAGCTCCCCGCGCGCTCACATTTTCGGTAAAAGTCGATTCTGTGCCTGGAAGAACCGCGTGGCCGCTGATCTGTACTTGCACTTCCATCGGCACGCGCGCGTCGCGACGCAGTACGGAAAACCTCTTGGACTTGGGGAGCCCAATCCCCAACGGCATATCTCCGCCCCCTGTGACCCCTTACAAGCAGGCTGCGATTTGATGCAGGCGCAGTTTGCCAGAATCGCGCCTCTTCATTCTGTAGAGCGCCAGATCGGCCGCGCCGAGCAGCTGTTCGATCGACGTGCCGTCCTGCGGATACACGGCCTGTCCCACGCTTACCGTGATTCCCGGTTCTTCGCCGTCCTGAGCGAGCCGCTCGCAGATGCGCGTTGCGGTCTGCTCCGCTTGCCGCGGACCCGTTTCCGGCAACACGAGCGCAAATTCGTCCCCGCCGTAGCGCGCCGGCGTGTCGATCGCGCGGCTGTTGTTCCGCAACACTGTGCCGAGGCGCTTGATCGCGCGAGTGCCGGTCAGATGTCCGAACCGATCGTTGATTTTCTTCAAGTCGTCGAGATCGAACAGCAGCACGGCGAAACTGCGGCGCGTCCGGCGCGACCGCTGAATCTCGTTTTCGATCGTTTCAAGCAACCGGCGATGATTCGCCAAGCCCGTCAGCGAGTCCGATGCGGCCATGCGGCTTACCTGATCGAAGAGTTGGGCGTTATCGAGCAGCGTGCCGCCCAGCACAACCACGTAGCTCATCACCATCAGAACGTGCGCCAGAGTGTAGGGCGCATCCAGCGCGCGCTGCGACTGGCTGATCGTGATGTGGCAGATCACATTAAGTGCGGCGCCGACAAACAAGGCGCGATCGAGCGCAGTGCTGGCTCGGCGCAGACGCCAGCCGAATCCGATCGTCGCCGCGACGTAAATCGCCGCAGGCAGCAAGTCCGACGGGCGGGGCACCAGCGCTCCCGGCTGAATTTTGGGCGCGTGGGGAAGCATGAAGTAGAAGACGCTCGTCAGATAAGCGGCTGCGCCGACGATCAGCGTCACGCCCGCAATTTCTTTTCCCGGTTCGCGCGACACGGGGATTCGCCGCTCAACCAAAAGCGCGGCCAGAAGAACGATGCCCAGAAGCGTCCGGCCCGCGAGCCAGCCGACCGAGATGTCGTCGCCGAGAGACGGCGTCACGAGCATTCCGCGGTAAAACGTCATGCTCGTTCCCGCCTCGATCAGTCCCGCCACGACGAACCCGAACGCGAGAATTAGCGACATCCGGTCATGGGTTCCCCGGAATCGCACCATCGCGTTTGCAGCAAACGTGAAGGCGATAAGGCTGCCGGCCATCTGGATGTAGGTGTCGAGCAGGGGCTC
The DNA here is from genome assembly GCA_035622875.1 of Candidatus Acidiferrales bacterium. GTDB lineage: Bacteria > Acidobacteriota > Terriglobia > Acidiferrales > UBA7541 > Palsa-295. Next base: position 12,481 of record DASPUN010000043.1, read on the forward strand.
GGCAGCATATGGAGAGCTGCGCAGGACCCACAGCAGGGCGCAGTAGGCCGCAGCAGCCGCTCCGCCTAGCGCCAGCCGGACCCGCAGGTCCCCCCAGAATTTGCCCGTGCGAACCACATTTCCCCCAGAGACAGACACCGCCCCGCTCCCTCAAATAGCATTTGATATGCCGTTGTGAGACAGCAGGCGGTACGACTTAACTATACGTATTTACTGCGGGGAATTGGGTGCGGGGTGTCGCTGCTGTATCAAAAAGATACACATTGCCTGTCGCGGACTGCAAATATTGCAGGCCTAAGTGCTTTCTGTCTCAGTGACGTAGAAGGTCAGGGCTTGGGTGGGACAGGAGGAGCCGGCGGCATGTCGTAAGCCTGGATCGTGCTCTGGAAATTGATTTTCTTGTGCGTGCCGTCGCAAAACGGCTTGGTTTCGGAATGGCCGCAGCGGCACAGACCGATCTTGTTGCGTCCGCCCAGACCGAAGACCTTGCCATCCTGATCGACGATCTCGAAGTCGCCCTCAACGCGGATGGAACCGTCCGTGCGCACCGTAATCCTTGTAGCGGCCATTCACTCCTCCTGTAACGCGGTTGCTTGATCTCAGTACTTCGGAATCGTTGGGTCCACCTCGTCCGACCAGGCGAGGATACCACCCTTCAGATTCCATATCTTGCGGAAGCCCGCCTTTTGCAGGAACTGCACTGCGTCGGCTGAGCGCTTTCCGCTGCGGCAGTGCGCGACGATTTCCTTCGAGCTGTCCAGCTCGTGAACCCGCCGCGGCAGTTCGCCGAGAGGAATCAAGTGCCCGTGGAGGTTGCAGATCTGATATTCGTGCGGTTCGCGCACGTCGAGGATGTAGAGATCGTCGCCGCGGTCGAGGCGCGCTTTCAGTTCCTTCGGAGTAACCTCAGGGATGTTTGTCACAGTACTCGGCGCCTCCTCGCCGCGAATGCCGCAAAATTCGGCGTAGTCGATCAGTTTTGTAAGCGTGCGATTCGTGCCGCAGACCGGGCAGTCCGGGTTCTTGCGCAGCTTCAGCTCGCGGAACTTCATTCCGAGCGCGTCGAACAGCAGCAATCGGCCGATGAGCGGCTGGCCCTTGCCGATAATCAGCTTGAGCGTCTCGGCGGCCTGAATCGTGCCGACGATTCCCGGCAAGACGCCCAGAACGCCGCCTTCGGCGCAAGACGGCACAAGCCCCGGCGGAGGCGGCTCGGGATACAAGCAGCGATAGCACGGCCCATCCGGATATCCGAACACCGTGATCTGCCCTTCGAAGCGGAAAATCGAGCCGTAGACGTTCGGCTTGCCGAGCAGCACACACGCGTCGTTCACCAGATAGCGCGTCGGGAAATTGTCCGTGCCGTCGACGATTATGTCGTAGTCGCGGAACAGCTCGAGCGCGTTCTCGCTGCTCAGTCGCTCTTCAATTGCATCGATTCGAATGTCGGGATTCAGATTGCGCAGGCGATCGGCCGCCGCAGTGATTTTCGGCCGTCCCACATCGCTCGAACCGAACAGAACCTGCCGTTGCAGGTTCGTGAAATCGACTACGTCGAAATCGACGAGGCCGAGCTGGCCGACTCCCGCCGCAGCGAGATAAAGTCCCAGCGGCGCGCCGAGCCCGCCCGTGCCGATGCACAGCACTCGCGCCTGCTTCAACTTCAGCTGACCGTCCATGCCGACTTCCGGCATGATCAGATGGCGGCTGTAGCGCAGAATCTCGTCCTTCGATAGCGCCGCGTTGGACTTATCGCCGCCCCCCGTCGTTGGCGTGACTCCAATTTTCGTTGCCATAGAAAAACTCCCCGTTCTAAACGCGATTACTTACGAGCGCCTCCGGCGATTGACGGCACGATGCTGATCGTGTCTCCCGGCTTCACGCTGGTCTGATCTTTCTGCAGGTAGCGGATGTCCTCGTCGTTAACATAGACGTTCACAAAGCTCCGCAGCTTGCCGTCTTCGGCGAAAAGATGCTTCTTCAAGTCCGCGAATTTCGTCGTCACGGCCGATAGGGCCTCGCCTACCGTCGCGGCCTGCACTTCGACGCTTTCCTGCTTGCCCGCGTAGGCTCGCAGCGGCGTCGGAATAATTACCTTTACTGCCATTCGGCTTTCTCCTCGTCCTCGATATTAGATGCCCGCCGGATTCGCGACGGTTTCGATCTCCTCGGGATCGTATGCGGCGCGATCGTCTTGCAAGCGCCACGAAGTCGTGTCGCTCGGCACGCCCTTCTGGACGCTTACGATGATGTAGCTGTACCAGGGCCAGGCGTGATCGCGGTCGTACTCGCTCGGACGCGCCGGCGCATCGGGATGAGAATGATACCACCCGATCAGCTCCAGTCGCTTCTCGCGAGCCGTTTTCTCCGCGAGGCGCACATCCTCCGGCGTCACTTCAAAACGGTTGCGCGGCGAGTCGTCGCGCCGATTCTCTAGCGGCATCAGATCGGCCACTTCGCGCGAGCCGTCGCCATCGCGCCCCAGCAGCGCGCCGCAGCATTCGTACGGATACGTCTCCACGCCATGCGCTTGGATTCGCTTGATCAGTTGATCGCGAATCTTTAGCGGTGCGACGCTCAATCTTCGCTCCAGAACCGCTCGCTCAGATATTTCTCGCCCGAATCGGGGAAAATCGTAACGATCACCGCGTGTTCATTGCGCGGCACGCGCTTCGCCACTTGCAGGCACGCCCAGAGCGCCGCTCCCGCGCTCACGCCGACCAGAATTCCTTCCTCGCGCGCCAACCGCTTCGCCATTCGCTGACCCGCTTCCGTCTGCACTTCCAAATTCTCGTCTGCTAGATTCGGATCATAGATCGCAGGCACGATATTCGTGGGCATGTGCTTCAAGCCTTCGAGGCCATGAAAGCCCGAATCCGGCTGCATGCTGACGCAGCGGATGCGCGGATTCAGTTCCTTGAGCCGCCGCGTCGTGCCGACGAACGTTCCGCTCGTGCCCAGCCCTGCGACGAAATGCGTGATCCGACCGCCGGTCTGCTCCCAGATTTCGGGAGCCGTCGTTGTGTAGTGCGCCGCGGTATTCGCCGGATTGCCGTATTGATCCGGGTAAAAGTACTTTTCGGAATCGGCGTCGTAGATTTCCTTTACTCGCCGAATCGCGCCGTCGGTGCCTTCATCGCCCGGCGTGTAGACAATCTCGACTCCGTACGCGGCGAGAATGTGCTTCCGCTCAGGCGACGCGCTTGACGGAAGGCACAGCTTCACGCGATACCCGAGCGCCGCTCCGATCATTGCATAGGCGATGCCGGTGTTGCCGCTCGTCGCGTCGAGAATCACTTTTCCGGGCCGCAGTTTTCCGGTCCGCTCGCCGTCGCGAATCATCGAATACGCGGCGCGGTCTTTCACCGAGCCGCCCGGATTAAACCATTCCGCCTTGGCGCAAATCTGAACGTTCGGAAATTCAGTCCCGAGCCGCGACAGCCGGATCAGCGGCGTATTGCCAATCCGTTCGACCAGACGCTGGCCGATCTGCCCGCTTGTAGCGGGCTTATCGGTCGATACCAGCGGTTGATTGGCCGTCGTCACAATCGTCGTCCTGGACTTGAGAGAATTCCTTGTACTTCGCTAATTCGGAACAGTTTAGCAGATCAGAGGCAGGGTCTACAGCAACGGGCGCGGAGCGCCGGGGAAGCTTGATTCGAGGCGAGTTGCGTCATCTTCGAGCCCGATCTCATACGCCTATATGATGCTCGATGGCACCTCCTGGAAGCAAGCCCTATCAGTAGCTTGTCGCCGCTGGCGAGGGAGCTACCTCGAACGCCAGAATCAGGTTTCCCGGCATCCCGGCCGTGATGTCGAAGCCCGATGCCACGAAGACCATATTCCCGGCGACCACCGGCCCCGTTCCGCTAATCGACCCGCCGTGCGCGGCTACTCCATTCACCGTTTTGAAATCGGGCGTGGTGTCGAAGTCCCAGATCACTTTGCCGTCTTTCGAAGAATACGCGCGCAAGTGGCCGTCCATTGACGCAGAAAACACGACGCCCGGTACCGCCGTCACTGCAGCGAGTTGGCCCGCGCTGCAGCCGGCTTTTCCTTCACACGCCGGTTTCGGCGGCATCACCTTCCATAGCAGCTTGCCCGTGCGGATATCGATCGCCGCAAGCCCTCCCGCCGGCGGAGCCTTTTCCCCTGGCGCGAGCGGAGTCAGCGTCGAAATATCCGAGTTCGCGGCGTAGACATTCTTCCGGTCCGTCGCCGAGCCCCATTCGATTCCTCCGAGCCCGCTGCCGTGCCCGACGCGCACCTGCCACAATTCTTTCCCGCCATCGTCCGGATCGAGACCGTACATCACGCCGCTCTTCTGTCCCGCGAGCAGAACGCGATGGCCGTGCCCCAAATCCTGCAAAATCGGCGACGAGCCGAAATCAATGTCCGGCCCCCACTGCGGGGGGCAATTGATGTGCCCCGGCTGGATGCATCCGAAATTGAAAACGTCGTTTGGAGTTTTCTGCTGCACCCAGAGCCGCCTTCCCGTTGCCAGATCGAACGCGATGATTGCGTCCGTGCTGTCCGGCGCCGGATCGACGTACGCGTCGCCCGTGCCGACGTAAATTCTAGCGAGCTTCGCGTCGATCGTTGGCGCGTTCCAAACCGCTCCACCCGCCGGAGCGAATTTCGCGTGGCTCTCGCCGGGCTTCGTCGCGTGTGGTTCTTCCGCGATCGTGTATCCCTTCCAGATCGGTTTCCCCGTCAACGCATCAATCGCATTCACGCTTCCGCGAAACGTGCAGCAGGGATAATTCGGATCGCCGCCTGTGAGCTCTTCGTTTCCGGCGGTGCCGACATAGAGGCTTCCCTGATAGAGTGTCGGAGCGCCCGTAATTCGAGCGGTAGGGTGCGAGTCGACTTTCGTTTTCCAGACGAGCGTCCCGGCGTCTGCGTCCACCGCGTAGAGATTTGCTTCGCCATCGGCGAAGTACGCGAGAAATTTGCCGGCGCTCGCCGCAGGTCCCACGACGATCGCCGTTCGCACGGTCGTTTCCGCCTGGTAGACCCAGATCGTGCAGCCGCTCTTCGCGTCGAGCGCGTAAATCTTGCCGTCGCCTGAGCCGATGAATAGCCGCCCGCCGACAATCGTCGGCTGGCCGTAGGCGGTGCTCGCGTCGGGAACGCCGAACGCCCATTTCAGCTTCAACTTCGAGATGTTTTCGGGGCCGATCGAGGTGTTCTTCTGATAGCGCGAATTCAGGGCGTCGACGCCCCAGCCGTTCCAATTTTCACGCGCCGAGAGTGCGTCGGCCGCGAGCGGCTGCACGGACGCGCACCGGTTTGCCGTCGCCAGAGCGCCGCTGTTTCCCGGATTCGACGAGAGATATGCCGCAATGGCCTTGCGTTCGGCTTCGCTCAGCTGGTTCCCGTAAATCACCATCGCGCCGGATTCGAGCGCACGCAAAATCTCTTCCTGCGTCTTGCCCGCGAGGACGGCCGGCGAAGGCGCTCGATTCGGGCCCGACGCCGCGTCGTTATGGCACATCGCGCAGTGCTGCTTGAATAGCACTGCGCCATCGGGTGCCGCCTGCCCAGCGGCACGCTGCGCGAAATTCCCCAATGCCAGCAATAGCACCACCCCTACGAAACTCGATTTCGTCGTCATTCGGCTCCCAGTGCGCTTTCGTACGCGATTCGCGCAGAAATGCCATATCAGGTTTGATTCCCCGGCGCAAGGCACTTACATGAGCACTGAAACGAGCGGTCCGGTGCGGCAGACAAGTGCTTTTTTCGACCTCGCAGGCGCCTCCCCGTCTCGCTATCTTGCCGCCGACCGACTAGACTCGTATTGATGGACGTCCTCGAGACCCTTTTTCAGCGTCACTTTCACCTGCCGGTCGAGCGAGTGCAACCGCTTCAGGGTGAGCTTGGCGGCTCGGGGCGCAACATCATTCGGCTTTCGAGCAACGACCTCAGCGCGATCGGGGTTCTCTACGACGTCCGCGAAGAGAATGTCGCTTTCCTCGAATTTTCGCGGCATTTTCGCAGGCACGGTTTGCCTGTGCCGGAAATCTACGCAGAGGAACTGAACCACGGCGCCTACCTCGAAGAAGATCTCGGCGATACGACGCTCTTCGAGTTTCTCGCGAAAAATCGCGCGGGCGATAAGATCGCTCCCGCTGCGATTGAAATCTATCGCGCCGTCGTGGACGTCTTGCCGCGTTTTCAGATCGAAGCGGGCCGCGATCTGAACTACAAAGTCTGCTATCCACGTGCAGTCTTCGACGAACAGTCCATCGCGTGGGATCTGAACTATTTCAAGTATTACTTTCTGAGGCTCGCGGGTGTCCCTTTCAATGAGCAGTCGCTCGAAGATGATTTCGTCCGCTTGACGAGGTTCCTTCTAACTGCGGATCAAAATCACTTTCTCTATCGAGATTTTCAATCGCGCAACATCATGCTGCCCGGCAGCCGGCCATTCTTCCTCGACTACCAGGGCGGCCGCAAAGGCGCGCTGCATTACGACATCGCCTCGCTCCTCTACGACGCGAAGGCCGATCTTCCGCCGGAATTGCGCCAGGAATTGCTCGAGCGCTATATCCGGCGTCTCGCTGATTTCATCGACATCGGACGCGACGCGTTCATGCGCCACTACTACGCCTACGTCTACGTGCGCATCATGCAGGCGCTCGGCGCGTATGGCTTCCGCGGCTTCTACGAGCGCAAGTCGCACTTTCTCCAGAGCGTGCCGTACGCGCTGAAAAACGTGCGCTGGCTGTTGCAGCATGCCGAGATGCCGCTCGCGCTCCCCACGCTCAAGGATGCGTTTGCCAGCATGGTGACATCTGAAAGGTTGCAGCGCCTCGGCCTTTCCGCGCCGGAAAAGGCTCCGACTCTGCCGCCGAAGGAAGATCACCTCACGGTGCGAATCTTTAGCTTTTCCTACCGCCGCGGAATGCCGAAAGACGAGACGGGCCACGGCGGCGGCTTCGTATTCGACGCGCGCAGCGTCCCGAACCCGGGGCGTGAAGAGGAGTTCAAGCCGCTTACAGGCAAAGACGCGCCCGTCATCGACTTTCTGAACCGCCAACAGGGCGTAGGCGAATTTCTCGGCGGCGTGATGACGCTCGTCGACGCCAGTGTGAAGGAATATCAGCGGCGTGGATTTACGAGTTTGTCCGTCGCGTTCGGCTGCACCGGCGGCCAGCATCGCTCCGTTTATTTCGCCGAGCGACTGGCGGAGCGGCTGCGCAGCCGTAATGGCGTGGGAGTCGTAGTCCGGCATCTCGAGTTGGAGAACTTGGGCCGATGAAAGCGATGGTCCTTGCCGCGGGCCTTGGAACGCGTCTCCGTCCGCTCACCGACGATCGCCCGAAGGCGCTGGTGGAAGTCGGCGGGCGGGCGATGCTCGAAATCACGCTCTCGCGCCTGCGCGATTTTGGCATTTGCGAGGTAGTCGTCAACGCACACCATTTCGCGGACAAGATCGTCGAATATCTGAAGGCGCACGATAACCTCGGAATGCGGATCGAGATCTCGCGCGAACAGGACCTGCTCGATACCGGCGGCGGCTTGAAGAAGGCCGCGCATTTTTTCCAGGGGAATTCGACCACCGAAGAGCCGTTCATTTTGCACAACGTCGACGTGATCAGCACGATCGACTTCCGCGCGATGATGCGCACTCACGCTGAAAAAAAGGCACTCGCCACGCTCGCAGTTCGAGAGCGCAAGACTTCGCGCCATCTGCTGTTCGACGAAAACCTTCAGCTTTGTGGCCGCCGCTCCGGCACCGATGGCCACGAAGAGATCGTCCGGCTCGCAAAGCAAACTCAACCGCTGGCCTTTTGTGGCATCCACCTCATCTCGCCTCGCATTTTTTCGCTGATGACTGAAGAGGGCGCGTTTTCGATCATCACGACCTATCTCCGCCTTGCCGCTGCGGGCGAAAAGATTACCGCCTTCCGAGCGGACCATTACTATTGGCGCGATCTCGGCAAGCCGGACGATCTCCGCCAAGCCGCCGAGGACATGGAGCAAGGCGTTCTTTCGTAGATCGCCAGTCGGCCCATATTCAACCTAGTCCAACGCGGTCTTTCTGCCGGGCAGACGGCTGTATTAGACTACCGGCCTCACGGGCTCCAAACCATGAAGCACCCAGTCCTTCGCGAACCTCGCTGGCCCGCGTTCGTCGCCATGCTCGCCGCGGCGGGCGTGTATTTCGCGCTTCCCGAACAGCTCTCTGCAGGTCCGAGTTGGCTTCTTCTTGCGATTATCGTCCCGCTGCTTGTTCCAATTACGATCTCGGTGCGTCGGCGCGATCACCACGTGACGCGAGCTCTTACTCTCGTCGCGAACGGCGCCATCACGCTCGCCATGATTGCGTCTCTGGTTCTTCTGGTCCAGGGCATCCCGCGACATTCGGAGCCGCCGCAGGCCTTGCTGCGCTCGGCGATCGCACTTTGGATCACGAATATTCTCGTGTTCGCGCTTTGGTACTGGAAACTCGATGCCGGCGGCCCCATCGCGCGCGAGCTGCCCAGCGGAATGGCGAAAAGCGCATTCCTTTTCCCCCAGATGTCACGGCCGGAAAATCACGATCCCGACTGGGTCCCCAATTTCGTCGACTACTTGTTCCTAGCATTCAATACGAGCACCGCTTTTTCTCCCACGGACACGGCCGTGTTGTCGCGCTGGGCCAAGCTCGCCACGATGCTGCAGTCGCTGATTTCGCTCGCGATCATCGCGCTGCTTGCCGCCCGGGCGGTCAACATCCTGTAGCAACCCAAAAGCCTGTGCTTGGCAGCGCAGCGAATTCGTTTTTTTGCCTTTACACAGGCGGGGCCGAATTCATATCCTGATTGGCCATGTGGTACGTCAACAAGCGCTTCACGCAAGCGCAAGTCGAATCGCTCGGGGCCCAGGGCTTTACGGTGCGCAGCTCGGGCGGAGTGGTCCGGATTGAGAAATACAATTGCGGCGCGGAGCTGCGTCGCGAGCCGCAGGGCAACGACTACCAGATGACGATCATCCCCTCGATCATGATGCAGGGGCAGTTCACGCATCTGTGGGATGCGGGCTATCAGAAATTCTTGCTTACTCACGACGGCCGCAAGTTTCCGGTGCGCGTCCAACAGCTCGGCGATCTCCGCCGCTTCAACGAAGAGCTGCGCACGGCCCTCGGCGTTCCGACCTATTACAACGAAGCGCTCGGCTCGACTTCGCAGTACAGCGTCTACGATCGCGTCAAAGGGCGCGTCGGCGACATCCCCGACGAGACCGTCGGCGCTCAGCCTGAACACGACCACTAGCCTCGCACTTTCTTTCCCGTCGAAAGGCTGCCCGCAATTCTGCGAGCGTTGACAAGACAATGACCTGCGGATAGCATCCAAGTTTCAGGCGCTCGATCAGAAGTTGATGGGTTCCGAGGAGTCTCCCATGTCCGTTTACCTGGAAGAATTATCCGCAGTAGGAGCTGTGCGGTTCCCCGATATTCCGCTCTATCAGGGCTTCGGCGCGCCGGTGCGCCTGGAGGCCGACCTGCGCGATTGCGAGGTTACTTACGGCGAGGTGCCGAAGGACCTCAATGGAATCCTCTACCGCTGCGGCCCCGATCGCCAGTACCCGCCGATGGGCGGCGACGACATCTTCATCGACGGCGAAGGCATGGTCGTCATGTTCCGCTTCGACAACGGCCACGTGGATTTCAAGAGCCGCTACGTGCGCACTGAGCGCTATCGGCTGCAGGCAAAGAACCGCTGCGCGCTCTTCGGCCGCTACCGCAACCGATACACGCGCGATCCCATCGCGCAGGGTTGCAACTCAGGCGCGGCAAACACGAACGTCGTATGGCACGCGGGCAAGCTGCTCGTGCTCAAAGAAGACGACATGCCCTACGAGCTCAATCCGTACACGCTCGATACGGTTGGCCGCTACACCTACGATGGAGCGATCAAATCCCTTTGGATGTCTGCGCACCCGCATCTCGATCAGACCACGAACGAGCTGCTTACCTTTGCTTACCAGGCCAAGGGTGACGGCACGACGGACGTCGCCTATTACGTAATCGGCCCCGACGGCAAACTGAAGCACGAAGTCTGGTTCAACGCTCCCTGGGCGGGAATGGTCCACGACTTCGCGATTTCCGACAAGTACGTGATCTTTCCGTTCTTCCCGCTGCTCACAGATGTGGACGTGCTGAAGAAAGGCGGGCCGTTCTACACCTGGCATCGCGATTTGCAGACAGTTGTCGCCGTTGTGCCGCGCTACGGCACCGCCGATCAGGTCCGCTGGTTCCGAGGCGACACGAGCTTCGCCGGGCACATGATGAACGGCATCACCAATGGCTCGAAGGTCAGCCTCGATGTGTGCCTCTCACGCGGAAGTTCATTCCTCTTCTTCCCGAACCACGATGGCACGCCGCCCGACCCGACTGAGGCTATCCCGCATCTCACGAGGCTGACGTTCGATGTGGCCGGTAACACCGACAGCTACAAGACCGAGCAGCTTTACGATTACATGTGCGAGATGCCGCGCGCCGACGACCGTTACTACGGCAACGGGACGTACCGAAAGGGCTACGTCATCTGCCGCGATCCGCGTGTCCCCGGGTCAGGGAACATCGGATTCGGCGCCGTCGGCCAATTCGACCACAAGACCGGCAGCGCGAAGGTCTGGAATCCAGGAGAAAATTCGGGCGTGCAGGAGCCGCTATTTGCTCCGCGGAAGCCGAATTCGCCCGAAGGCGACGGCTATCTACTCACGCTCGTCAATCGCATGGCGGAAAATCGCAGCGATCTCGCGATACTCGACGCGTCGAACGTCGACGCGGGACCGGTGGCGATCGTAAAGCTGCCGCATCGCGTGCGCATGACGTTCCATGGCATGTGGGTTTCCGAGGAAGCGCTCAATAGCGGCCGCTACAGCGCCGTCCGCAGCGCGTAGGGCACGGCGGCGACTGCGCAATCCGCTGCTCGCGCCGGGAGCTTCAAAATCTAATTGGCGAGGTACGTCTTCAGCGCGTCAGCCGTCTTCTGTAACGCGTCCTCGTAGTCTTTCGGGTTGTAGTGCTCTCCGCCCTTGACGAAGTCGTGCTCGGCGTCGGGATAGACGGTCAGTTCGAACGATTTTCCCGTAGCCTTCGCCGCTTGCTCGAGCGCGCTGTCTTTATCGGCGGTGCAGCAGCCGTTGCGGAAGTGGTCTTTCCCGCCTGCAAATACGACGACGGGAACGGCCAACCGGTTCGCGAATCCCGGAACATCGCGGATAAAGGCGTTGGCCGGGTACCAAACGACCGCACCTGCAACCTGATCGGATGATTGCGTGCCCCAATACATCTCTTCGCCGCCGCCGAGGGAGAAGCCGACCAGCGCGACTTTGCCCGGAAGCGCATGCGGCATCGTCATCGCCGTGGCAATGTCCCTCTTGACGCCCTCGCCGTGCGTGTTTTCCTCAGTCCTGCCGTCGAAGAGCACCACATCGTAGCCGAACTTGGCGATTTCGCTCGCGACCTCTCGGTAATGTTCGGGCCCTGACATGCCTGAAGCGAGCACGACCACGCGGCCCTTGCCCTGCGGAGGCGGGAATTCTTGTTGAGCGTTGACAGCGGAAATGCTGGCGAGAAATGCAACGAGGCCGACAATTGCTGGGAGGCGAGACCAAATATTCATCGTTGGGATCTCCCTTCGAGGCGGAAAAGCTGCAGAATTGTACACCCCTCGCTTTTCAGCTCGAAGGCGGATTTTTCGCCAGTCATGCAGCGTGGCGACGGGCGCGACTCGTCGCGGCGATTTCCCGTGCCCCCTCGTTTGTATTACACGCCCCTACGTGATAAACGGGGGATGATGGAGAAACGGCAATGGCTCAGGTCCTAGCGCTGATCGACGACATTTTCTTTCAGGCGAAGCTGTTCGAGACGGCGAAGCAGGTCGGCGTCGAGCTGCGCGCTTGCGCGACGCCCGATGCACTCGATGCCGAAATCGCCAAGGCGCCGCCGAAGCTCATTGTCGTCGATTTGAATGCGCGCGCGAATCCGCTCGATGCCGTGAGCCGCGTGCAGGCAAGCGGTGACAAAATTCCGCTGATCGGTTTCCTCTCGCACGTCCAGCTCGACCTCGCCGAACGCGCTCGCGCCGCGGGATGCGGCGAAGTGATGCCACGCTCGAAGTTCACGCAGAACCTGGCAACCATTCTCTCTCGCGCGAAATCCGAGACCTGATGACTTCGCGAATCGTTTTATCGCGTGTGGCCGCGATGGGTGCGTTTCTCGCGCTCCCGTTCCCACACGCCGTGGCGGCGCAGGACGGGCGCGAATCGGAACCTGTTGCGGCGCTCACGGCCGCACTGTCTGCGGCATGCCGCGCCAGTGAAGCGCAGTTTGAAAACTACCTCACGGTTGATAATGCCGCGGCGTTCCGCGCGCTGCCGGCGGACCAGCGCTCCGCCGTACTGAAACGCCTGTCTTTTGCCGACGAACCCGGCAAGCCGCTGTTGTCCTCCGACGACCAGAATCACACTGTCCTTCGCTGCACGGCGCCTGAAGGGGCGGCTGAGTTTCGCTTCGGCGACGTCCGCACGCGCGAAAATCTCGCGTTCATTCCGATCGCAGTCACCGACGGCGAAAAGACCGAATTCGGCCTCGTGCGGGAGAATGGCGGCTGGCGGCTGCTTTCTCTCGGTCTCGTGCTTCTCGATATCCCGCAGCTTTCCGAGCAGTGGGCCGAGTCCGACTCGCAGGCTCGCGAGGGCGCCGCGGTCGCGAATCTTCGAGCGCTCAGCAAAGCAATCGGCACCTACCGCGACGCGTTCGGAAAGCTACCGGACTCGCTCGCGCAGCTCGGTCCCGCGCCGAAAGACCAAATTTCGCCCGATCTGGCTTCGCTTGTGAGCCAGGAACTCGCCTCGGGGAGCGACGGCGGCTACCGGTTCCGCTATCGCGTCGCTCCCGGCGCCCAGGAAGATCAAACCTCGTTCGAACTCGTGGCCACACCTGAGGACTATGGCAAAACTGGCCGCCGATCGTTCTTCGTCGACTCCGCGGGGAAAATTCACGGCGCTGATAGGCACGGCAATCAGGCGACCGCTGATGATCCGGATATTCCATGATTAAGCGAAAGGATTCGCTTGTGAAAATTCGCTCGCTCACTCTGCTGATCGCTTTGATTACGTATCCCACATTTGCTCAGCAATCCGACAACGGTCCTTCGCCCGCGGACGCCGCCAAGCAGATCGTTCAGCAGATTGCCGCCGGCGAGTTCGACCCCGTCGAGGCTCGCTACACTCCGCAGATGTCTGCCGCGCTGAAACCGGGAACGCTCGCCACGGCCTGGGCAAATGTGCTCATGCAGGAAGGCTCGTTCAACTCGATTGCCTCGGCCACCTCAGCCAAACTGCAGTCCTTCGACGTGATCACTGTCGTCTGCAAATTTGATAAGGGTCTCATCGACATCCAAATGGCCCTCGACCCGCAAGGTAAACTCGCGGGAATTCATTTTGGCCCTCACAGCGAACCGCTTCCGCCTTGGACGCCTCCTCCGTACGCCAAACAGGATTCGTTCAGCGAGCAGCCGCTCACGCTCGTCAACGGTAAATACGAAATGCCCGGCGTGCTCACGATGCCGAAGGGCAATGGTCCCTTCGCGGCTGTCGTGCTGGTGCAGGGATCGGGGCCGGAGGATCAGGACGAGACGGTTGGCGCCGATAAGCCGTTCGCCGACCTGGCACTGGGCCTTGCGAGCCGCGGCGTTGCCGTCTTTCGCTATACCAAGCGCACCTTCAAGTACCACGAGCGCAGCAGTGACCCTCCCGAGAAACTGACCGTCGATGATGAAACGATGAGCGATGCGCGTGCTGCCGTGGCGCTCCTCGCCAAGCAGAGCAAAATCGATTCCCAGCGCGTGTTCCTGGCCGGGCACAGTCTCGGTGCGTACCTCGCGCCGCGAATCGCTGCTGGCGACGCTCAAGTAGCGGGGATTGTCATGATGGCGGCCAACGTGGAGCCAATGGAGAAGCTGCTGCTGGAACAGATAAATTACATTCTCGCCTCCGGTCCTCCCCCAACCGCCGATGAGCAAAAACAAGTTGCCCAAGTGCAAGAAGCCATCAAGAAAATCGAAAGCCCGGATCTCAAGCCAACTGATACGGTCAGTCTACTTGGCGGCCCGATGCCCGCGGGCTATTGGCTCGATCTGCGCGACTACCATCCGATCGAAGCAGCCGAGGCGCTTAAGATTCCGATCCTGATCATGGATGGCGGCCGGGATTACCAGGTGCCTACGGCTACGAATTTCGAGGAGTGGAAGAAGGCGCTTTCGTCGCGCAAAAACGTCACGCTCAAGTTTTATCCGGCTCTCAATCACCTTTTCATCGCCGGAACCGGCCCGTCGCTTCCACAGGAATACCAGAAGTTAGGTCACGTCGATGAGCAGGTGATCGTCGACATCGCCGCGTGGATTTCCACCGGTGGTGAAACACCGCACTTGGGCCAAAACCGCTAGATTTACCCGGCTAGGCTCGAGGAGTTTTCTTCGTAGGGGCACGATATATCGTGCCCGGCGCAGATTCTTGGCATCCCCGTGTTACTTTCGGGGCAGCGTGCTAATCGGGACTTGGGCGGTTGGCGAACCTTCCCTTCACGATCATTTCAGGACATCCGGCCATCCGACCGCTAAGGCGGTTTCCGGCAAGCAGAACTCCCTGTTGACCAATGTGCATCTGCGCAGATCCAGCACATCATATGATCCCGTCACCCGCTCGATGCTTGCACAGGGTGAACGAGGTGTTCCTCTTTGATGTAGACTCGATGATGCTGTCACGCTAGCTGGGCTTCGTTAACGGCACGATGACATGGAGTTCCTCGATGACGCTCGCCCTCGCAAACGTACCCGCAACCGCTCAGCGCAAGATCGCGCGCCGCCTGCTTCCCTTTCTTTGCCTGCTCTACGTCTTGGCTTACATCGACCGCGTGAACGTAGGATTCGCCGGTCTAGACATGACACGGGCGCTGCACTTCTCCAACGAAGCGTTCGGCTTCGGGGCAGGAATCTTTTTTTTCGGTTACTGCTTGCTGCAAATTCCGGGAGCCATGGCCGCGCAGAGCTGGAGCTCACGCAAGTGGATCGCGGCCGTTATGATCGGGTGGGGAATGCTTGCGTCGCTCACTGGCTTTATCCAAACCTCAACACAGTTCAGCGTCATCCGCTTCCTGCTCGGACTGGCTGAGGGCGGCTTCTTTCCAGCAGTCGTCGTCTACTTAACGCACTGGTTCCGGCAGGAGGACCGCGCGAAAGCAGTGGCCATGTTCATGGCGGCGATCCCGGCGTCCGCGATGATCGGTGGGCCGATCGCTGGGCGTTTGCTGAGCTTGAACTGGCTCGGAGTTCCCGGCTGGCGATGGCTGTTTATGCTCGAAGGCATCCCGGCACTGATCGGCGGAATCGCCACTCTGCTTTTTCTCACAGATTGGCCGAAAGACGCGCGGTGGTTGAGTCCAGGCGAGCGGGAGTGGATCACCGAAGAGCTCGGGCGGGAGAATCATGAGAAAGAAAAAAGCCCGCCCCCGACGAGCACTCTGCGCGGGCTCGGAAGTCCTTTGGTGCTGGCTCTCGCGTTCTCGTACTTTAGTATCAACATAGCGGGTTACGGCCTGGTTATGTGGCTGCCGAAGATGGTGCAGAAATTCTCGGGCATAACGACTTGGCAAGTGAGCCTCGTCGCCTCGATTCCGTTTCTCTGCGGAATTCCGGCGATGCTCATTACAGGCTGGCACTCTGACAGAACCGGCGAGCGCAAATGGCACGCGATCATTGCCACTCTTGCGGCCGCCGCCGGCCTCGCGATCAGCCAGCTTGCCGGAGCTAGCCCGCCCGTGGTTGTTGCAGGCTTTTCCATCGCCGCAATGGGGATATACAGCTACTATCCGCCTTATTGGACGCTGCCGACGAAACTACTCAGCGTTGGCGCAGCTGCGGCAGCATACGGATTCATCAACATGATCGCCAACCTCGGCGGTTTTGTCGGCCCGTACGCAATCGGCTTTTTGACCGACCTCACCGGAACTTACGTGGCCGGCGTACTGCTGTTAGTGACGAGCGCGATCATATCGGGCGTAACCCTGGCTTGCCTGCGTATGCGTGCCGATCCGAACCGAGGCGAGTTCGCAGAAGAGACAGTTATGGCTATTCCTCCTCGCTGACAGACCACTCGGAAGTAATCCTACTTGGGCAGGAAGTCGGTTGATCGGGCGTGGACCCGCTTCGTTGACACCCCTCGACGCCGCTGCTAGATTTCTTGGTTAGTGCGCGTCATGCGGCCCAATCGAAGCCTCCTCAGATTCCTCTGCGTGGTTTCCTTATCTGCTTTGGCAATCGCCGCGGAGGGTTGCGCCGTTAGCCATACGAAGGTCGTAAGGCCGTCTGGGGCGCCTGTGCCGCTTCAGGTGGCCACGAAACAGGAACTTGTCGCGCGGTACAATCATCAGGCCGGATTGGTGACATCGCTCAATGCCGGCGTCTCGATGACGCTGACCGCCGGTTCGGCTTACACCGGCGTGATCAAGCAATATCACGAAATCAACGGCTTCATCCTGGCGCAGAAGCCCGCCAGCATTCGCGTGATCGGACAGGCGCCCGTGGTGGGCACGAACATTTTCGACATGGTGAGCGACGGCGACACATTTCACATCTTCATCCCGTCTCAGCACAAATTCATCACCGGGCCCGCGAGTTTGCAGCGCCAATCCGCGAAACCAATCGAAAATCTTCGCCCCCAGCATCTCACCGGCGCCATTTTCTGGGACGCGATTCCGGACGGCGCGCCAGTGCTGATCGAAGAGGCGGCGGACGAATCAACGCGTTATTATGTTCTTACGGTCGTGCGCGCCGCGGGTCCGGCGGATTCGCCGGCGGGCGCTGCGCCGGCGGATTCAGCGCCTGACTGGGAAATCGCCCGGAGAATTTGGTTCGACCGCGCCGATCTGAGCGTCGCGCGCGTCGAATCATACGAGCCCGGCGGCAAGCTCGGCTCCGACGTCTCCTACAGCGGCTGGAGCGACGCGGGCGGCGTGAACTTTGCGCGGTCGATTTCGCTGAGCCGGCCGGACAATGACTACAAGCTCCAGATCGGAATCAAGAAGGTGACGTTTAACGAGACAATTGCCGCCGACCGGTTCGTTTTGCAGCAGCCACCGGGTACGGAGCTGGTGAATGCGGGCGAGGAATCGCAGCAGCCCAAGCCCGGGGAGCAGAAACCTTGATCGGGCACCTCGTTGTGCGAAATGCGCTGCACCGGCCGATTCGAACGGCAATCACGGTGATTGCGGTCGCAATCGAAGTGACGCTGGTACTCATCGTCGTCGGCCTGACGAGCGGTCTGGTGCTTGATGTCGCGAAGCGCACTGAGGGAATTGGCGCCGACATCATGGTTCAGCCGCCGTCAGCTTCGGTATTTATGGCGTTCAGCGGCGCACCGATGCCGATCAGCATCGGCGCAAAGCTGGCGCAGCTTGAATACGTGCAGTCCGTCGCGCCGGTGCTCGTGCAATTCAATGCCGTCAACGGCCTTGATCTCGTCTACGGCATCCAGCCGGACAGCTTTCGCCAGGTCTCCAACGGTTTCGTCATGCTTGCCGGCACCGAGCTGCAAGATCCCAATGACATTCTGGTCGACGACGTATACGCCCGGTCAAAGAAGGTCAAAGTCGGGCAGATGCTGCACATCCTCGAACACGATTTTCACGTGACGGGTATCTTCGAGCACGGCAAGGGCGCGCGGCTGTTCGTGTTCATGTCGACCCTGCAGGAAATGTCCGGCGCGCATGACAAAGCCTCCATCTTTTTCCTCAAATGCGACCGCTCCGATCACACCGCCGCCGCAATGGACGAGGTCCGGGAGCTCCTTCCGCGCTATGAGATTCGCCCGCTCAAGGACTATATGTCGCAGATCACATCCTCGAGCCTGCCCGGTCTGGACATCTTCATCAACGTGATGATCGGCATCGCCGTGGGAATCGGGTTCCTCGTAACGTTTCTTTCGATGTACACCACGATCATCGAGCGGACGCGCGAAATCGGCGTGCTGAAATCGCTCGGCGCGTCCAAGCCTTATATCGTAGAGATCGTTCTCAGCGAGACGAGCCTGCTTTGTGTGGCCGGCGTGGCGGTCGGCGTCGGATTCAGCTATCTCATGCGCGTGGCCCTCATCAAGTTCTGGCCCTCGTTGAGCATCCTCATCACGCTCAAGTGGGTTTGCCTCGCCGCCGTCATTGCGATGGTTGGCGGTCTGTTGGGCGCTGGCTATCCTGCGTGGCTGGCCAGCCGCAAGGATCCCGTCGAAGCTCTCGCCTATGAATAAGCGTCCGCGCGGGATTGCGTGTTCTGGTCGCTCCTAGGCAGAACGCGAAATCACGGCTAGAATGGTTCCACCCGCAAAAGCAGCAGGACTCTCGGTGAGGGCAGTCGTTGGAGCCGATACTCAAGACTGAAAATTTGTGGAAGGTGTACCGCTCGGGCAAAGTGGAAGTGCCCGCCCTCCGAGGTGTCAGCATCGAAGTGTTTCCCGGTGAATTCGTTTCCGTCATGGGGCCTTCAGGCTGCGGCAAATCGACGCTGCTGCACGTGATCGGAGGACTCGCGCAGGCCACTACCGGCCGCGTACTCCTTGACGGCAACGACCTTACGCAGATGAGCGATGCGGCGCGAACACTGCTGCGGCGGCACAAAGTGGGCTTCGTTTTTCAGCGCTTCAATCTACTCCCGACGCTCGACGCCTATCACAATATCGCGCTCGCGCAGCACATTCACGGAAATGGCTTCGATCCTCATCGGTTCGAGGCGGTCGCGGGATTGCTGGGGCTGAAAGATCGCCTGCATCACAGGCCCTCCGAGCTTTCCGGCGGAGAGCAGCAGCGCGTCGCCATTGCGCGCGCCATAATCAGCGAACCGAAAATCGTCCTCGCCGACGAGCCTACCGGAAATCTCGATACGAAAAGTTCTGACGCCGTGCTCGCTCTGCTGCGGCAGCTCAATCGCGACCTCGGTCAGACAATCGTGATGATCACGCATAACCCGGACGCTGCGGCCTACGGACATCGCGTTTTGCACATGCGCGACGGCATGGTTGTCGACGGCGTCCAGGCCCACTGAACCATGCGCGCGCTCTGGCGAGGCATCACCCGGACGATTTTTTGGTCGTACGAGCGCGGTAGCTGGCCGTACGATGTCCTCGTCGCCGTAATTCTCGTTTTCGTGCTGCTGACGCCGCGCTCGTGGTTCCATGACCGACCGCAGGAAGGCGCTGCGTCGAGCGCGAGCGTGCAATTGGTAGCGGAGGATTCCGGCGCAGGCACACGCACGTTTCGCGTAGACGCCGCGGTCCTCTCGCGCGAGAAGCGCACTGCGAAGCCGACGCCCGAACTCGAGCGCGAAACGCACGCGATCCTGAGCCGCACCGTCGACGATTTGCGCGACAGCACGTTTCAAGTCGTGCACATCGATCCCGCGCTTGCGAGCGACGGCTCGGTGAGCTACTACGACGTGACCGTCAAGCATTAGCCGGGCAGGGAAAAACCGTGGCGACGAAAGCAAATCTGAGCCAGCCCGCAGCGGAGCGAATGGCCGAAGCCTTTCGCGATCTGCAAACACTTCTCGACCGGCGCGTGACAACCGCCGAAGTCGTTCGCGAGCATCACAGCCATGGCGAATCGTATCATCCGGCCGCGCTGCCGGATATCGTTTGCTTTCCACATTCGACCCAGGAAGTGAGCGAAGTCCTAAAAATCAGCGCAAAGCACCAGGTGCCCGTCATCCCATTCGGCGCGGGCACGTCGATGGAGGCGCAGGTCAACGCGATTCACGGCGGCATCGCCATCGACATGCGCGAGATGAACAATATTTTGCGCATCAGCCCGGAAGACATTCAGGCGACGGTCGAGGCAGGCGTCACGCGGCTGCAACTCAACAAGGCGCTCGCGAACACCGGCTTCACGTTTTTCATTGATCCCGGCGCGGACGCGACGTTTGGCGGCATGACTTCCACGCGCGCTTCGGGCACGACTGCGGTTCGCTACGGCACGATGCGCGAAAATGTGATGGGCCTCACCGTGGTGCTCGCCGATGGCCGAGTCATCAAGACCGGTACTGCCGCGCGCAAGTCAGCCGCCGGCTACGATCTCACGCGGCTTTTCGTCGGCGCGGAAGGCACACTCGGTGTGATCACGGAGATCACGCTGCGATTGCATCCGCTGCCCGAAGCGGTCGGCGCGGCCTGCTGCACGTTTGCGACGATTCGCGATGCGGTCGAAACCGCAATCGCGATCATTCAACTCGGGATTCCCGTGGCTCGCATCGAGTTGATGGACGAAGCGCAGATCGACGCCTGCAACAAATATTCGAAGACGAACTATCCTGTCGCGCCGCTGCTCTTTTTCGAATTTCACGGCGATAGCGAGCGTTACGTGAACGAACAAGCGGAGACCGTGCGCGGGATCGCCAAGGATCATCACGGCACCGGCTTCAAATCCTTCACCACGCCCGAAGAACGCGCGACGCTCTGGGAAATGCGCCACACCGCGTATTTCGCGAATCTGCAAGTTCGCAAGGGTGCGAAGATGTTTACGACGGACATCTGCGTTCCGATTTCGCGGCTCGCGGATTGCATTGTGGCGGCAAAGGAAGACACGGCGCGTGCATCGTTTCCCGCGCCGATCGTCGGGCACGTCGGCGACGGAAATTTTCACATGTCCTTCATGCTCGATCCGGAAAATCCGGCGGAGCTTGCGGAAGCGAAAGTGCTTGAAGAAAAAATCATCCTGCGCGCGCTCGAAATGGGCGGTACCTGCACGGGCGAGCACGGCATCGGAATTGGCCGGAAAAAATATCTCGCGATCGAGCATGGTCCCGGCGTCGACGTGATGCGCGCGGTCAAGCAGGCGCTCGATCCCGACAACCGCATGAACCCCGGGAAAATGGTCGAGCCCCACCCGCTATTTGGCGGACCCCACTCCGCATAGTTGCGGCCCCCCTCCCCGCAAGTCTGCGGCCCCCCGTCAAGCGGTAGCTTTAGCTATCGGACCACGTTCGGGGCCACGCGACGGTGTCGTAAACGTGCAAAAAGTGCCCAAAAGTGCCCCGTTAAGGCCGTTTGGCGCGCCAAAATTGACACCTATGTAGAACAATCGAATCGCTCGATGTGGAACGAATTCATGCGCGGAGTGCGTTGCGAAATACCAGCAGTGGTACCTCGAATTAGTGCGGCATTTTCGCCCAGCTCGCGGGGACGTCGACGAAGGAGCGATCGAGCTGCGAGACGGATTCGCATCCGAGCAGCGCGAGAGCGCGCTCAAGATCGGCGCGCAAAATTTCGAGAGCGCGCGTGATGCCGGCTTCGCCCGCAGCGCCGAGTCCATACGCGTAGGCGCGTCCGATCAGCACGGCGCGCGCGCCGAGGCAGATCGCTTTTGCGATATCGCCTCCGCGACGGATTCCGCCATCGAGCAGAATTTCGGCGCGGCCGTTCACTGCCTTCACGATTTCGGGCAGCGCGCGAAGTGTGGCGGAGACGCCGTCGAGCTGGCGGCCTCCGTGATTCGAGACGACGACGCCGGCCGCGCCTTCATCGAGCGCACGGCGCGCGTCTTCGGCGGTAAGCACGCCTTTGACGACGACGGGCCCGGGCCACACCTTGCGAATCCATTCGAGGTCGGCCCAGGTGACGACTGAGCGCGCCAGCTCGGCTTGCGTTTCGGCGAGCGGCAGCGGGCCGCGGCCGGGAACGATCACATTGGGTAGGACGAGCATGCGGCCGTCGCCGAGAAATCCGGCGAGCCATTCGGGATGCGCGAGCACCTGCGGGAGAAATGCGATTTTAGGCAGCAGCTTGCTGCCGACGAGGGCGCCAGCGCCGTTGCGGATGTCACGCTCGCGGAAGCCGAACGTGCCGGTGTCGATGGTGATCGCGAGCACGGTGAAACCGGCTTTTTGCGCGCGACCGAGCGCGGCCTCGGCGGCTTCGCGTCCGCCGACGAGATAGAGCTGATACCACTTTGGCCCCGGAGTCGCGGCGGCCACATCTTCGAGAGAGCTTCCCGAAATCGTCGTGAGCGTGAATCCCACGCCGGCTTTGCCTGCGGCTCGCGCGGCGCAGACTTCCCCTTTGGGATAGATCAAGCGGCTGAAGCCGACGGGGGCGAGAAGCAGTGGCATCGCGAGATCGGTGCTGAGAACGCGCATGCGCAGGTCGCGCGATTTCACAGCGACGGCGTTGCGCGGGCGAAACGTGATTTCTTCGAATGCGCGCGTGTTTTCGCGCAGAGTGACTTCGCCTTCGGCGCCGCCGTCCACGTAATCGAATACCACCTGCGGCAGGCGCGACTGCGCGACACGGCGCAGGTCGGCAATGTTGACGACGGGCGGCGAAGCAACACGGCGCTCTTCACGCCTCATTGGTTGCTGCCGTTCTTTCGCTGAAAGGGCAAGATTGTGGTCCGATCGCACAACGGAATTGGCTTCCCCAGCGCCATTCTACCGGGTATCTTCATCGATTTGCTGGCGGAATTAGCAGATGCAAGATGCCGGGCTAAAGTCCCCGGCGCTACATTTACACCTGAGAATTGCGAATGCGACGCGGCGGCTTCCCGTGTTGGCTCAAAGCCCGAAGAGACGTTCTGCGTTGCCGTGCGCGATTCGCTCTCGATCGGCGGCACTCACCGGCAAATTGTCGAGGAAGGCGCGCGCTCGCGTCATAGAACCGTAGGGATGGTCGGCCGAGAACATGATCCTGTCCACGCCGACTTCCATAAACAAATCTAGAAACGTGGCAGTGAAATTGAAGCCGCTGAATGTGTAGTGGACATTTTCGCGGAGGTAAGCCGAGATCGGGCGCTTGAGCTTCGTCAAAGAGGTGTGCATCGTATCGAGTCTCGGCAGCATGAACGGGAGCCCTTCTCCCATGTGCCCGACAACGACCTGAAGTTTTGGGAACTGGTCGAACACTCCTCCGAGAATGATGCGAATGACGTGAACCGCCGTTTCGATGTGCCAGCCCCAACCGGGGCCCATGAGCGCTTCAACGACTGCTGGCGCAAAGCCCGAGTAGGACGCATCGATCACGGGCTGTGGCGGGTACGCGGGATGAATGTAGATCGGAACGCTCAGCGCTTCGGCGCTCTCGAATATCGGCCAAAAGAATTTGTCGTCCAGGTAGCGGCCTCGAGCGTGGCCGTTGATCATCGCGCCCTTGAATCCGTAATCGCGGACCGTGCGTTCGAGTTCGGCGGCGGCTTGGTCGGGCGCCGGCGTCGGCAGCGTTGCAAAGCCGGCGAAACGGCTCGGGTGTTTTCGCACAGCGTCAGCGAGGTAGTCGTTCGCATCGCGGGCCATCACGATCGCATGGGAAGCTTCGAGCTGCTCCACGCCGGGAGCGGTGAGCGACAGCACCTGCAGGCCGATATTCGCGGCATCCATTTCCGCAATTCTTCCTTCGCCGATGTCGCACAGTTTTCCGGGCATGCCCGCAACAGGACTCCCGGGAATCTTGGCCGCTTCCTTGAGCCTCCGGCCCGGGCCGTCCAGGAAAGCGGGTGTGGCGAAGTGTTCTTCGAGAGTGATGGTCCGCATGGCGCCGCACAGTGTAACGCAGCTTGCGTCGCGACTGGAATGCGATT
The DNA here is from genome assembly GCA_035622875.1 of Candidatus Acidiferrales bacterium. Classification (GTDB taxonomy): domain Bacteria; phylum Acidobacteriota; class Terriglobia; order Acidiferrales; family UBA7541; genus Palsa-295. The sequence continues at coordinate 36,086 of DASPUN010000043.1, forward strand.
GAGAGCGTGTGGACCGCGGTCTGGCAGCAAGCGAAAAAATCGCGGGAACGCGTTTTGTGAGCGAGCCGGACTGGTATAGAGTTTCGCGGGGAGACGAGATGAAAGTTGGGGAAGCGATCGCGGAAATCTTGAAGCGCGAGGGCGTGGAGCTGCTGTTTGGCTATCCGGTGAACCACCTGATCGAGTCGGCGGCTGCGGCAGGAATCCGGCCGATCATCGTGCGGCAGGAGCGCGTCGGGCTGCACATGGCGGACGCGATTTCACGGCTCACGAGCGGCGACAAAATCGGGGCCTTCGTGATGCAGCACGGGCCGGGATCGGAGAATGCGTTCGGCGGTGTCGCGCAGGCGTTCAGCGAATCGGTGCCGATTCTAGTGATGCCGATGGGATACGCGCGCAGGCTCGCGCAGGTGAGTCCGAACTTCAATTCCGTGGCGAGCATGCGGACGGTGACGAAGTCGGCGGAGGCGGTGCTGACCGCCGCGGAAGTGCCGAATATCATGCGGCGCGCATTTTCGCGGCTGCGCAATGGGCGCGGCGGGCCGGCACTGGTCGAAATACCGCAAGACTTGTTCGCCGAAGAAATGCCCGGGCCGCTCACGTATGAGCCCGTGATCGGGGCGCGCTACGGGCCGGATCCTGCGGACGTGCGGCGCGCGGCGGAGACGCTGGTTCAGTCAAAAAGCCCCGTGATTTACGCGGGGCAGGGAATTCACTGGGCGCGAGCGTGGGAGCCGCTGAAAAAATTGGCGGAGTTGCTTGCTGCGCCGGTTGCGACGACTTTGCAGGGGAAGAGCGCGTTTCCCGAAGATCATCCGCTGGCGCTCGGAGCGGGCGGACACTCGTTTCCAACGACGGTCCCGTATTTTCTCGAAAAGGCGGACTGGATTTTCGGCGCTGGCTGCAGCTTTACGGAGACGCATTTCGGCGTTGCGATGCCGAAAGGGAAAAAGTTCATTCACGCGACGCTCGATCCCGATCATTTGAATAAGGACGTGCGCGCGGAAATCGGCTTGATCGGCGACGCGAAGCTGACGCTCGAGGCCTTGTGCGGCGAAGTCGAGCGAATGATCAAGCAGCCGCGCGCGGCGTCGGTGGCGGCGGAAATTGCGTCGATTCGGAAGGCATGGCTCGATGAGTGGATGCCGAAGCTGACGTCAAGCGATGTGCCGCTCTCTCCTTATCGTGTGCTTTGGGATTTGCAGCGCACCGTGGATGTGGACAACACGATCATCACGCACGACGCGGGCAGCCCGCGCGATCAGCTCGCGCCGTTTTGGGTGTCGAAGCGGCCGCTTACGTACATTGGCTGGGGCAAGACAACGCAGCTGGGTTACGGGCTCGGCCTCGCAATGGGCGCGAAGCTCGTTCATCCGGAGAAGCTGTGCATCAATGTGTGGGGCGACGCGGCGATTGGATTCACGGGAATGGATTTTGAGACCGCGGTGCGCGAGCGGATTCCGATTCTCTCGATCTTGCTGAACAATTTCAGCATGGCGATGGAACTTCCGGTGATGCCGATCTCGACGGAAAAATATCGCTCCACCGACATTTCCGGCGACTACTCGGCGATGGCACGAGCGTTCGGCGGATATGGCGAGCGCGTGACGCAGCCGGATGAGATCGTTCCTGCAATTCGGCGCGGAATCGACAAGACGCAAAGAGGCATGCCGGCGCTGATCGAATTCATTACCGCGAAGGAAATGGCGCTATCGATGAGGTATCACGGAAAGGGCTAGCACCGAGCTTCGCGGGCTAAGTTGTTCGTGCTACGGCTGCGCGAATTTGCTTTTGAGAACTTCGTGGACGTGCATCGGGGAGAAACTCTCGCAGAAGCCCATCAGGGTTTTGATCACGGCGTAATAGAATTTGTCGTTTTCGCTGCTCTTCATGTGCTCGACCGTATCCCAGAGAGAAACGGCCGTGGCGTCGCGGCCATCGGGATTCTCGCCACGCAGAAGGAAAAAGGCGTGAAAACCTTCGAGCTTGTCGAGGGTGCTGGTGAGGGAGTCGACGTGCGCGATGAATTGCTCGACCTTCCCGGGGCGAATGCGATAGCGAGTGACGCGCGCGACCATGGACCACCTCCCGTTCGTCCACAAGGATACCGGTTGCGGAATCTTACCGTGAGGCAATGGCAAGAATCGAGCGGATGCAATATGATCTCGGCACGATGCGGTCCCAGGTCGGCGTTACGGCCGGTTCGGCGAACTACTCGGGGGAATGAATGAAGCGATCGGTGATTTTCTGCGCGTTCGTTAGCGCGTGCGCATTTCTGATGTTGGCGGTGACGCATCTTGCGGCGGCGCAGGAGATCGCGAATAATCCGCTGCCCACACCGCCGGGGCAAGTGGTGTACGGGCGGCAGTGCGCGTCGTGCCACGACAACTCGGCGATGAATGACCGCGCTCCGAACCGTCGAGCCCTCATGAAGCTGACGCCGGAGACGGTCTACGCAGCGGTGACGACGGGGTCGATGGCCGTACCCGCGAAAGATTTGACGGAGGAGCAGAAGCGGGATGTGGCGGAGTATTTGGGCGGTCGGCTGCTTGATCTGACCGACACGGGCAGCGCCGAGAAGATGACGAATCGCTGCGAGACGAACCCCGTATTTGACCCCGCATCGCGCGGAGGCGCCTCATGGAATGGATGGGGGGTGGATGACGAGAACACGCGGTTTCAGGGGAAGAATGCGGCGGGCCTCAGGGCGAATCAAGTTTCGAAGCTGAAGCTCAAATGGGCATTCGGATTTCCCAAGGGTGATACGGCTTACGGCCAGCCGACGATTGTGGCAGGGCGGATATTCGTCGGCAGCGACAATGGATACGTTTACTCGCTGGACGCGAAGAGCGGATGCGTGTACTGGTCGTTTCACGCGAAATCCGGCGTGCGCACGGCGCCGGTTGTCGCTGGCGTGGTCCGTTCAACGGGCTCGACGTACGCGGTCTATTTCGGCGATATGCGCGCGAACGCATATGCCGTTGACGCTGCAACCGGCAAGCAGATTTGGACGCAGGACCTTTCTGATCATTACACCGCGCGAATCACGGCAGCGCCTGCGATCTATGAGGGGCGCGTTTACTTCGGGATTTCGGCGATGGAGGAGGCGTTTTCCGCGGCACCGGCGTATCCGTGCTGCACGTTTCGCGGGAGCGTAGTCGCGCTCGATGCGAAAACGGGCGCGCAGCTCTGGAGAACGTACGCGATTCCGGAAGAGCCGCAGCCGGTGCGGAAAAATTCGCTGGGGACGCAACTGTGGGCGCCCGCAGGCGCGGCGATTTGGAATTCGCCGACCATCGATGCGAAACGCGGAGTGCTTTACGTCGGGACCGGAGACGCGTATACGGAGCCTGCGTCGAAGAATTCAGATGCGGTGCTGGCGATCGATTTGACCAGCGGAACAATTGTCTGGTCGTTTCAAGCCGTTCCGAACGACGCGTGGATGGTCGGTTGTGTTCCCGTATCCACGGAAAACTGCCCGAAGGATTTGGGTGTCGATTGGGATTTCGGATCGTCGCCGATATTGGTAAACGCTTCGGGCGGGAGGCAAATTCTGCTCGCGACGCCGAAGAGCGGGACGGCGTTTGCACTTGATCCGGACTACGCCGGAAACGTCGTTTGGAAGATCAATCTTTCGGAGAAGATGGCGCCGAACAACGGACAGATTGCGTTTGGCGGCGCGGCCGATGCGAAGACGCTCTATCTGGCGCTCGAGGACGGCACGTTCGCGGCGGTCGATCTCGCGAGCGGCAACCGCAAGTGGCAGGTACGACTGGAATCGCTCGACAACCTCGGCCAGCCGACGATCAACGGCGAGAACAGAACGAAGGCGGGATTGCGATTCGGACAGTCGGCGGCGGTGACGGGAATTCCGGGTGTGGTGTTCACACCCGGATGGGACGGAATTGTGCGCGCGCTTTCGACAACGGACGGAAAAATCTTGTGGCAGTTCAACACGGCGCAGGATTTCACGTGCATTAACGGAGTTGCATGCAAAGGCGGGTCAATGGGCGGGCCCGGCGTCACCGTCGTGAACGGCATGGTGTACGTGCCGTCGGGGTACGCGAATGTCGGAGGCGGAATGCCGGGGAATGTGCTGCTGGCGCTCTCAGCGAATTGACTGCGAGGAGACCGCAAAGCTTGAGACAGCCGATTCCACCCTCGTGAAGCGAGGGTGGGCACTCGCGAGACCTCAAAGGCTACTGATTGGAGGGCGGCGGGGCGGCGGCTTTCTTGGTGATGATGATGGCTTTTAACATGGCCGGGTCGCCCTTGAGCTCGTCCTTCCCGACGGGATATTTGTTGTATTGAAGCAGATAGGAAATCACGTCCGCGACGGTATCCGAGCTTAGCGTGCCGGGCTTGTCCTGCGGCATCGTGTTGTGGATGAGATCGAAGAGATCGCCGACGGTCTGGCCTTCCCAGGTCTCGGTGAATGCGTCGCCCGCGAGCGGCAAGGCCTGGCCGCTGCCGCTTAAATCGTCCATGTGACAATTCGCGCAGGTTTGAGTGTATTGCGCTTTGCCGCGTGCGGCCTGTTCGGCGGTGTAGACGCCGTCCATGGTCGTCTTTTGCGTGTCGGCGGCCCTGACGGAGCGGATCGCGCCACCCAGGCTTACCAGCATCCCGCCCAACAGAAGAGCTACTAAGACACCCTTTCGAGCAACACCGGATTCACCGGCGAGAATAGCCATTTTCCTAGCCGAGTTCATATGATGAAAGTCACCTCATTCAAATTAGACGCAGAAAGTTGGACGTGCGGATACAGCAACAAATGATAGCAAAGGCGGGCCAGGAATCATCAGCCTATCTGCCACATCGCATTGATCTTAGAGGCCAGTTGCGGCGAGGCCGTGCTCTCCATTAACATTCGTGCGGCAGAAAGAGCGAAGCGATCGAGAGCGATCGGAACAGGAGCAGGAACGTGATCAAGCGCAGACTGGGAAATTCGAGCCTCGAAGTGGCGCCGTGGGCGCTGGGCGGAAACGTGTTCGGATGGACGGCGGATGAACCGACATCGTTCAAGATTCTCGATGCGTTCGTCGATGCAGGGCTGAATTTGATCGACACGGCTGACGTGTATTCGAAATGGATTCCAGGGCACAAGGGCGGCGAGTCGGAAACCATCATCGGTAACTGGCTCGCGAAGAGCGGAAAGCGCGACAAGGTGATCATCGCGACGAAGCTGGGCGTCGAGATGGGGCCGGGCGAACAGGGGCTGTCGCGCGCGTACATGACGAAGGCGGTGGAGCGGTCGCTTGCGCGACTGAAGACGGATTACATTGATCTCTATCAGTCGCATCGCGACGACGCAGAGACACCGATGGAGGAGACGCTTTCGGCGTATGGCGATTTGATCAAGGCGGGGAAAGTGCGCGCGATCGGCGCGTCGAATTTCAAGGCAGACCGTCTTGCGGAGGCGCTGAAAGTGAGCGCCGCGAAGGGCCTGCCGCGCTACGAGAGTTTGCAGCCGTGGTACAACTTGTACGACCGCGCCGAGTTCGAGGGCGGGCTCGCGGATTTGTGCCGACGCGAAAACATCGGCGTGATTCCCTATTTCGCGCTGGCGAGCGGATTTCTGACGGGCAAGTATCGTTCGCTGAAGGATGTTGAGGGTAAGCCGCGAGGATACCGCGTGAAGGATATGCTCAACGAGCGCGGATTCCGGATTCTCAAGGCGCTCGATACGGTTTCGGCCGAAACGCATGCGACCCCGGCGCAGGTCTCACTCGCGTGGCTTGTCGCGCACGGCATGACAGCGCCGATTGCCAGCGCGACAAATCTCGAACAATTCAAGGATCTGCTGGGCGCGACGAATTTGAAGCTGAGTCCCGAGGCCGTTCGGCTGTTGGATGACGCGAGCAAGCCAACCGCAGCGGGCGCCGCGGCTGAGACGCGCACACCGCCGCCGTCTTCGAGATAGCGTGATGTGCCGCTAGAAAGAAGCCGAGGCCGAGCTCTTGCGCTCGCTATCGAGAGAGAGCATCCCTTCCGGGCTGTAGCGCTCGCCGGCGACAGAGCCTGCGGGAACAGCTTGTGCGATCGCGGCGAGATCCTCAGAGGATAGCGAACGATCCAGAACTGCAACAACCTCTGCGAGCTGATCGCGGCGCTTGGTGCCGATGAGCGGAATGATGTCGGTGCCGCGCGAAAGAACCCACGCGGTGGCCAACTGAGCGACGGTCATTTTCCTGCGTTCAGCGATTTCGCGCAGGCGCGTCACCAATTGCTGATTGCGCTGCAAATTTTCGCCTTGAAGTCTCGGAAAATGCCCGCGGATATCGCCCGGAGAAGCGTTCGCGGCGGCGGGAAAGCTTCCTGTTAGAAGTCCTCGGGAAAAAACGCCGTAGGCTGTGACGCTGATTCCGAGTTCGCGGACCGTGGGCAAGATGTCGGCCTCGATACTGCGCGACACGAGCGAGTACTCGATTTGCAGGGCCGCAATCGGATGGGCAGCGTGCGCGCGCCGAATTGTGCCGGATCCCGCCTCCGAAAGGCCGACGTAGCGGACGTAACCCGCCTTCACCATCTCGGCGATCGCGCCGACGGTATCCTCGATCGGCACCGCAGGATCGACACGCGAGGGCTGGTAGAGATCGACGTAGTCGGTTCCAAGCCGGCGCAGAGAGTAAGCGAGGAAATTCTTGGCAGCCACAGGGCGGCCATCGAAGCCGATGAACGCGCCGTTTGGAGCGCGCATTCCTCCAAATTTCACCGAGAGAAAATAGCGGTCGCGCAGGACACCAGCGAGTGCGCGTTGCAGGAGCGTCTCGTTGTGGCCCATGCCGTAGAAGTCGCCGGTATCGAAGAGATTAATGCCGGCATCGAGCGCGGCATGGATCGTGGCAACGCTTTCGGATTCGTCAGCGCGGCCGTAGAGGCCGGACATGCCCATGCAGCCCAGGCCGAGGGCGGAGACTTGCGGTCCGTCGTTGCCGAGAAGCCGAGTTTCCATCGGAGATGTCTCTTGGCGACGCCTAGTGCTAGTGGCGCGACATCAGGAGATGAACTTCGGGCGGAATCGGCGCCACGTCGATTGAGACGTTAATGCAGGCCGGTTTGCCGCTTGCAAAGGCGGCTTTGATCGCAGGGCCAAGATCTTTCACGTCAGTGACGCGCTGGCCGTACGCGCCGAAGGCAGCCGCGACTTCGTGATAGTTCGCGTCGCGAAGTTCGGTGGCGCTCAGGCGATTTTTCCCCGAGACGATTTCCTGGAAGTGCTGCGACGCGGCCCAGCTGTGGTTGTTCATCACGACGGCCACGATGGGAAGCTTGCGGCGGACCATCGTATCGAATTCGGCGATTGTAAATCCGATGGCGCCGTCTCCGACGAGACATAGCACCGGGCACTTCGGATGAGCGACCTGCGCGCCCAGCGCGAGGCCCAAGCCGAAACCGACTGCACCTAGAAAACCGTGGGTGATGTAACTTCCCGGATGATTCTGCCGGATCACTTCGTTCATCCAGTGATAGGCCTCGGCACCGTCGCCGATGATGATCGTGTCTTCCGGGATGTTCTCGACGATGGCGGACACGGCCTGCAACGGATGCATCGGCGGGCCGGTGCGCTCGAGATCCTTTTGCATGCGCTTGCAGCGCTCGACCTTGGCATTGCGAACCGTTTGCTGCCAGCGGCTGCGATCGGGCCATTTCTGCGATTTGGCGCTCGCGTTCATAGCGCGCAAAGTCTCGCGTGGATCGGCGACGATCGGAACGGCGACCTGGCGCAGGCGCCCGATTTCTTTCGGGTCGACTTCGATGTGAATGATCTTTGCGGCGAGCGGCACGGCGAGATCGCTCATGCCAAGCGTGAAAAGTCCGAAGCGGACGCCGACGGCCAGCACGACATCGGGGCGCTGATCGGGCGCGGAGAGATCAGCCATTTTGTGGAATGTCCCGCCATAGAGCGGATGGTTGCTCGGGAGAAGCCCGTGCGCTTGAAAGTCGGAGAACACGGGCGTGCCAGTCGCCTCGGCGAACGCGTGCAATTCGGCGCCTGCATCGGAGAAGTACGCACCGACGCCCGCCATGATGACCGGCCGAGCGGCGCTCGCGAGCAGTTTCAGAGCATCTTCGACCTCGTGCGATTCCGGGAGCGCGCGCGAATCGACGAGAACCTTTTCCGGGATGGCGACGGAGTTCTCGTCGACCTGCGTGACGAGCACATCCATTGGCATATCGAGGAGCACGGGGCCGGTCGGATTCGACGTGGCGAGCCGCACGGCCTGCGCCACCAGTCGCGGAATATCCTGCGCGACCGTGATGCGATGCGCCCACTTGGTGATCGGCGTCGCGACCGCGACTTGATCGATGCCGGATTGCAGCGTGTTGGTTTCTGCCTGATTGAGTCCGCTCGAACCGGAGATGTAGAGAACCGGAGTGCGATCGAGATAGGCGTTGGCGATCGAAGTGATGATATTCGTGAAGCCGGGGCCGGCGGTGGCCATCGCGACGCCGAGAGAACGCGTGGCGCGGGCATAGCCTTCTGCGGCGTGGCCCGCGGCCACTTCGTGGCGCGTGTCCGTGATCGGAATGTTGTGATCGAGGCAGGACTGAAAGATTGTCTCGAGATGCGCGCCGTGAAGGCCGAAGATGTGCTTTACATTCGCCCGCATCAAAGTTCGGACTAGCAATTCGCCGCCTGAAATCTTCGCCATGTTCGATTACCTCTTTTCCGGAAGTGCCCACGCGTAAACCACGCTGTCGGAGGGTGTGATGACGTACTGGCGGCCGTTGAGTTCGTAAGCCATCGGCGCAGTCGTCGAGCCGCCACCGCCGTAGGCATGCCACAAAATTTTCCCCGTTGCGGGATCGAGGGCCATCAGATTGCCATTATCGTTTGCGGTGAAAAGAAGGTGGCCCGCAGTGGTCAAGACTCCCGCCCAGCCGCCGCGGCCGCCGCTCATGTCCTTGCTCCAGCGAACTTTTCCCGTTTGATAGTCGATGGCTTCGAGAAGCGTTTTGGAATGCAGGACGAAGTCGCGTCCCGCCCAGCCTTCTGCGTTCTTTGACGTCATGGTGACGTAATAGACGCCCTCGCTATCGCGCGCGGTCGTATAAAGCAGGCCAGTCTCGGGATCGAAGCTCGGAGGAGCCCAGTTTGCGCCGCCGGCTGCGCCAGGCCGAGCGAGAGCGCCATCGAGCTGCGGCTCCGTTTCTTTTTTCGGAACCGGCTGGCCGCGCTGGTCGACTCCATTCATCCAGTTGATGTTGAGATATGGCGCGGTAACGAGCGATTCGCCGGTGGCGCGATCCATGAGCGCGTAGACACCGTTGCGGCTCGCCTGCGCGAGCATTTTCCGCGGCTTGCCGTGGAACGTGCCGTCAATCAAAACGGGGGTCTGAATCGCGTCCCAATCGTGCGTGTCGTGCGGTGAAATTTGGTAATACCACTTCATCTTGCCGGTGTCGGCGTCGAGCGCGACGATCGAGCAGGTGTAAAGATTTGTGCCCGGCCGCGCGTCGCCGGCTTCCACCGGATGCGGATTGCCGGTGCCCCAGTAGATGAGATTCAGCTCGGGATCGTACGTGCCGGTGAGCCAGGTCATGCCGCCGCCGCGGGTGATCACATCGCTATCGTGCGGCCAGGTGTCCCAACCGGGCTCGCCCTGCTTGGGCTCGCTATCCCAATGCCACTGAAGCTTGCCCGTGATCGGGTCGCGCGCCTCGATCCAGCCCGGCAGGTCGGCGATGTCACCGGAGATTCCGACGATCAAATGATCTTTCACTACGAGCGGCGCAGCACTTCCGAATGCTTGAAGCGCTGGGTCGCCCAGTTGAACTTGCCAGAGGGTTTTCCCCGTGCGGGCGTCCAAACACAGGAGGACGGCGTCGGGCGCGGCGTAGTAGAGCCGGTCCTTGTACATCGCGACGCCGCGATGGCCGGCGCCCGGCAGCCCGCCTTTGGCGGGCCGGTTGACGTGCCAGATTTGGCGGCCGGTGCGGGCGTCGACGGCGAAGACATCGTTTGTAAGCGTGAAGTAGAGGATGCCGTTCACTTCAAGCGGCGTGGCGGAGATCGCGGGCGTGCCGTGCGTTTGGAAGGCCCAGGCGAGCGTCAACGTCCCGACGTTGGATTGATTGATCTGCGAGAGGGAGCTGTACCGGCGGCCGGAATAATCTCCGTTGTAGCTGGCCCAAGTGTCGGTCGCGGGTTTCAGGAGCTTGGCTGGATCGAGTTCCTGCGCCGAGAGACAAGCCGCGCAGGCGAGAAAAAGCAGAAATTTCTTCAATGAATGCCCCCGAAACCTGAAGAATGAAGCGCGATGCGACACCCTACGTTCTCCGGCCCGCGCGGGGAGGCATCATATCACGAAGGCCAGGAACCGGGCCCGCAGGGCCGAGTCGCTAGGATGGCTAGTACCACTGTTTACTTCCCACCCCAGATTGCCTACCATGGGCGGTACTTCAGGGGCGTTCTTAGTAGCGCTTGCGGCCCTTTCATTCGAGGTGCACCAGCCCGTGCCCAGCGGTCCCAGACTTGTTGTGGTCGAACCGAACGGTACGCGCCGCGACGTAGTGATTGCCACGTTTCCCTATCGCATTGGGCGCCAGGCGGGAAACGAGCTGACTCTGCGCGACAGCCGTGTGAGCCGGCATCAGGCGCAGATCACGTCGGAAAATGGCAAGCTCGTGCTCGAGGACATGGGCAGCAGCCACGGCACGTTCGTAAATGGCGAGAAGATACTGCAGCATGAACTGAAGCCGAGCGACAAGATCGATTTTGGGGTGCCGGATTCCTATCAGCTTACCTACGTAGGAGAAGGGGCCACGATCGAAGAGCTGGTGGAGCGAATTGAGGCTCCGGCGCCGGATGCCGCCGGTACGCGCGAGCTGCACCATCTGGGCGTGCTGCTCGAGGTGGCACGCACGCTGGGATCGGGGCTTTCGCTAGAGGATGTGCTCACCGTCGTGCTCGATGCGGCGATTGCCGTGACGCGCACTGAGCGAGGCGTCCTGCTGCTGAAAAATCCCGCAGGACAGATGGAAACGGTTGTTGCGCGAAACGCCCAGCGCGGAACACTGCGCCCCGAGGACGTCGAAGTTTCGCAAAGCGTAGTGCGGCGCGTGGTAGCGTCGCGGCGGGAGCAGATTGTCGGCGAGGACAGCATCAGCGGTGTGAGCCCAACGCGAGTCAATCCGCAAGAGAGCATGACGCGGCTGGCTTTGCACACCGTGGTCGCGATTCCCATCGACAAATTGCCGGTGATCGAGGCGCTCGACGTAACGATCGCCGCGCGGCAGACCGAGCTGCTGGGAGTGCTCTATCTCGATAGCCGAGCGCCATCGAGTTCGTTTTCGGCGCTCGACCGCGAAGTGCTGAGAAGCCTCGCGCGAGAGGCCGCGACCGTGGTCGAAAACGCGCGGCTGTTTTCGCAGGCGCGGGCGAAAGCGCGGCTCGACCACGAGATCGAGATCGCGAGCGGGATTCAGCAGAGGCTTCTGCCGAAGTCGCTGCCGAATCTCTCCTATGTCGCTGTGGCGGGCTCGACCCTGGCGTGCCTTTCGGTCGGAGGCGATTGCTTCGACGTGATCGAACTCGAAGGCGGTCGACACGGTTTCTTTGTCGGCGATGTCTCGGGCAAGGGAGTTTCCGCTGCGCTGCTGGCGACGCTGCTGCAGGGAATTTTCTACACGACGGCGTCGATGGATATCCCGCTTCCAAACATTTTCGACCGCGTGAATCATTATCTGTGCGACCGCAGCGGCGACGACCGGTACGCGACTGTGTTCTACGGAGTCCTGGACCAGACGGGGCAGTTCGATTTCGTCAATGCAGGACACGTGCCGCCGCTGATTCGGCGTCGATCGGGCGCGATCGAAGGATTGGCTTCGGGAAATCTCCCGGTCGGGATGTTCGCCGAGGCTGAATACGCGAGTTCGTCGGTCAAATTGGAAGAGGGAGATTTCCTCGTAATCTACAGCGACGGCGTCTCGGAGGCAGCGAACCGGCATTCGGAGCTGTTCGAGGAGTCTCGCTTGCGCGCGCTGCTGGCCGAATTCAAGGGACAGACCGTAGAAGAACTGGCGGACGCGATCCGCGAGGGCGTGAAGGCGTTCACGGCAGGCGCGCCGCAGTCTGACGACATAACGATGCTCACGATTCAGTACAAAGGCCAACCCAAGGCATCTGCCTCAGGAAGTCCAGCGTAAGAAGATACTTAAGATACGCCGTCCCATGGCTTCCCGGTGTTGTTGATGCCCCAACATTCTGGTTGCAGGTCGTTCGGCGATGCTCGATAATTCGATCTCCCGAAACACACTCTTCCGCCCTTATCCGTTTTGGAACTAATATGTTGGAAGGCTCGCCACACGGCGCCTTGGATACGCTTAATCTAGGACAGAGCTCTTTTCTTCTGCCCTAGTTGAGTTATTCAGGGAGCGCAGATCGAGCGCCTCGAATGAATTGCCCTCATTGCAGCACGGCAAATCCCGACTATGCGGAATCGTGTTCGAACTGCGGCTCATCGATGCCGGTCAGCGACGCCGTCACGATCAGCGTGGTGGACACGAGCGCGCTATCGGTCGGCAGCGATTTCGGAACGCGCTACCGAATCGAGTCGATTCTGGGGCAAGGCGGGATGGGGCGCGTTTACAAGGCGTACGACAAGCAGCTCGACCGCGTCGTCGCGATCAAGGTTGTGCGCCAGGGAATGATGGGCAGCGAAGAGGCTCTGAAACGCTTCAAGCAAGAATTGCTGCTCGCAAGCAAGGTTTCGCACAAGAACATCCTTCGCATTCACGACATGGGCGAAGTGGGAGAGGTGAAGTTCATCTCCATGGCTTTTGTCGAGGGCCAGGACCTGCACCAAATTCTTCACGGTGCGACAAAGCTACCGTTTGAGCGCGCGCTGAATTTTTCGCGTCAACTGGCGGACGCGCTTTCGGCGGCCCATGCCGAGGGTGTGGTACACCGCGATCTGAAGCCGCAAAATATTCTGGTCGGGAAGGGCGATCAGCTGTTCGTTTCCGATTTCGGGCTGGCGAAGTCGTTCGAGGACGACTCTTCGTCGATGACGCGCACTGGCGCGTTTCTTGGGACGCCTCGTTACATGGCCCCGGAACAAGTCGAAGGCAATCCCGCGGACCAACGCTCCGATATCTATTCTTACGGTCTGATTCTGTACGAGATGGTGACGGGCGATATTCCCTTCTCCGGCGAAACGACGCTGAAATTGATGTACCAGCGGATCCAGCAGATTCCGAAGAGCCCTAAAGTCGCCAACCCTAACCTGCCCGATTGGTATGTGGGCGTCGTGATGAAGTGCCTCGAACGGGAGCCAGCGACACGCTATCAGAGTGCCTCAGAAATTCTGGCCGATTTGCAGGGGCAGCAGGTTTCGGTCGTCATTCCGAAAGCGGCCACGCGGACGGTCCAGATTCAAGTTCCGGGATTCGCGCAGAAGCGATGGGTTTGGGGCGTCGCGGCTGCTCTCGTGCTCGCGATTCTGGCGTTTGCGATTCCGCAGGTGAGAAATCTGATACTGGGGAAGCACGAGGGCGGAGCGGGTTCGAGCATTTCGGGAATTCCTTCGCTGGAACAAGGGCGGTACGTGGCGATCCTGCCGTTCCGAGTTCTCGGCGACGAGAAGCAGCTCGGATACGTCGCCGACGGCCTCAACGAGGCGCTTTCGGCTAAGCTCTTTCAACTGCAAGGTCTGCACCTAGCGTCCAATGCGGCGGTCGAGAAGGTCTCGGACAAAGACCCGACTGACAAGATCGCGCGGTCGCTGGGGGTAAACCTGATCGTCACCGGCATGGTGCAAGGCTCGGCGGACAATATTCGTGTCGTCGTTAATCTGGACGACGTCACAAGCGGAAAGCGGACCTGGAGCCAGGAATTCTCGGGAGTCCCGAAGGACTTGCTAACCATCGAAGATCAATTATCGTCGCAACTGATCGCTGCACTGGAGGTCAAGCCGACCAGTCAAGAGCTGGCCGAAACGGCGGCGCGTCCCACGGACAACGAGGATGCGTATGACCTCTACCTGCGTGGCCGGCAGGCTTATAGAACCCGCGATAGCATCAAGGGTACGCAAACTGCGATCGATTATTACAAGAAGGCGATTCAGAAGGACCCGGGGTTCGCCCTTGCCTACACCGGATTGAGCGACGCTTCTTTGGCTATCTACGACGAGACCAAAGACACTGTTCTTGCAGACAAGGCCATCGATGCCGCCCAGCACGCGGAACAACTGAAGGACAATTTGCCGGAGGCCCATTTCGCTCTGGGTAGCGCGTATGCTGCGACGGGCAAAAACGCACAGGCAATTTCGGAGTTCCAACGTGGTCTTCAACTAGCCCCGAATTCGGATCAAGGATACCAGCGACTCGGAAACGTGTATTTGAGAACCGGTCAGAAGGATATGGCGGTTGCAGAGTTTCAGAAGGCGATTCAGGTGAACCCGTACTACTGGGTGCTGCACCGCGACCTTGCGAACGCTTACTTTTCCATCGGTGAGAACGAAAAGGCA
>DASPUN010000044.1:0-46498 GCA_035622875.1 Candidatus Acidiferrales bacterium
TTCCTCATTGCTGCGAAACTGGGGCGCAGCAAGCAGCGCCCCTACGATTCAGCAATACTGCGGGCTACAAATACTGCTCCTCGATCTTCGACATCGCATCGGGCCCGGCGAAAACCGCGTCGAACATTTTGTGCTTGCGTAGGACGATATCGGCAAACAGCTCCGACTGCACCAGAATCACGGCCTGCATGCGCACCATTTCGAGCACGGCCAGCAGCGCGACGATCATGGCGTTACGGGTCTCGCACGCGTCGAAAAATTCGATCAGCGAAACGGGCACCTCGCTCGCCATCAAGCGCTGGCGCAGGCGGTCCATCATCTGCGCGATCGTCACCGATTCATGCCGCAGCTCGAATTTCGCCACTTGCTTGCGGCGTTCGAGCACTTCCTGAAACGTCTTGATCAGGTCCACGAGCGAGACGACCATCTCGCCTTCAATCGCGTCCCCGGTGTAAAGCGTGCGGTCCGGACGCGACCAGACGTGCGCCTCCACCTGCTGCTTCTGGTAGAGAAGCTGCGCGGCGTTCTTGAACTTTTCGTGCTCGAGCAGCCGGTGGACGAGTTCGTCGCGCGGGTCTTCCAACGCCTCAGGACCCGCCAGCGGATCGGCCGGAAGCAGCATTTTCGACTTGATGTGGATCAGCGTCGCCGCCATGTAGATGAAATCGCCGGAGACGTCGATATCAAGCTTCTCGAGCTGATGCAGGTAATCGAGATATTGCTCCGTGATCTTGGCGATGGGGATGTTGTGGATGTCCATCTCCTGCTTGCGGATCAGATCGAGCAGGAGATCGAGGGGACCTTCGTAAACCGGCAAATTGATTCGATAGGGTGTCGCCATTCGTTTATGTTTTCGATGCGGTCGCCCTAAAACCTCACCCCAACAAGACGGGGTGCGCTACATGCCCGCGGCCTTAAACGCTCCCTTCCGTGCGTCATCCCACTTGAAGATCGCGTTGCGGACGCGCTTCATCGTGCGACGCGCGGTCTTTTGCGCCTTCTTTCCGCCGGCGTCGAGGATATCCCAAACTTCTTTCGGGCGCGCCTCCAATTCTTTGCGGCGTGTCTGAACAGGCTCGATCCACTTCACCAGGCTTTCGGCCATCTGCCCTTTGCACTGAACGCAGCCAATCGCGGCGGTGCGGCACTCGTGGTCGATTTGCGTCACCGTATCGAGCGAAGAAAACAGCTTGTGCCACGCGAACACCGGACAGACTTCCGGCCGCCCGGGATCGGTGCGGCGCTGGCGCTGCGGGTCCGTCATCATGTTGCGGACCTTCGTGCGTATTTCCTCCGGCGGATCGGAGAGCCAGATCGCGTTGCCGTAGGACTTCGCCATCCGCCGGCCATCGGTGCCCGGCAGCCGCGGCGTCTCAGTTAGCAGGTGGCCCGGTTCGCGCAAGATCTGCGTAAGCCGGAAGAATTTCCGGTCCTTGCCAGCGGCCTTCAGAAAATTGTCCACTCCAATTTCTGCCGCCCGGCGTCTAAACGCGCTGCGGTACAAACCCGGGACCTCTGGCCCTGTGGGTCCCTCAAGAACCCGCGGGAAGTGAGTAACGCTGTTATCAACCACTCTAATCCGCGGGAAGTGGGTTCCGGTGTTATCAAGCACCCTTTCCAGCACAGCCGAATCCTCCCCCAACGAGTTCTTCATTTCCAAACCAAACTGCGTGTCAAACCGGCGAACGATCTCGCGAGTTAGCTCCACGTGCGGAACTTGATCCTCGCCGACCGGCACGAAATCGGCGTCGTAGATCACGATGTCTGCCGATTGCAGCAGCGGATAGCCGAGAAAGCCGTAGGTGCCGAGGTCACGATCCTTCAGGTTCTCGATCTGCTCTTTATACGTCGGAACGCGCTCGAGCCACGAGAGCGGCGTGATCATCGAGAGCAGCACGTGCAGCTCGGCGTGCTCCAGCACGCTCGACTGAATGAACAGCGTCGATTTCGCGGGATCGAGGCCGACCGAAAGCCAATCCGTCGCAACCTGCAGCGTGTTTTCGGCGACCGAGGACGTGTCCTCGTAATGCGTCGTCAGCGCGTGCCAATCCGCGATAAAGAAAAAACAGTCGTATTCGTATTCCTGCCTGTTCGGCAGGCGAGCTTCCTGGAGCTTGAGCCAATTCTGGAGGGCGCCGAAATAGTGGCCGAGATGGAGGCGGCCGGTAGGCCTCATGCCGCTCAGAACTCGTTTTCGTTTCGCCACTCTAGCGAAGATCCCCCGGTTGCAACTGAAAAGAACTGAACGAGAGGAGTAAGCAAGATGCTAGCACGAAAACTCAGGCTTCCGAGCCGAGAGTTAAAGCCAAAAGCAGATTCCTCGTCCGCTGCCGCGGACTCGGAATGACAACTCGAGACTGGCTAGCCTAAAGCTTCAGCAATTCGCGCAGGCGCCTGGTCTGCGTGCGGGACACGGGAATTTCGCTCGCGCGTTTGTCGTTCATCTTGAGCATGAAGCTCGATTTGAACCAGGGCAGCACTTCCTTGATGTGGTTGATGTTGACCAGGTACGACCGGTGCGGCCGCCAGAAGACGCTTTCGTCCAGCGCGCCCATCAGGTCTTCGATCGTGCGGTAATTCGAAGTCCCTTCGAGCTCGCGCGAATAGATCGTGATCTCGCCGTCCTGGATCGAGGCGTAAATCATGTCGTCGGCGTCGATCAGGATCATTCGCTCTTGCGACTTCACCAGCAGCTTCACCGGCGCGCCTGAGCGCGCTTTGAGATCACCCGCGCCAAGCTGGCCGACGAGCGTCTCCAACCGGTGCACGGGCGACGTATTGGCCTCGACCATCTTTTTCGCGCGCTGCACAGCCTGCGCGATGCGCGTCTTATCGAATGGCTTCAGCACGTAGTCGACTGCGTTCACTTCGAACGCCTGCACAGCGTAGTGGTCGTAGGCCGTGGCGAAGACGATCTGCGGCAGCGGGAGCTTGCGCTCGACGAGCTTCTTGATCACGCCGAAACCGTCGAGACCGGGCATCTGCACGTCGAGGAACACGAGATCGGGGCTGTGTTCCTTGATCAGCGAAATGGCTTCGAGGCCGTTCTTGCCCTGCGCGACGACGTTGATCTCCGGCAACGCCTTTAGGAGAAACGTCAGCTCATCGCGCGCCGGGCGCTCGTCATCCACAATGACTGTGTTGATCGGCATAGCTGGCTAGCAACAGTATAGGAGCCGGCCAAGCCAGCTGACAACAAATTGTCCCCAAGCCCCCTTAACCGGGGACTTGGGGCCCCTACGGCGTCAACCCAGAAAGCCCTTTCTGCCCCATGTGTGCGGTAGAATCGAGCGCCAACACAAGGAGACTCGGTGCCACGGAAACCAGGCGGGGCCCCCAGGTCGACGGCTAGTCGAGCCTGGGGGATCGACCCCGCGCGGCAAGCGAAAGTTCTAAGCAGCGAGACCCTGTTTCAAGGGCGCGTTTTTTCGCTCAGGCGCGAAAAAATCGCCGAGCCGAGCGGGCTTGTCGCGACGCGGGAGATTGTGTTCCATCCGGGCTCGGTGGTCGTGCTGCCCGTGCTCGATGACGGTCGGATCGTGCTGATCCGCCAATATCGCCACGCTGCCGGTCAGTATCTCTGGGAGCTGGTCGCCGGACACAAAGAGCCGGACGAGGACCCGCTCGAAGGGGCGCACCGCGAGTTGCAGGAAGAAACCGGCTACACGGCGAAGCGGATCAAGAAGCTCTTCGAGATCTTCCCTTCCCCGGGCCTGCTCGGCGAGCGCATGGATATCTTCGTGGCGCAAGGCCTGACGAAGGGCAAAGCGCGGCCCGAAGACGACGAGAAAATTACACAGAAGATTCTGACATTGAAGCAGGCTGAACGTTGGATACGCAGTGGGAAGATCCGGGACGCTAAATCGATATCAGGAATCCTGTTTTATTCGAGATTCGCTGCGAAATAGAAGTCGAGACGAGAATGTGGTTTTACGGGTCATGAGACGCGACTCAGTGTCAAAGAGCCTCGGGAGCGAGGTCGGATGGCGCAGACGGACGTCCATTGTGTTGCTAGCGCTCATGCCCTCACTGGTCTCTACTTTGGTCAGCAAGACATACGCGACCGCGCGATCTACGCAGCAGACACGCGAGCGTGGAGCCGACGCAGCAGCAAAGGCCCCGGGCGCGCGGCTGAAGGGGGTGGTTAAAGCCATTCCACCTAAAGAATTGCTCCTCATTGTTTCGATTTATGTGGCCGGGACCGAAACTAAGGTTGCGGAAGCGCGCACAACGCTGGGCGACACGTTCGAGATAGCCGACGTGCCGCCGGGAAACTACGAGGTGGCCGTTTTCGACCCGGTCAACGGTTGCGGCTATGGTGTCTGGAGGAGGAAGCTCAAACTGAGGGCGGGCCAAGTTCAGCACTTGAAGATAACAATGCGGTACCATCCCGCTGTCTGCGACTAATAAAGCAACATAGCCGAGACGTATCTATGGAAAACAAAGAGGTCGCCAAGATTCTGCGCGAGACCGCGTACCTGCTCGAAATCGACGGCGCCATGATCGGCCGCTACCGCAGCTACGAAAAAGCAGCTGAGTTGATCGAGGGCTTGCCCGAGCGCATCGAAGACATCGCCAAGGATGAAACGAAGCTCACCGACCTGCCTGGCATCGGCGAAGGCATGGCCGCGCATATCCACGAAATCCTCAAGACCGGCGACTACTCGCTGCGGAAGAAGCTGTTCAAAAAATATCCGTCCACCATCCTCGACCTGCTCGAGCTGCAATCGCTCGGTCCGAAAAAGGTTGCGCTTCTGTGGAGCCATTTCAAAGTGGCGACTGTCGAAGGCGTCGAAAAGCTGGCGCGCGAGGGCAAGCTGCGCGACCTGCCGCACTTCGGCGAAAAGAGCGAGCAAAACATTCTCAAGGCGGCCGAGCAGTTCAAACACTTGGCGGGCTCAAGCCGCGTTCGCTTGGATGTCGCCACAGAAGAGGCCGAGCGGCTGGCCGCCTACATTGCGAAGGCCGGGGAAGCAGTCGAATCGGTGACGCCTGCCGGATCGCTGCGCCGCGGGAGAGAGACGATTGGCGACCTCGATCTTCTGGTCACGATGCGGCCGGGCCACGACAAGCAGAAGGACGTCGATTCCGTCGCCGCGCACATTTTGAAGTATCCCGAGGTCAAGGAGGAGCTGGCGCACGGCGAAAACAAAGTCAGCGTTCTCTTGCAGAGCGCAATGCAGGTCGACGTGCGCCTGCTCGAAAAGAAAAGCTTCGGCGCGGCGCTGATGTATTTCACGGGATCGAAAGAGCACAACGTCGCGCTGCGCGGCCGCGCCAACGAAATGGGCTGGACGCTCAACGAGTATGCTCTGACGACGCTCAAGGGCAGCAAGGTCGTCGCGAGCAAAACCGAGGAGGAAATCTACTCGAAGCTCAAGCTCGATTTCATCGAGCCGGAGCTGCGCGAAAACACGGGCGAAATCGCTGCAGCCGAACATCACAAGTTGCCCAAGCTCGTGAAGCTCTCAGACATCAAAGGCGATCTGCAGATGCATACGACGGCGTCCGATGGTCACAACTCCATCGAAGAAATGGGCGAGGCGGCGCGCGAGTTAGGCTACGAGTACATCGCCCTGACCGATCACTCGCAGGCGGTGACCGTCGCCAACGGAATGGACGAAAAGCGCACGCTCGAGCAGATTAAGAAAATCCGCGCGGCCCAGACGCGCGTCCACGGCATCCGCCTGCTCGCGGGAATCGAAGTCGATATCAAAAAAGACGGCTCGCTCGATCTCGATGACGAAGTGCTGGCGCAGCTCGACGTGGTGGTCGCGTCGATCCACTCCTACATGAACATGGAGCGCGCCGAAATGACCGAGCGGATGCTCGCCGCGATCGAAAATCCATACACGCAGATCATCGCGCATCCGACGGGGCGGCTCGTCCTGCGGCGCGATTCGTTCGAATACGACATGGAGAAGATTCTCGAGGCCGCCGCGAAGCACGGCGTCGCGATGGAGTGCAATGCTGCGCCCGAGCGCCTCGATCTACGGGACGTCAACTTGCGGAAGGCCAAGCAGCATGGCGTGAAGATCGTGATTTCGACCGACGCGCACACGACCCACGCGCTGCAGGCCATGAAATACGGCGTGGAAACGGCGCGTCGGGGATGGATCGAGAAGAAGAATGTGATCAACGCGCTGCCGCTCGATGAGTTCATGGCGGCGTTGCGCCCAAAGCCGCATGGCACAAGAGCCAAGGCCGCGAAGAGAAAGTCCGCGTAGAGCCTGAACCCGCGCTGCCCTATACGGAGTGCGAAACGCTCTCGTCCTCCGCAGCCGTCTGCAGGGTCTTGGTCCCGAGCAATGGCGATTTTGCGCCGCGGCGCATCGCTACTACACCAGTTCGCACCATCTCCATCAAGCCGTACGGCGCAAGCAGTTCGAGGAAGCGATCGACCTTTGCTTCTTCGCCCGTCATTTCCAGCGTAATCGAGTCCGACGCGATATCCAGCACTCGCGCGCGAAACACCTCCGCAAGTTGCAGCACCTGCCCGCGCGTTTCCTGACCGGCGCCCACTTTGACCAAGGCGAGGTCGCGCAGCAGCGCGTCATGCCCGGTCACGTCATCGACGAGCAGCACGTTGACGAGCTTGTAGATGTTGGCCACGATCCGGCGCGCCTGGTCGGTGTCCGCATCGGAGACGATGGTCATGCGCGACACGTCGGGGTTTTCGGTGCGGCCGACGGTGAGAGAGTCGATGTTGAATGCGCGGCGGCGGAACAGCGACACCACACGCGAGAGAACACCCGGCTTGTTTTCGACGTAAACCACGAATGTATGTAGCATGGCGTCCCTACTCGTCCTCCGCCGTTTCGACCAGCGGGTTGGGCCGCCGGATCATGTCGTGCAACGCCGATCCCGCCGCGACCATGGGATAAACCGTGTCTTCCTGCTCGACCTTGAAATCGATCAGCACCGGGCCTTCGTGCGCCTGCGCCGCCTGTACCACCGGAATTACGTCGGCCCGGCGCTCGACGATGAACGACTTGATGCCGTACGCTCCGGCGATCTTTGAAAACTCTGGATTGAGCAGCGGCGTCGCCTCGTAGTTGCGGTCGTAGAAAAATTCCTGCCACTGGCGCACCATGCCGAGGTAGCCGTTGTTGATGATCGCGATGTTCACTTTCAGGTTTTCTTGCACGATGGTCGCAAGCTCGGCCATGGTCATCTGGAAGCCGCCATCGCCGACGACAACCCAGACGTCCGCATCCGGCCGCGCAACCTTTGCGCCAACGCCAGCCGGAAGCGCGAAGCCCATCGTACCGAGGCCACCCGAGGTGATAAGCGAGCGTGGCCGCTCGTGCTTGTAATACTGCGCTTCCCACATCTGGTGCTGACCGACGTCGGTGACCACGATCGAATCGCGATCGCGCGTCTGATGCCAGAGATCGTTGATCACGTGAGCCGCGTAGAGGTGTCCGTTGTCCGGGAGGTTCTGGATATCGCGGACGGCCGTGTCGCCCTTCAGCTGCCCGATGTGCTCGATCCAATCGGTGTGGTTGGCGGACCCGACGCGCCGGAGCAGTTCTTGCAGAACCGTGCGCAAGTCGCCCACGAGCGCGACGTCCACTTTCACGTTCTTGTTGATCTCGGCCGGATCGATATCGACGTGAATCTTTTTTGCGTGAGGAGCGTAATTCTTCAGGTTGCCGGTGACGCGATCGTCAAAGCGCATGCCGAAGGCGATCAGCAGGTCGGCTTCCTGAATCGTCTTGTTGACCCAGGCCTCGCCGTGCATGCCCATCATGCCCATGTTCAGCACGTGCGACGCGGGAAGATGACCGAGCCCGAGCAGCGTCATTGCCACGGGGATGCAAGTTTTCTCCGCGAACTCCTGCACTTCCTTTTCGGCGCCGGAGACGGAAATTCCGTGTCCCGCGAGAATCACCGGGCGCTTCGCGGTGCGGATCAGTTCGAACGCGCGGTCGTATTCTGCCTTCGCTGGTGAGAGCGTTGGGCGGTAGCCGCGCATTTTTGGAGCCGCAGCATCGAAATCGAACTCGCAGGAGCCTTGCTGCGCGTCCTTGGTGATGTCGATCAGCACCGGACCCGGACGCCCGGACTTTGCCACGTACATCGCTTCGCGCACTGCCGGAGCAATTTCCGAGGGATGCGTCACGAGATAGTTGTGCTTCGTGATCGGCAGCGTGACGCCGGTGATGTCGGTCTCTTGAAACGCGTCGGAGCCGAGCAGCTTGCTGCCCACCTGGCCCGTAATGCACACGATGGGCGAGGAGTCCATCATCGCCGTGGCGATGCCCGTCACCATGTTGGTCGCGCCCGGGCCGGAGGTAGCGACGGCGACGCCTACTTGACCGGTCGCACGCGCGTAGCCGTCCGCCATGTGCGTCGCGCCCTGCTCGTGCCGCACCAGGATGTGGCGAATCGAGCTGTAGCGCAGCGCGTCATAAGCAGGCAGAATCGCACCGCCCGGATACCCGAACACGGTGCGCACGCCCTCGCGCTCTAGACACTCCCAAAGAATTCTTGCGCCGATCATGGTCTTTTCTGGACTGCCCATCGTCATCTCCCCTCAGTGTCCATAAACAACAAAACCCACCTTGCCAGCGTCTCTGGCGGGTGGGTTTCTTGAGCTTTTCGGCTTTACTTTTTCCTCAGCTCAGTCATGCCCTCCGGGCAGAGACGCGCGCTCGAGTCGTACTACTACGCTAAGCTGAAATCGAATCGAGTTCGCCGTTTTTGTCATCTCGTCGCGTCCCAAAGGGCCGCGCCCGCAATCTGCGTGGGCGCTGCTGAAAGATACGGTAACTTGGTACCGCTTCCCGTGTCAAGCAAGTCTTGGTGTGATGCTTCCCGTGCAACGCGACCAAGGCGGCGGTGAGTCTGCGTTCTTCGCGCTTGCAGTGTCGATTTTGCCGAGTGGAAGTAAATTCCTCGCCAGTGGCTCCAAAATCCCACACCTGTGAGGCGCGGACACGATTTCTGCAAAGCGCTCGAATGCTTAGGCCTTTCAAATCTTCTAGATGCCGAATGGGGAATCTGGCAATGCTGTTGCAATTGCTGAAGTTGGAGAGTTCGCGGCTCAAGATGGTTGTCTTGGTAATGACGGGAATCATGGCGGCGCTGGCTTTCCTCTGTGTGTCGGACGGGATCCCGAATCTGGCTCGTCGAAAGGGATCCCCGTACCGGCAGAACCGCCCGCGGTAAGCAGGCATCGCGCTTCTGCCGATCTGGCGGAAGTCGCGCAGGGTAACGCCCAGGTAACCAGTAGTACCCCCGTCCTATAGCTGCATGCCGGCGCGGCCGATAGGATGGCAAGTGAACCAGAGCCCCGGTTTCGATTCCTTCTGGAGCGGACGAATGGGCACAGCGGTTTGGCCAAGAACGAGGGCCGTCGAGCTTTGCGCGGAAAAGGCTCCGCGGGACGCCCGCCGCAGGAAGCGCCTGCAGCTTTCGTTGCCTGTTCATGTCCGTCCGTTCGATCCGCGATTCACGGAAATTGAGGATGTTGGCGAGGTCGTCGACTTTACGCGGGACGGGCTCTATTTCGTCACCTGCATGCCCCACTATTTCGTCGGAATGCGCTTGATCGTGACGTTCCCGTATGGCGATAACGTCGCGGCGCACCGCAAATTCCTGGCGACGGTTGTGCGCCTCGAACACCGGGGCGACCAGCAGCGCGGGATCGCGCTTCGGTTCCTCCTCTAGTGGTGTGCACACATCCTGATTCGAAGTCGGGATTGGTGTTTGAGCAAGGTGATGAGCAATTCGACTTGTCACCAGCCGCAAACGACGGAGAGAATGGCTTAGCGAAGTCGGACGCCAGAGCGCGTGCGATCGAATAATCCATTCAAACCGTCGCAGGAAAGCAGGTAGCCACGCTCATGTACGAACAAGGCTCGAAGAAGAATCCGCATGAGGTTGACGGTGGAAAAGCGACCGCCGCAGCCGAACGCCGCAACGCGGATCGACACACGTTTACGGCATCGGCGGAAGTGGTTGAACTGAGCTCGGGGGCGCGATTCTCGACGCGCACGACCGACCTCGGTCCTGGCGGATGCTTCGTCGATACAATGCTTCCCTTCCCGGTAGGCGCCAAGGTTCGCGTATCCGTGCGCAAGGATCAAACCAATCTCGAGACCGGCGGCGTAGTCGTCTACTCCCAGACAGGATTGGGCATGGGAATTGCTTTCGACACAATGGAGCCGCGCCAGCGAGAAGCTCTTCACAACTGGCTAACCGAATTGACCGGCGTTCGCTCCACCTACGCGCCAGAACCCCGCTCGCGGGAACTCGAAAGTGGCTCAAGTGCACAGGAATCTCCAGCATCGCCCGCGGTAACGAGGCTTGTCCGCTTGCTCATTACGAAGGGCATCCTCACCGAGGCGGAGGGGTCCTCAGTTCTGTACGACCCCGTGCTGTAGGTGAACGACCTACTCCGTCGTATCTTCCGCTGCAACAGAAAGTTATAGGACCCAGCAGTAACAGGCCCTGAGCCGTGCAACAGGCATGCATCTATTTCCCAGCCTTGGAAAAAATTCCCTGATTTGTGTCATTTATGCAAGGTGGCGTTGCACCTAAGTCCAATGGCTTCAGTGAAGGCCCTGTGGCGCCAACCGTGGCAGAGTGCGTGCAGTACTCATCCGCCTACAGGGGGGCATTATGGGTGAGCGTAGGAAAGCGCGGAGGTACGAAGTCTACTTGCCATTGCAGGTTTCGCTGTCGCAAAGGCGCCCTGCCGAGTATTACACGGCCCAGCTTCGGGATATCTCAAGGACCGGTATCTATTTCCATTCTGACGTCGCTCTTCAGCCGGGCGCGGGCATGGAGTTAACCTTCGCGTTGCCGACCGATAAAGACCGCGGCACATCCGTGCTCGTCAGGGCCAGCGCCAAGGCGCTGCGCGTCATCGCGATTCCCGGCGAAGCAACACCGATTTACGGCGTTGCCGCCACGATCGACCGAATCGACTTCGTGCGCCCGGTCGCGACGAACGCGGCCGCCTGAACTCCGTCGCCGAACTTCACGCCGATCGGCCAATTTGATCTTTTCTTGTCTGGCCGGTCAAAATCCACCTTCCTTTTCGGGCCGCTCCGCAAAGTATTACAATTGCGTCGCACACCCCGCGGCGCCTGAATGTCCGACGAACAGCTGCCACCTTCCGCTGCCGGCCTAGAACGAGTGGTGCTGCGGGCGATCTGCCGGCAAACACTCGACAGTAAGACTTGGAAAGACGTGAAAAGCGAGCTCGACCGCTACCAATGGCGCGATCCCGATCACGCGGTCGTCTACACCGCAATCGTCAAAGCCAGAAACGGCGGAGCAGCTGACTGGCGTTCACACCTTCCCGCGCAAACTACACGCATGGGTTTCCCTGACATGGACTGGGAAATCTACCTCGCAGATGCCGGCGACCCCGAGCGAAAGATTATCGACCTTGTGCGCGCGCTGAGAGCAGCACTGGAGCGGAGAGATTAGGCAAGGGTGAAACCAGCCGCGAGCAGATTCGAATATCGGTTCCGCTATTTCTTCGTCGAGGCCAGCTCGAAATCGATATATTGCGAAAGCGTCGAAATATCTCCCCCGACCAACGGCCTCCCGTTGATATAGACCGTCGGCGTGCTGGTGATTCCCAGCGCTACACCTTCTGCATGACTTGCGTCCACTGCCTTTTGCGTGTCAGGCGACGCGAGGCAGCCCTTGAAAGTATCCGCGTTGAGGCCGGCCTCGGTCGCAAACTGGACGAGTTTGTCCCACACGTTCTCCGGCGAGATCAGATCCTGACTCTCGAAGATCGAGTCGTGGACCTTCCAAAACGCCGTGGGGGATTGCTCAAAAGCGCAGCGCCCGCCAAGCGCAGCTGTATCAGCCCAGGGATGAATCTGCGTGAGCGGAAAATCCTTGTAGACGACGCGCACCTGCGGATACTTCGCCTCGATCGCGGTGAGCGCTTCCCATAGTTCGCGGCAGTGCGGACACTCGAAATCAGCGAACTCGACGACGGTCACGGACGCGTCTGCTGGTCCCTTCGAGGGGCTACCGTCAATGTGAATTTTCGCGCGATTCGCCGCAAACGGATCGGCCGACATATTGTAGATATCGCCGCGAAGCAGCGTCTTGCCGTCCTTGCTTACGTATACCTCGCCGGTTTCCTTCTGGTCGCCCAGCGTCACTTCGATGGGAACGGTATAGAAATCCGCTGCCGCCGAAGGCCCAAATGCGCCGAGAGTCACTTTGATGTTCGGCCCCCAGCCGAAAAGCTGACGGACAAACGCCTCGGTCGCCTTGTTCAGTCGCGCCTGTTCCGGAGTTATCTGTGTCTGAACGGGAGCCGGTGCGGGGTCTGCAGATTTGGCCTCTTGGCCCCAACATGAAACTGCCGAAACGAAAATCGCGAACACGCCAGCTACGATTGCCCTGTTACGCATGGAAGTCCGGCTCCCCCGTGGTGCGGCTCTAGAATCGCCCGAAAAAGAAGCATAAAGAAAAACCACGAGAAGAGCAAAACGGAAAGGGCCAACAATTCCCACGCGCTGACTAGAGGATGCTCGGAGTCTTCATGCTTGAGCGGCTACCCGATTCGCGAGCCAGTCGCCTGCCTCTCGCGTGCCGAGCGAGCCACCCAAATCCTTTGTGGTTTTTCCTTCGCGAATCGCGGTGCGAACTGCGGCCTCGATCGCACGCGCCTCCGCAGCCCAGCCGAGGAATTCGCACATCATTCCCGCGGCGAGCGCCGCTCCCATCGGATTGGCGATGTCCTTCCCGGCGATATCCGGCGCGGAGCCATGCACCGGCTCGAATAGCGACACCTTTCCGGGATGAATATTTGCCGAGGGCGTCAGGCCGAGCCCGCCGATCAGACCGGCGCCCAGATCGCTTGCGATGTCGCCGAACAGATTGCACGTGACGATCACGTCGAATTGCGAGGGGTCGCGCACCATCTGCAGCAGGAGATTATCGATGTACATGTGGCTCGCTTCGATGTCGGCATACTCGCGGCGCACTTCCCGGAAGACGCGCTGCCAGAGATCGTGTCCGTAGGCGAGGGCGTTTGATTTGTCGCTCATGCAGACGCGTCTGCGGCCCTGGCGGCGCGCAAACTCGAACGCATATCGAATGATCCGTTCCACTCCTTTCCTCGTGTTGATGTCTTCCTGCGTCGCGATCTCGTCGGCCGTTCCTCTCTTGAAAAATCCGCCGACGCCCGCATATAAGCCTTCGGTATTTTCGCGGATCACCCAGATGTTGATGTCTTTCTCAGTCCGGCCTTTGAGGGGCGTGAGGCGATCGTCGAAAAGAATGCAGGGCCGCGCGTTGACGTAAAGGTCGAGCTTGAAACGCAGGCCAATCAAAATATCGGCACCGTGCTGGTTTGAAGGCACCCGTGGATCGCCGAGCGCACCGAGCAAAATCGCGTCGTAATCGCGGCGAAACATCTCGACCGCATCGGCAGGAAGCGTCGTGCCGTCGCGCAAATAGCGGTCCGCTCCCCAGTCGAATTCCTTGATCGCAAGCTCGCGGCCTCCGCGCGCCGCGGCCGCATTCAAAACCTTTACCGCCTCAGGAATCACTTCCTTCCCAATGCCATCACCCGGAATCACTGCGATGCGCTTGCGCGAGGGGGAAGCCGTGGCCGCCATTTCGTCGCGGAACGTAGCATGCGACCCCAAGCGTGTCAACGCAGGCCACTCGAGGCGGTTAGCGCGCGATGGCGATAAACGCCGATGTCCCCCACCACACCATGTTGCTAGAACTGCACGTGGGTCCACTTGCGTTCGGCGTGGGGTTGGCCGTAACGTGAAAGAAGGGCGTGCGGCTGCTCTGTCTCCCCTTCGATAGGACGGTCTCGCTGAGGCGCATCGTCGGCTTCTCGCGCTCAGCGGACAATAACCATGGCAAACGTCAAATCAGTCGAGGCGTGCGAAGCGCCGGCTGCGGAAAAGCCGCGGGGATTCTCAGAACTCGTCGTCGGCGAGGCTGTCCTGATCCAGAAACTGCTTCTGCCGCGCGAGCCTCTCCGCGAGAAAAACCTTGAAATAACCTATCTGATGCGGACCTTCGCCGAAGTAGGCGGCGATTTCCTGGATTATTTCCTGTTGTCGGACGGCAAACTGGGAATCTATCTCGGCGATGTGGTCGGAAAAGGCTTACCCGCGGCGATGTACGCGGCGCTGGCGGCCGGCGGAATGCGCGCGATCCACAAGACAGGACAGGAACCATCGGCAGTGCTCGAACTTTTCAACAGACGGCTGCGCGTGCGCCCCATCCCCTCCCGTTACTGCGCCACTCAATACGCGGTCTATGATCCGGCGACGCTCGAATTGCATTTCGCGAACGCAGGACTTCCGCTACCGCTGCATCTCTCTGCCGACGGCTGCTGCACGATCGGCGACGGCGGATTGCCCTCGGGCCTGTTCGATTCTGCGACCTACGACCAGTACACCATTCGACTGTCGCCCGGGGATGCAGTGCTGTTTACGACCGACGGCCTCTCCGAAGCCAAGGGACGCGACGGCGATCCGCTCGATATGCCCCGCCTGATCGATCTGTGCGCGATGCTCGATTACAGCTCGTCGGACGTTTTTCTGCGCTCCGTTTTCGATTCGATCGAGGATTTCACCGGCGGCAATCCGAGCGATGACATGACGGCCGCGATTTTGAAGATACCCGAAGACGCGCAGCCGGCCGAAAGAACGTCTCCCCAAGTCGAAGAGTGGAAGGTCAATGAGGAGTCCTTCGAATAATCTCGATCCGGGACACGGAAACTGCGAATGCACAAGATTCTGCTGATTGACGATGACGACTCGATGCGAAAGCTTCTCCGGACGCGGCTGGAGCACTCCTACGAGATCATTGAGACGCCTGATCCCGAAGAAGGCATCGTCCTGGCGCTCGAGCGGAAGCCCGACGCGATTCTCCTTGATCTAATGATGCCCAAGTACTCCGGCTTCGAAATTTGCCAGACGCTCTCTGCCCTCAGCTTCACGCAACAGATTCCGATTTTCATAGTTTCCGGAGAATCGGCGGAGCGTTACCGCGACTTCTGCAACAATCTCGGCGCGAAGGGTTTTTTCCAGAAACCGGTCGACTTCGCGGCGCTGAGAAAGCAGTTGGAAGCCGCCATCGACGGCCACAGCGCGAAGCGGCCCGAGGTGCGGGTGAGGTTTCGCACGCCGGTGAAGCTCATTGGTCAAGACGCCACGGGAATCCCGTTGCACGTTACGACGGTCACCGATAGCGTCACTGCAAACGGCTTTTCCTGCGAGTGTCCCGCGGGAATCGAGGAGGGATCGATCGTCGAGGTTCGGCTCGCCAAAGACGGCCACCCGCTAGTGGGACAGGCCAAAGCCGTTCGCATCGAATCGCCGGTAGCGCGCGGCCAAACGTGCGCCTTCCAATTCATCGAAGCGCCCCGCGACTGGATTCTTCCCTAAAGCGCTAGACGGGGACTGAATCGCGCCTATGGGCGGGTTCGTCCTGTTCCGCCTTGCGCGCGGCTCGCAGAACCAACACAGGGCACACCGCCATTTTCACGACTTTCTCCGCGACGGATCCAAACACCAGCTTGTGCCAGCCGGTCATTCCGTGGGTGGCGATCACGATCATATCGGCGCCGCTGTGTTCGGCGATTCGAAGGATTTCCATGCCCACGTCATTTGCGACGCCGACCTGAGTGCGACCGTATTCCGCTCCGCGAGAGGCCTCGAGCCACATATTGGGTCCGCACCGGCATTTGATATAGAATCCCGGCGAAATCACTCATGCTCGACTCCTCAAAGAACCAGCTTTTGACCCAAGTCGGCGCCGGCACACCAATGGGCGATTTGCTCCGTCGCTACTGGATGCCTATCGCCGGAGTCAGCGAATTCGAGAACGAAAACGTGAAGCCCGTTCGCCTGATGGGCGAGGATTTGACGCTCTACAAGGATATGAACGGAACGTTTGGCTTGGTCGATCGCCATTGCCCCCATCGCAGCGCAGATATGTCCTACGGATTCGTCGAACAGTGCGGACTGCGCTGTAATTATCACGGCTGGCTTTTCGATCAGGACGGCCGCTGCATCGAGCAGCCCTACGAAGATGTCGCGCACCCCGAAGCGCGCTTTCGCGACAAAGTGCGCATCAAGGCGTACCCCGTTCAGGCGCGAGCCGGATTGATTTGGGCTTACCTCGGCCCTCAGCCAGCGCCGCTCGTTCCCAACTGGGAGCCTTTCACGTGGAAGAACGGCTTCGTGCAGATCGTCTTCGCCGACGTTCCTTGCAATTGGTTTCAATGCCAGGAAAATTCAGTCGATCCATTGCACTTTGAATGGATGCACATGAATTGGAGCGTGCGCCTTGCGGACGAGGGTGGGCCCTATTCGCCGCGCCATCTGAAAATCGCATTCGACGAATTCGATTACGGCATCGTCTACCGCCGCATCCGCGAGGGCATGAGCGAAGAAGACCCGCTGTGGAAAGTAGGGCGCGTCTGCCTCTGGCCCAACGCGCTCTTCACCGGCGATCATTTCGAATGGCGCGTGCCCATCGACGATGAAAATACGCTCAGCGTAACTTGGTCTTTCAGCCGCGTTCCGAAGGAACGCGAACCCTACGTGCAGCAAAGCATTCCCGCATGGCGTGGCCCTGTGCAGGACTCTTCGACAGGCCGCTGGATCACAAGCCATGTGATGAACCAGGATTTCATCGCTTGGATCGGCCAGGGGGCGATCACCGACCGCACACGCGAACATTTGGGAACCAGCGACGCC
The DNA here is from genome assembly GCA_035622875.1 of Candidatus Acidiferrales bacterium. Taxonomy (GTDB): domain Bacteria; phylum Acidobacteriota; class Terriglobia; order Acidiferrales; family UBA7541; genus Palsa-295. The sequence goes on from DASPUN010000044.1 coordinate 16,719, forward strand.
GGCATCATCATGTTGCGCCAGCGCTTCTTGAAAGACATCGAAGCCATCGCACGCGGCGAAGACCCGAAAGCAACGATCCGTGATCCGGAGCTCAATCTCTGCGTCACTCTTCCGATCGCCGATCGCAAGCGCCTGGTTGAAGGCGTCTCGGCGGCGGAGATCAGCCGCGGCCCCCTCGGATCGGGTCGACTCGCAACCGATTACATCTTCCAAGCCGGGCAGCCCCGCGAGGTTCGCACAGCCTACGCCGCGGCCATGGGTATTCCGGAATAGCGTTCCGAATCAAGACCGCCCGTTCTTTTCTTTGGCGCTAATGATTCGGGGCCTGCGCCGCCGATTGCTTTTCTTGGTTTTCGATCTCCGTTCTGAGCCACCTAACCATCTGCGCGCCGGGCGATCGCGCCAAGGGCGCGTCGATCTGCATAGCCGTCCAAAGCGGCATTTTGCTCCAGTCTGCCTTCTGCGAGTGCCCCTTGAAGACCAGCATGTTCTCATAAACGTGTGTCTCATACGCCCGCACGGCGTCCGATGTCACGAACGGGACGCAGACGATGATGAGGTCTGCAGAAGCTGAATCATTGACAACCACGAAACGACCCCAACGAACTAGCTCCTTCTCCACGCTTTTCTCTCTTTGCTCTCCTTGCGGACCAACAGCAGGATCCATACGAGCGATTACCATCACAGTCTTGGCTTGGAGCAGTTCGACCGGAAGCGAGTGAGGTCTCACGTCTTCCGTGGCGGGTGCGGCGTCCTTATCGGCTTGGCTCTGAGTTGCGTTGTGATCAGCATCTTTCTCGTCGTCGATGACTGCTGAGCCAGAGGTGCCCGAGGCACTCTGCTCAGCTTTGCTGACTTCTTTGAGGAACGTCTTGGTAATTGCCGCCGCAGCGGCGCGAGTACGCAAACCCGCAGCCTGCACTTCGATCCACAGAGGAACAGCGATCCATCCCGGGTGCGCTCCGCCTGAAAAAACGACTCCCGTCGCGACGTACTCCCTGAAGCCGAAAGCCCCGGGAGAGTAGCCGCCGACGAGCAGCAGTACGAGATCGGATTTCGCTGGGTCGTCAACCAAGGTGAATCGTCCGGAGTCCCGCAGGACTGCCTCGGCATCATTCTTGAACTTCTGCCCCTTCACAGGGTCGAGGGCCGTGGATCGTAAGCCGTAGTTCGCGACGACGCTGATTGTCTTCGCGGCCAAAATCTCGGACGGAAATGGTTTGCTCTTTCCAAACGTGCAGGCCGGACCGCACGCAGCCATGAGTGCAGCGGCGGCCAGAAACCTGGCAAGAATTCGACCGAAGCTTGCTCTGGGACACATGCCGGCCTGCCTTGACGCAGAGAGTATCACATTCGATTTTGTTGACCCTCTGGCAAACCGTTATATACTTCCGCCGGGCCTAGGTACCCGCGACGGTAGCTTGGTCTACGGGGTGGGTCAAAACTCGCTGAGCGCGGCAGCCCGCCGCTGTTTTCAATCGAAATCAAAGCGGAATCTGAGGAGGCAACAAATGAAGAAGTTTCTCGCGGCTGCCGGTCTGGCGGCCTTCATGGCAATGCCGGCGATTGCAGCGTCAAGCACCTGGAATCTGGATCCGTTTCACACCAACGCGCAATTCTTCGTCAAGCATCTCGGAATTTCGACGGTGCAAGGCGATTTTACCAAGGTCACCGGCACCGTCACGCTGGACGACGCGGATGTCACCAAATCAAACGTAAGCGTCACGATTGACGTCAACTCGATCGACACGCGCGTTTCGCGCCGCGATGACGACCTCAAGAGTGAGCACTTCCTCAACGCCGCACAATTCCCCACGATCACGTTCCAGTCGACGAAAGTCGTGAAGTCGGGCGACACCACGCTGAAAGTGACCGGTAATCTCACGATCCGCGACGTTACGAAGGAAGTTACGCTTGACGTCACCGGCCCGACGGCTCCGATCAGCGCGATGGGCAGCCAGCGCCGTGGATTCTCGGCGACCACGAAGATCAACCGTCAGGACTTTGGCGTGAGCGCCGATCCGGGTATGGTCGGCGACGACCTCACGATCCTAATCGACGGCGAAATGGCGCTCCCTCCGCCGCCGAAGCAATAAGGCGAAATCTAACTGCGATTTTTCGCGATTCCAACAAGGCGGCGCCCTCAACGGCGCCGCCTTTCTTGTTTTATCCTGGAACCCGTTCGGCCAGGTACACGCCGACCAGCACAAGTGCGGCACTTTCCAGCAGCCGGGCCGTCGGCCGTTCTCCCAACAACGGAATCGAAAGGATCACCACAACGACGGGTTGGAAATAATTGATCACCACGACGCGCGAAGCCTCCATGTGCTGGAGCAGCCAGTAAAACAGCAAATAGCCCGCCACCGCACTCAGCGAGGCCATGTAAAGCAATCCCGCCCATCCGACCCAGCCGACCGCCTTCCAATCAAGATGAATTCCCTGTCGCACGGCGAGCGGCAGCAGCAGAATTCCCGCCGCCGCAGCGTTGAATGCATTCATCGAAATCGTGTCGTACGCGCGCGCAACTTTCTTGCCCAGTACGGCGTAGGCCGAGAATCCAAGTACTCCAGCGAGCGTAATCATGTCGCCGGCCAGCAATGGCGAATGGGCCGGCGATCCGTGCTCCGTCTCAAGCGCCACGACGCCGACGAAACAGATCGCCATTCCCAGCATTTTCGCGACTGTCAGCTTCTCGAGCCTCATCGCGCTCGCCAGCAGCAAGATGATGATCGGCGACGACGCGATCAGCACAGCCGAGTGGTTCGAAGTCGTGCTCCCCAGGCCCACGATGAAACAGCCTTGATTGATGACGTAGCCGAACAATCCCAGATACACGAATGTCCAGATGTCGCGCCGGCGCAGTGGCATGCGCTCTCGATGCGCGAAGTAGATCGCCAGAAGCATCGCCGCCACAAGTTCCGCCCGCAGGACCGCAAGCGTCAGTGCGTCGATATGCTTCAGCGTGATCTTGCCGACGATGTAGTTCACCGACCACATCATCAGGACCGCGCCGAGCGCCGATGCAAGCGCGAGGGAACTTGGGCGCTTCTCGAGATTCGGCGAAGAGCTTGCCATTTCGGTTGAGGGGCTCGCGGCGGGAGCAGCCAAAGCCTATTCGAGGACCTCGCGGCGTTTCGTGAGCGATTCGATTCGGTCGATCCGCGGCGTGTACCCGATGCCCGGCGTCGTCGGCACGCGAATCGTCCCCTGCTTTGAAACTTCCACTTCCGGCTCGATGATGTCTTCCGCCCAGTATCGCTTGCTGGCCGAGACGTCGCCCGGCAGAGAGAAATTCGCGAGCGACGACATCGCAATGTTGTGCGCCCGGCCGATTCCCGATTCGAGCATTCCGCCGCACCACACCGGAATTGCATTTTCCCGGCACAGATCATGCATCCGCCGGGCGGCCGTGTGGCCGCCGACGCGTCCAAGTTTAATGTTGATGATGCGGCATGCCCCGATTTCGATTGCGGCACGGGCGTGTTCCACCTCGTGAATGCACTCATCCAGGCAAATCGGCGTCTCTAGCTGGCGTTGCAGCTTCGCGTGCGAGTAGATGTCGTCCCAGCCGAGCGGCTGTTCGATCATCATCAGATGAAACGCGTCCAGCTGCTTGAGCAGTGGGGCGTCATCCAGCGTGTATGCGGAGTTGGCATCGACCATCAATCGCACGCTCGGGAAACGCTCGCGCAGTGCGCGAACCAGATCGATGTCGGTCCCTGGCTTGATTTTGATCTTGATGCGCTGATAGCCCGCGGCCAGCGACTCTTCGACCTTTCTTGCCAGTCCTTCTGTCGTCGACTGAATGCCGATCGACACGCCGCAGGGAATCTCTTCGCGCGTGCCGCCGAGCAGTTTCGCGAGCGGGACGCTCTTCAGCTTTGCCTCCGCGTCCCAGGTCGCCGCTTCGAATCCGGCTTTGGCCATGTTGTGGCCTCGAACGCCGGCGAGCATGTCCCACACGTCGGCCGCCGCGATCTCCTTCCCGCGCACCATCGGCCAGAGATAATCGCGCACGATGAGCCAGGCAGTTTCAACCGTCTCGTACGAATAGAACGGGTTTTCGCCGGCCGTCGATTCGCCCCAGCCGGTTGCGCCTTCCGCGTTGACTTCGAGAAGCAAGATTCGGCGCAAATCCGACGTGCCGAAGCTCGTTTGAAACGGCGAGAGCAGCTTCAAATGAATTTCCCGCAATATGAGCCGTCGCAGGCGCATTTCCTGTTTTCAGCTCTCCTTGATTTCGGGCAGGCGCAGTCCCGCAATCGCATCCTTCTGCTCGAGGACGTAATCCATCGTCACGTCGGACAGCTCCACCGCCGTCGCGACGAAACCTTCGGCGAATCGTTCTGTGAACCGCTCCCGAGCCTCGCCCTGAATACGCAAGGCCGCTTCACGATCATTCGCTCGTATCACGTCAATGTTCGCTGGCAGCGGAATCCGCGCCGCAGACGCCGTTGACGCCGTCAGGTCGTCCGCGAGAATCGACTTCACTCTCGCCGAATCGATCCACCACTCCGCCACGAGCCGGTCCGTCGGCAACCCGGCGTGCAGCGGGCTCGCCGTGATGCCGTAGCAATTCGGAATATAGCGTCGCGCCACCGCGCCGAGCCTCACAAGATTGAAATGCGCGTTCCGGAATTCCAGTGGATCGAACGTCCACTCGATCAGGGTGATCCCGCGCCGCAGCGCGTCCTGCCGCTGAAAAAGTTTCAGCCGGCGACCCACGCCGCGGTCGCGAAATTCGGGCATCACCGCCGTCATGTGTGAATGCAAGAACGGCTTTCCGCTCCTCACCCCGGCGAGTGCCAGCGTGAATCCGATCATTTTTCCCTGATCGAATGCCCCAATCACCTGCCCGCCCGTGTGGTGTGCGACCACAAAAATCGCCGACGGGACTGTGATCTCCTCGCCCCAAGTAGCGTGCTCAACCCGTACGCATTCCTCATATTCCGGAATGCTCGCGCATGAACGAATTTCGATCTGGTCCATTAGATGGGCGGCCTGATACTCGCGACAGAAGTATACGGGAAACCGGGGCGGGACCTATCCAAGACGGCGTGAAAAATCTCAGCGGCGTGCAGGGCAGTTGTTACGCTGGCTTGACTCCGGCAAATAGCGCTAATTCGCGCCACTTCCAGTAACAATCCACGTCCACGAACCCGATTTCGCGCAGCCATCGCAGTTGGGTTTCCAGATCGAGGAGTTTGTTTGAAGGATCCTCGTCCGGCCAGCCAATTGCCTGGAGGAATTTTTCATGGACGCGCGGTGTTGGAGATGCGACATGCTCAAGATTGCAAAACATTCCGCCGGGCGCGAGGATCTGAAAACTTTCGGCATACAGAGCTCGCTTCCGTTCGTGGATCAGATGATGAATCGCGAAACTCGAAATCACGGCATCGAAGGTTCCCATCGGCGGAAGTGTTTGATCGAAGTCGTGCTCCACGATCGTCACATCTGGGCCGCTCTCCAACGCAGCTCTCGCAGCATCAATCATCGTCGGCGAAAAATCGAGCGCCACGAAGCGCGCAGCGGGCCGCACCTGTTTCACAATAGTCACGAGCCGTCCCGCGCCCGTCCCAAGATCGAGGATCCGCGGCGCACCTGCAGGTATCAGTTCCAGCAGCGCCGCCTCGCCTTCCCCGCGGTGGGGAATCGAGTCGGCGCGCTGCAGATAATCGCGCGCATGCGCTTCGGTCGACCACAGGTTGACGCCGGATGCTTCGGACATTGCAGTGTCTCCGAAACGATTAAGCCTTTCCCGCGCGCATAAGTCCAATTTAGACTTCTTGTGTCGCAGATAATCTTCAGTTATGTCGCCGGTTTCGTCAGGAGGGCTGCGTCGCTGCTCTACCGCTCACGTTTCGACTGATCCCACAATTCCTCTTTCGCTTCGCGCGCCAGATCCGCGAACCGCCCGCCTTTGCCAGCGGCGGCTGACTCCATCCACTCAAACCGCTTTTTGAACTTCGCATTGGCCTTCTTCAACGCGATCTCCGGCTCGACGCCGAGGAATCGCGCGACGTTCACGCAAGCAAAGAGCAGATCCCCGATTTCTTCCTCAATCCGGCGCGCCGCCTCCGCCTCCAATGGAGCGCGCGATGCGCCCCGCGCTGCCATCTCCGCTGGGAGCAACGAAATTAGCTCGCGCTTCTCCTCATCGAGCTTGTCTAGAATCCCCTCGATATTCTCCCAATCGAATCCAACGTGCGACGCGCGCCGCGTGAGTTGGTACGCCTCCAGGACCGCCGGCAGCGATCGTGGCACAGTCGCAAGGATCGACTCCTCAGCTCCCTCGTCTGCGCGCTCCTGTCGCTTGATTTCCTCCCAGTTTTTGAGCACCGCGCTCGACGTTTTCGCCTCGACATCGCCGAAAACATGCGGATGCCGCCGGATCATCTTCGTGTAAACCGATTCGATCACGTCTGAAATCGTGAATCGGCCGGTCTCTTCGGCCAAAATCGAATGAAAAATCACCTGTAGCAACAGGTCTCCCAGCTCGGACGCAAATTTCCCTGCGTCGCCGGATTCCATAGCGTCGAGCACTTCGTACGCTTCTTCGATCATGAATTTCCGCAGAGACTCATGCGTCTGCTCGCGATCCCACGGGCATCCGTCAGGCCCGCGCAGCCGCGCCTGCAGCGCTACCAATCTTGCGAACCATTGCCCGGCGAGACGGTCGCGCTTCGTGACCCGTATTTGTGCGCGTCGATTTTTCGCCGATCCACGCGCCGATCTCTTACGCGATGCTCTTGTTGTGCTTCGAACCTTCGGCAAATCCGCACCTCTCTTCACGAAATGCCAATTTACAGTGCACCGCACGCCCTAACAAGCCAAGAGTGCTCGCGAGCGGTGAACCGCCTGCCTGCTCTGGACCGTTGACGATCTTGTTCGCGTCGGCTCATACTCTCCGCGCTGCGCGGGGGGTCGCGCGGCGGCGTCCAATCATTCCTGGGGGAGGAATCCGTGATTCGTCGCTTTGCACTTGCATCATGTTGCGTACTCTTGGTGGCAGCAGTTCTCTTCCCTGCCGTCGCGCGGGCACAGACTTCTTGCGAAAGCCTGGCGAGTCTGAATTTGACGAATGCCAAGATCTCATCTTCCGTCAGTGTCGCTGCGGGAAGCTTCAAGCCACCAACCGGACCAGGCCAGCCCCCGCTGACCAGAGACTTGCCCGCGTTCTGTCGCGTGGCTGGTGTTGCAACGCCCACGGGCGATTCCGAAATTCGGTTCGAAGTCTGGCTACCCCTCTCCGGGTGGAACGGCAAATTCGAGCAGGTTGGCAACGGAGGCTTCGCAGGCACGATTCCGCTCTCCGGCATGGCGGATCCTCTCATTCGCGGTTACGCGACCGCTGCAACCGACGACGGACACGCCAACGGCCCCGATCAGTCCTGGGCGATCGGCCATCCCGAGAAAGTGATCGACTTCGGCTATCGCGCAGTCCACGAAACGTCGGTGCAGGCCAAAGCAATCGTGCGTGCGTTCTACGGCAAGGACGCGAACCGCTCCTATTTTGTCGGCTGCTCGGAAGGCGGCCGCGAAGGAATGACCGAAGCGCAACGCTATCCGGACGATTTTCACGGCATCGTTGCAGGCGCACCGGCGATTCATTGGAACCACCTGCAATTCATGGGAGTGTGGGAGGCGCTCGCGCTGCTTGAACCACCTGAGAGTTACATCCCCCCGAAAAAACTGCCGGTTTTGCAAAACGCAGCCATCGCTGCCTGCGACACGCTTGACGGCGTGAAAGACGGCCTCATCGAGAACCCGCAACTTTGCCACTTCGATCCTGCGTCGGTTCAGTGCAAGGGCGACGATGCCTCGGACTGCTTGACCGCCCCCCAAGTAGCAGCGGCGAGGAAAATCTACGGCGGCGCGAGGAATCCTCGCACGGGAAAGATAATCGAGCCGGGACTTTCGCCGGGCGTCGAGGCCGTCCCAGCAAACTGGCCAGTCTGGATCACGGGGCAGAGCGCGCCCCAACTTGGGATCGCGAAGCTGTTTGGGAGTTTCTTTTTCGCCGCTTTCGTGTTCGAAAATCCGAAATGGGATCTGCACACAATCAATTTCGACGGCGACGTAAAACTGACGGATGACAAGTTCGGCGCACTCCTGAATTCCGACGATCCAAATCTGAAAGCGTTCAAAGCCCGCGGGGGCAAGCTCATCCACTATCACGGCTGGGGCGACGCCGCGATTCCCCCGCAGGGCAGCGTCGACTACTTTGAGAACGTGCAGAAGGCGATGGGTAAAACGGACAGCTTCTATCGGCTGTTCATGGTGCCGTCGATGTCACACTGCGCGGGCGGTCCGGGCGCCACATTCTTCGGCAACGGCCTTGCCGCGCAAGCCGATCCGGATCACGACGTCGTGCTGGCGCTCGACCGTTGGGTCGAGCAGGGCGTAGCGCCGGATAAAATCATCGCAGCAGGATTTGTCGACGGAAATCCGGCGAAGGGCATCGCGATGACCCATCCCTTGTGTCCATATCCGCAAGTCGCCCACTACAAGGGAGCAGGCGATCCGAAGGACGCGGCCAATTTTGTCTGCCAGGCACCGCGCAAGAAAAAATAGTCTGGCGCGCACAATAACCGTCTACATGGCTGCTCGCCTTGTCGCGAATCCGCGCCGATGCTAAACTTGCATTTCAACACTGAATTCTGAGTTCGAACCGGCCGCTCGCTCGGCCGTATGAATCGCGAGGACACCCTGCGTGGCTGACCCCAAACAAGACGAAGGCTTCAAGGTAGTCGACCGGCGGCTCTTCACCGAAGAGGGCGAACTCCGCAAGGACGCAATCGAGCAGGAGCGGCGCGAAGACGAGTCTGCGCGCAAAGGTGCACCGCCCGCACACGAGAAAGGCCATACCGCCGAAAAGGCACACAAAGCACACGCTGGCGACGCGAAACAATCGCCGGCGGAGGCTCCCGCCGAATCGATCGCTCCATCGCGTAACTTCCAGATGCTCGTCGACTTCCTCACACGCAACGCCGCCGCAATGATGGGCGGCATGGCCGATCCGCGTACCGGGCAGGCGTTCCTCGATCTCGATGGCGCGCGCGACATGATTGATATGCTCGACGAGCTGCGCGAAAAAACGCGCGGCAATCTCGCAAAATCCGACGACGAGCTTCTCGTCGAGGTTCTCGGAAGCTTGAAGCTGACCTATATGGAGATGTCAAAAGCCGCCGCCGAAGCCATGGCGAAAAAAGCGGCCCAGAAGAAGTGACGACCCGACCAGGGTCGTCATCCCGAGCGAACATCGTGAGCGAGGGATCTCTCTTCGGTTCGTGGATTGCGCAAATCTGGCTCCTCGACTCATGGCCCACCTTCAACTGACCGTTCTCGGCTCCGGAACTTCAATGGGCGTGCCGACGCTGGGTTGCCACTGCGCTGTCTGCGAGTCAGACGATCCGCACGACCAACGGACGCGTCCCTCCGTTCTGCTCTCCTTCGACGGGCGCAACGTGGTTATCGATACGACGCCGGATTTCCGTTACCAGGCCATACGCGCGCACATCGATCGCCTTGACGCCGTCGTCTACACGCACGGCCATGCCGACCATGTGATGGGCCTCGACGACATCCGTCCTTACAACCTCAAGCAAAAGTCGATTGTGCCGATCTATGCGGCGAGTGACACGCTTGCGATTCTGCGGCGCCAGTTCTCTTACATTTTCGAGGAGGCGCAGCCGGGCAGCACTCTGCCCTTGATCGAGCTGCATGAAATCGAGGGACCGTTTGAATTGTTCGGCGCGAAAATCACGCCAATACCGGCGATGCATGGGGCACAGCCTGTCCTCGGATTTCGTCTCGGCCGCGCCGCGTACTTGACCGACTTCAGCAGTGTTCCGGAAAGCTCAAAGGCGCTCCTGCGAGGCCTCGATGATTTCGTTCTCGACGCGCTCCGCTACGTGCCTCATCCGACGCACTCCAATGTCGAGCAATCGCTGGCGCTCGTCGCGGAGCTGAAACCCAAGCGAGCGTGGTTCACGCACATCTGCCACGATCTCGGCCACGCGCAAACCAACGCCAAGCTCCCCGCGAACGTCCGCCTCGCCTACGACGGACTGCAATTCGAGGTGGCTCTCTAATGGCTGTCGCGGTCGCACACTCGGTTGAGGAATGGATCGCCCGATTCGGAGGGAATCGAAAGCCTTCGGCGATCACCATCGGGAACTTTGACGGCGTCCATTTAGGGCATCAGAAAATTCTCCGCCGAGTTTTGGATCGCGCGCGCGCAGAAGACCGGATGTGCGTGGTCCTCACGTTTCATCCGCATCCGTCGCGCGTCCTTCGCCCCGAGTCCGCGCCTCCTCTGCTTCAAACCCTCGACCAACGCATCGCGGCGATCGGCGATTTCGGCGTTGATGCGGTCCTTGTTGTCCGATTCGACGCGTCTCTTGCAAAGCTCAGCCCCGAGGATTTTGTCCAGCATTTTCTGGTGGACGCCATGCGCGCAAAATCCGTGCTGATCGGCGGGAATTTCCGTTTCGGCCATCGCCAAATAGGCGACGCGAATTTGCTGGCGAAGCTTGGGCGCCAGTGGCTGTTTGAAGTGGAAATCGTTCCGCCGGTCACGGCTGACGGCGTGATCGTCTCCAGCACGGCAATTCGCACCGCGCTTCGTGAGGGCAAAGTAGACGACGCGCGGCTTATGCTCGGCAGGCCATTCGCGCTTGCCGGACGAATTCAATCGGGCACGGGCCAGGGCCGCAAGCTCGTTGTTCCAACGTTGAATCTGGCGACCGAGCAGGAAGTGTTGCCCAAGAATGGCGTCTACGCCACCGAAGCGGTTGTCGCAGGAAAAATCTACCGCGCGGCAACCAACATTGGCGTGCGCCCCACCTTTGACGGTTCGCGCACGACGATCGAATCACATCTCTTCGATTTCAACGAGACGCTGACGAATGGCGACTTGGAGGTCCGCTTCTGGTCGCGCCTGCGTAACGAGCGAAAGTTCTCCGGCCCCGCAGAACTTCGCGAGCACATCCTGCGCGACATCGATCAAGCGAAAGAGTTTTTCCGCGCCTCAAGCTCGAAAACAATCGCCTAGTTGGTCCGAATCGCGGGAAGGTCTACAACCGGGAAGATTCGCTCACTTCTACGAGATGCGACGCTCGCGGATCACGCCTTCGCGCGGCATGCCTCGCACAAACCGCCGATCTCTGTGCGGGCAACGGTGATCTCAATCCCGCAATCGCGTGAAATCTGCTGCTTCAGTTCCTCGTAAAGCGGGCTTTCGACCTCGCGCACTTTGCCGCAGCCCACACAGGCGACATGGATGTGATCGCGCGGGCCGTGGCTCTCGTAGAAATGGCGATGGCCGCGGAGGTGCAGCAAATCGAGCTCGTCGATCAACGCATGACGCTTCAGTAGCTCCAGCGTGCGATAGACGGTGACTTGCGTGATTTCGGGATCGATTTTCTGCGCGAGCTCCAGGATTTCATTCGCGTCAAGGTGACGCGCCGCCGACTCCATCACCTGAACTACCACGCGCCGCTGGCGCGTCAGGCGAATCCGCCGGGCCCTCAACTCGCGCTGGAGGTGTCCCGCCGGCTCTTGGTCGTTGATACGCTCGCCGGTCGATACGCGGTGTTCGGGTGTCGCGGACATACAGGGGAATTATAACAGAACGCCGGTCTTCGTTTCGCCACAGGCGACGCCTTACCAGTGGACCTGGATCGCCCTCAGAATGTCGTTATACATCACCACGGCAAAGAAGCAGAGCAGGAATACGAGTCCCACCTGCACGAATCGCTCTTTGAACGCCACGCTCAAGTCGCGCCGCATCGCTCCTTCGATCGCAAGCAGCAGCACATGGCCGCCATCGAGAATCGGAATCGGCAGCAAGTTGAGCAGCCCAAGATTCAAGCTCAGCACCGCGGTGAGATCGAGCAATCTCATCGGCCCACGCTTCGCGGCTCGGCCAGCCGCGCGCGCGATGCCGACTACGGTCTGCAAGTCGCGCACCGAAACTTTGCCGCTGAACAGGCCGCCGAGAACCTGCCCAATCATTCGCACGCCTCCAACCGTCGCGTTGCCAGCGTCTTGCAGCGCCTCTCTGAAACTCTGACGCTCGTAGGCCTCGTCGCCCTTAGGTGTCACGCCAATCTGCCACGCCAGGTCGCCGCCCGGATCCATCTTGCGAACCGGTGCGATGTCCATCGGAATTGTCACGTTCCCGCGCCGCACGACGAAGTGGATGGTATTGCCGTCGGAATTGCGGACGTGATCCAAGAGTTGCAGCCAGCTGTAGACCGGCTGGCCGTTGATCTGGACAATCGTGTCGTCCGGCCTCATGCCTGCCTTCTCGGCCGGAAAGCCAATCTCGACTTCGTCGATCGCGGCTGACGATGCGGGATAGCCCACGATCGAGTCGGTTGAGGTTGCATGCTCCGGCGCCTTCGCTGTCAGCGTCTGCTGAGAGCCGTCGCGCAGCACTTTGATCGTGACTGAGTCCCCGGGCTTCGCCTCACCCGCTACCGAGAGCACCTTTTCCCACGTCGCCGTCGCAATTCCGTTAACGGCAAGGATCGTGTCTCCGGGCAGGACGTTCGTCGGTACAGCTGGCATGTTCTGTGGCAACGCAGCAACATGCGCCGGCTGGCTGAGAGACGCATCCACCGGAAGTCCCTGGCTCCAGAACATTCCGAACGAAATCGCAAGCGTGAGGAGCACGTTCATCGCGGGCCCGGCAACGGCGATGATGCAACGCTGCCAACGCGGCCGCGAAAGAAACTCATAGGGCGCACCCGTTCGCTCCTCGACAGGATTGTCGCCCGCCATGCGCACGTATCCGCCGAGCGGCAGCGCGCTGATGCGGTAGTCCGTGTCGCCGCGCTTGATTCCCCAGATTCGGGGACCGAAGCCGATCGAAAACACATCCACGCGCACGCCGCACATTTTCGCCGCGATGAAATGCCCGAGTTCGTGGAGTAATACGAGGACGCCGAGAACGACGCCCCCCGCCAGAATGATCCGAAGATTATCAGTCATGATCTCAAATCTATTATCGCAGAAAATTTGCTCGCGGAAAAACGCCCGATTTCTCGGCCGTCACGGATCGCAAAACATCATTCGACGCTGACACGCGCTGGCGCGGCCCCCTTTCAGCGCCGCCGAGTCTTCACCTCAGCAGTCGCCAGCCGCCGCGCCTCCGCATCGGCCGCCAGCACGTCGTCAATGCTGCGCATCGCCGCCCGGGGCATCTGCTCCACTACTCGCTCGATCACGGCTGGAATCCCCAAGAACGGCAGCCGCTTCTCCAAAAACGCCGCCACAGCGACTTCATCCGCCGCGTTCAGCGCGCACGGCAACGGCCCTCCCCGCCGCAGCGCCTCTCTGGCCAACTCAAAGCAGCGAAATTTCCGCGGCGGAACCTCTTCGAAATCCAGCCTGCGGAGCGACGCCCAATCGAGCGCGCAGTGATTGGACGCGACTCGCTCCGGGTACGTTAGCGCGTACTGAATCGGCATGCGCATGTCTGTCGGCCCGAGCTGCGCCACGACGGAGCCATCAACATACTCGACCATCGAATGAATCGTCGACTGCGGATGGATCACCACATGAATCTTCGAGAGATCCATCCCGAATAGCCACCGCGCCTCGATCACCTCGAAGCCTTTGTTCATGAGCGTCGCCGAATCGATCGTGATGCGATGGCCCATTTTCCAGTTCGGATGCGCCAGCGCCTGTTTCGGCGTGACCTTGGCGAGCCGCGAGAGCGGCGTTTTTCGGAACGGCCCGCCCGATGCCGTCAGCACCAATTGCTTTACCTCGCCCGCCGTTCCCGCGCGCAGGCACTGGTGAATTGCGTTGTGCTCGCTGTCGACCGGCAGCAGCGATACTCCACGTCGCGCCACAGCTGCCATCACGACTTCGCCCGCTGCGACGAGTACTTCCTTGTTCGCTAACGCGATATTCTTGCCTTGCTCAATCGCCTGATACGTCGCGCGCAATCCCACTACGCCGACCGCAGCCGAAAGGACAGTGTCCGCATCGGGATGCGTTGCGACTCGCTCAATTCCCTCCGCGCCAAACAAGACTTCCGGCGGAGCGTGCTCTCTCCGCGATTTCATCAGCCCGCACAGCTCGGTCGCGAGCTTCTCCGTCGCGACAGACACGATCTTGGGCCGGTATCGCAAGGCCTGTTCCGCGGCAAGTTTCACATTAGATCCAGCCCCGATCGCCACGACCTCGAAGCTGCCCGGCAGCGCGTCGACGACATTCAGGCATTGCCGCCCGATCGATCCCGTTGAACCCAGAATTGCGATTCGTTTCATGTGCAGCCCATCTTACAAACTTTCTGCAACTTTGCGAACGCTCCAAATTCGCCCTTCGTTTCGCTCCGCTCGGTCCGGCTGAGACCTCGATCTCCCGCCATCCCTACGGAACTTTGCTTTCCGCTTATCCGGTGCTAAATTATGCGCCGCAAATCGCGGGCGCCGCTCGCGTGACTCACAAGGAGTGAATCCCCACATGAAATCCCCGATGCGTTTGTTGCTTGCGTTTTCTGTCATTACACTAGCGCTCGCATTTAGCGCTTCCGCCGCTCCCGACTACGGCGCCTACCATGATGCTCTCGGCCAGTTGCGCACCGCTCGCGCCTACATCGAGCACCCGGATAGCGGCGTCCTCCACGACCAGGAAAAGAACGCCATGGCGGAAATCGACGCCGCAATCAACGAGCTTCTCTCCGTAGCGAATGACGGAAAAGGTCCGGACGATCACGCGCCGCTCGATTCGCACAAGCGCTGGATCGCGCGTCTCAACGAAGCCGCCAAGCTGCTCAACAAGGCCCACGACAATGTGCAGCGCGAGAACGATGGCTCCGGCGCCAAGGATCGCGCCATTCAACACATTGGCCAAGCTTCGAAGTACATCCAGCAGGCGATCGCGCTCGAGCAATAGCGGCCACCGCGATAGCCGTCATCCTGAGCGAAGCGTCCTGAATCTTCTCTTCCTGCCGCGAGGCAGGTTGGGACGCGCAGCCGAAGGATCTCTCTTCGCTCGGATCGAGTCCGATCGATTCGGACAGCCCGGAGCCGTCGCTGTTCAACCCGCTGTGATACGATATTCTGTGATGTTTCAGGAAGTACAACGCACTTGAGCACACCTTCACTCTGGGCCATTCCTCTGGGCGGCCTGGGCGAGTTCGGTATGAACATGCTCGCCCTGCGTTACGGCGACGACATGATCGTGATCGACGCCGGCCTCATGTTCCCCGAACAGGAACTCCTCGGCGTCGATATCGTCATCCCGGACATCACATACCTCAAGCAGAACAAGCACATCCTGCGCGCGATCGTCCTAACGCACGGGCACGAGGACCACATCGGCGCGATGCCCTATATCCTCGCCGATCTCGACGTCCCCGTATACGGCACACAATTCACGCTCGCGCTCGTTCGCAAAAAACTCGAAGAGCACGCGCTGCTCGATACCGCCCGCTTGCGCCAGGTGTCTCCGGGCGAGACCACCGAAATCGGCCCGTTTAAAATCGAATATCTCCACGTCACGCACAGCACAATCGACTGCGTCGCGCTTGCGATTCGCACTCCTGTTGGGACGATCATCCACACCGGCGACTACAAGATCGATCCAACTCCCGTCGACGGAAAGCCATTCGACCTCCACGCCTTCGCGCGCTACGGCCAGGAAGGGGTCCTTGCGCTGTTTAGCGATAGCACCAACGTCGAGCGTCCGGGCTTCACGCCCTCGGAGCGCGCCGTCGTCGTTCGACTCGAAGAGCTCTTCCGCGCCGCGCCCGGAAAAGTCGTCGTCTCGTGCTTCTCCAGTTCGGTGCATCGCATCCAGCAGGTCATCGACATCGCCCGGGCCGTCGGCCGCAAAGTCGGCTTTGTCGGTCGCAGCATGGTCGACAACATCGAAATCGCCCACGAACTTGGAAAACTCAGCATTCCCGATGGCAGCGTCGTTCGCCCGCAGGATATTCGCACCTTCGATCCGAAAAGGCTTGTCGTGCTCGCCAGCGGCACTCAGGCCGAGCCGATGTCCGCTCTTTCGCGCATCTCGGTCGACAATCATCGCCTTCTCAGTCTCGCCGAGAGCGACACCGTGATCCTTTCCGCCCGCATCATCCCTGGCAACGAAAAAGCCATCTTTCGGATGATTGACCACCTTTTCCGCCGGCGCGTCCTCGTCTATTACGAAGGCGGACGCAATGCGCCAATCCACGTCTCCGGCCACGCGAGCCAGGAAGAGATGAAAATTCTCCTGCAGCTCGTGCGCCCGAAATATTTCGTTCCCTTGCACGGTGAGTATCGCCAGCTTTTCCAGCATGCGGCTCTCGCCGAGCAGGTTGGCGCAGTCTCCGGCCAGGTGATCCTGCTCGAAACGGGCCATCCTGTCGAATTTACCGCCGACGGCAGTGCGTATCAGCGCGAGCCGGTCCCGGCCGGTCGCGTCATGGTTGATTCCGGCTCGCTCGAAGAGATCGAAGAAGTCGTCGTACGCGACCGAAAGCATCTCTCAGAAGACGGCGTGGTCGTCCCGATCATCGTCATCGACAAGCACACCGGCCAAATCGAGCTTTCACCGGAAATCGTGACGCGCGGTTTCTTGCCGAGCGAGGACGGCCAGGAAACTTTGGCGAAGGCGCGCGAAGTTGTTTTGAAAACGGTCGAGCAATCGAGCGACGAAGAGAAAATGGACTGGAGCGTCATCAAAGAAAAGATTCGCGTCGACCTGAAGCGCTACCTCAACAAACAAACGGCCAAGCGCCCCCTGATATTGCCCGTCATCCTCGAAGTCTGACCTGCGACTGCGACTCGCCTTTTTCCGTAGGGGCACAGCATGCTGTGCCCGGCGCAGTTTCTTGGCGCGACGCAGTCCAATCGCCGATGGGTTTACCGCAGTCGGTCAACGGCCGCAACTCGCTCTCGTCATCTTGCTTGCCCTGAGGTAAGAAGGAAGCCAAGCCCCGACGCTTTCGGTCGCGGCTGGGGGCGAGGCCCGCCTGCCGGCGAGGCAGGGATCTGCTGTCCCAGCGCGTAACGTTCATTCGCTCCGTGACGCCTTTTCGCTCTTGGCGTCCCTGTTTTGCTTTTGACTTTTCAAGGTTAATCTCAACGCGACGCCAATGACTGTCACCTTGCGCAGCTACGAGCCCGAGGATTTCGACCGGCTCTACGAAATCGATCAAGCCTGTTACGAGCCCGCCATCGCCTACTCCCGCCGCGAGCTCCGCAATTATCTCCGTTTTCGCGGTGCCGATTGCGTCGTGGCCGAAACGGACAAATCAGTCGTCGGCTTCATCCTTACCGCTCATGGGAAATCGTGGGGCTACATCGTCACGATTGACGTCCTCGCTCCTCACCGCCGCAGCGGCGTCGGTTCCCTGCTCCTAGCCGAGGCCGAGCATCACCTCGCCGCCGAAGGCGTTCGCGAGATCGGTCTTGAGACCGCAACCGACAACTTCGCGGCCATTGCCTTCTGGCAAAAGCACGGCTATCGTAAAACCGGAGTGAAGAAAGGTTACTATCCCGGCGGCCGCGACGCGTTTTCGATGACCAAGCTCCTCACCTGACGCGCACATCGACCAACATCCATGTCTCTTTTTCACGTCATCATTCTTGCGGTCGTACAGGGCATGGCCGAGCTCCTTCCCGTCTCGAGCTCCGCTCACGTCATCGTGGCCGAAAAGCTTCTCGGCATGGACCCTGCCGCGCCTGAAACGACCCTGCTGCTGGTGATGCTCCATACCGGCACGATGTTCGCCGTGATCGTTTATTTCTGGCGGCGCTGGACTCGCGCGTTTTTCCAAAATGCATCCAACTTCAAGAATTTCGTCGTGGCGTTGATCTTGGCGATGGCCCTGACCGGCGTCATCGGCCTGGGACTGATCGAATTCATCGAGAAAGTGTTGCTGCGCCATCAGCCGCATGCGTGGTTCGAACAGTTGTTCGATCGCCTCGACCTGATCTCTGCCGCGCTCGCTGCCGCCGGAATCTTGATTCTCGCAGCGGGCCTGATGAGAAAGGGCTCGAACTCGGCCGACGCTGAAGCGCCCGAAATCACCCCCAATCAATCTCTGTGGATCGGCGCCGTGCAGGGCTTCTGCCTGCCCTTCCGTGGATTCTCGCGCTCGGGTGCCACGATTTCGACGGGTCTGCTCGCGGGCGTGCCCAAAGTCCGCGCCGAAGATTTCAGCTTCGCCCTGGCCGTGATTCTCACGCCGCCTGCGATCGCGCGCGAGGCGTGGCGCCTGATCAAAACGAACCACGGCCAGCTGAGCCCGCTCGTTCATTCCGCCATCGAGCCCAGCCTGCTGGGTGCCCTCTTCGCATTTCTGGCAGGTCTGATCGCGCTGAAATGGCTAAGCCGCTGGCTCGAAGAAGGCCGCTGGTATTGGTTCGGCGTCTACTGCTTGCTGGCCGCGGCCGGCATCGCTTTCTTGCACTTCCACCTAGGCTACTGAGATTCTCCGACACAGCCTCCCGTTCTGGGAGCGCACCCTTACTCCGGCAAGCACAGGGGTACTATGCCTTGTACGTGAACTGTCCCTTCGTACAAGAATTTCGCCGCAGGAATCGTGCTAGTTTGAGTCCGCAAGATGAGACTTGATCGACATCTCGACGGGAGCTTCCAGCGGGCATTTTGGGATCGGCCTGCATCCTCGAAACTCATTCCGTCGCACGCCCAGCCCGCTATTTCTAATCGCCAAATTCGGCAGGTAGAAGCGGTTCTAACTCACTCAAAACAAATGCTCGCCCTCCTGCCTAATCGCCAAAAACTCAGACTTTCGCATTGGCAACTTGCGAAACTCCTTCGCGAAAAGTGTTCGTGCCTCTTGCATTCGCTTTGCTATATTCTTCCCCGCACTGGCGTTCCTCCTCATGGGCCCGCGCGACAGCGCCCGCGCAACCCAAGCCGAACGGGAGCCTTCCCCTATTTTTGCGCCGTAAAAGAGCCTAGAATTCTGCTGAGCAGGACTCTTGGCCGCGCCTCGATTTGTCTTTCGGGCGCTTCCGAAACTGAGGGAGATTCCTGTGCGTGTTCTGACGCCAACTGAAAACAAGCGCATCAACGAACTGGTCGGCTTCGTCGGCCTGAGCCTCGCAATTCTGCTCGCGCTGAGCCTGCTTTCTTATTCGCCACAGGACGCGTCGTTCAACGTCTCCGCCGCCCCGCCGGGCGCTGGCCCCGCGCACAACTGGATCGGTCCGTTCGGCGCGTATCTCTCGGATATCTGCTTCCAGCTCGCGGGCTATGCCGCGTTTCTTTTCCCGATCGGGATGTTCCTGGTTTCGATGCGCTGGTTTCGCAGCCAACTCGTGGAAGCCCCGGTTGCCAAAGTAGTCGGGTGGATCATGCTGCTCGCCGCCTCGTCAGCCGAGCTCACGCTGATTCACGTGCCCGACGTGCGCGGCGCACTCCCTCCGGGCGGCCTGCTCGGCAAGGTTTTCGCGCAAGGTTTGCGCGCCGCATTTAATCCCGTCGGCGGCAATCTCGTTTCCATCCTGATTTTGATCACCGCGATCTTTCTCTCCACCAGCTTTTCCTTCCGCACAGCTCTCGAATGGGCGAAGAAGCCGATTGCCGGTGACGGATTGATCGGCGGCTGGCTCGCCCGCGCCCGCCAGTGGCGCGAAGAGCGCGAAGCCGCTCGCCTCCGCCGCAAGGTCGAAGAAATCAAGATCGCCGGTCGCCCGCCCGTCCCACAGCAGCGCGTGTCAACCAAGGAACTTGAGGGGGAAGAAGAGGACGACGCTCCAGCTGAATTCGGCAAGGTCGCTGAAGGTGAACGCGGCCCAGCCGTGATCGAATTCCATCACGAAACGAGCGCGCATCAGCCAAAGAAATCCTCGTCGGAGCCCAAGATCGCTCGCGCGAAGTCTAGCTTCCGGCTTCCTCCCACGACTCTGCTGCAAAACTCCGAGCGCAGCGAAAAAATGGACGAGTCCGAATTGAAGGAATGCGCCCGCGCGATTGAGCTGAAGTGTGCCGAATTCGAAGTCAGCGGCCACGTCACACACATCAATCCGGGCCCGGTCGTCACCACCTTCGAGTTCAAGCCCGAAGCAGGCATCAAGTACAGCCGCATCACGAGCCTCGGCGACGATCTCTGCCTCGCTCTGCGCGCCGAATCGATTTTGATCGAGCGCATCCCAGGCAAGTCGACCGTCGGCATCGAGGTGCCCAACGCGCGCCGCGAAACGATCGCGCTGCGCGACGTGATCGAGTCTCCCGAGTTCTCGCACTCAACTTCGAAACTCACCTTGCCTCTCGGAAAAGACTTGATCGGCCGGATTCGCGCCACCGATCTCACGCAGATGCCTCATTTGCTCATCGCCGGTGCGACCGGCACAGGTAAGAGTGTCTTCATCAATTCGCTGATCATGGGCATGCTTTACAAAGCTACGCCAGAAGAAATGAAGCTCGTTCTCGTCGATCCCAAGCGCCTTGAGCTCGGCCTCTACGCCGATATTCCGCACCTTTTCACGCCCGTCGTGACCGATCCGAAAGTCGCTGCCAACGTCCTTCGCAATGCGACGCGCGAAATGGAGCGCCGCTTGAAGCTTCTCGCGCAGCGCGGCGTCCGCAACATCGAGCAGTACAACCGCACCTTCGAAAAAGGCCAATCGCTCTCGCTCTTCGAGAATGCCGAGGAGGAAGAGCACCGCCCGCTTCCCTATCTGGTTATCGTCATCGACGAATTGGCCGATCTCATGATGGTCGATACGAACGGCGTCGAGGAATCGATCACGCGTCTGGCGCAAATGGCGCGCGCCGTCGGAATCCATTTGATTCTGGCGACGCAGCGTCCCTCGGTCGACGTCATCACCGGCCTCATCAAGGCCAATTTCCCCGCGCGCATTTCGTTCCGCGTCGCAAGCAAAGTCGACTCGCGCACGATTCTCGACGCGAACGGTTCCGAATCGCTGCTCGGCAAGGGCGACATGCTCTTTTTGCCGGCCGGCTCGTCGCGCCTGCACCGTATCCACGGCCCATTCGTGCATGAAAACGAGGTTCTCGCCGTCTGCGATTTCTGGCGCGAACAGGCCAAGGCGATTTACAACGAGGAATTGCTCCGGCCTCCGAAGGATGAGAATGCCGTCAGCGCTTCCGGTGGCTCCGTTGATGCCGAAGGCGGCGAAGACGACGTCGACGACGAGCTCTATCAGGATGCTGTGCGTGTCTGCTGCGAAATGGGCCGCGCCTCAACCTCGACTTTGCAGCGCCGCCTGCGCATCGGCTACGGCCGCGCTGCGCGTCTCATCGACTTGATGGAAAAAGACGGCATCGTCGGCCCCGCCGACGGCTCGAAGCCTCGCGAAGTCCTCAAGAAAAAAGACTGGATGCGCGAATTCGACGAATCCGTGCACTGACAATGCGACCAGCATTGTCGTCCCGAGCGAGGGGCTGCTTTTGGCCCGACGAGGGATCTGCTTTCGATGGTCAGACCGGCACACTCATCCTGAGTTCCCCATTTTCGTCCTTGTAGGGGCATAGTCCGCCGTGGCGGATGCCCAGCGCGATTTCTTGGCGCCGAGCCTCCCATCGCACTCCGCGTCTTTCGATTTTCGATTTTCGATATTCGATTTTCGTCTTAGAATTGGTGGTTGTGCCGGTGCCGAGGTAGCTCACCGGTAGAGCGCGGCCCTGAAAAGGCCGGCGTAGGCAGTTCAACTCTGCCCCTCGGCACCATCCCAACGTCGCTCTCCAAGTAGGTTCCAGCTCCCGGAAGCCACGTAAGCGCGACCGTCCGGCCGCATTTCGATCTTCTCGACGTGCCTTGCGAGGTAGGCGCGCGCTGTCACAGGGTCGCCGTTGAGGGTCTCGCGAACGTCGCTGATCCGGCGCAGCGCGGTCTCGCGGAGCTTCTTGATTCTCGACCTCACGGAATCCGGCCCCGAGGATAGCAACCGCTCTCCGATTTCGGCGATCTCGCGTTCGCGCCTCGCGATCTCGGACATAACGGTGACGGAGTAAAGTCCGCTAGCGAGACCGGCAGCAAGCCGGGCGGTTTCGGATTCGAGTTCTGCCTTGCGCTTCCGCAATCTGTCCATATCGCCGCCGATGTTGTCGACTTCTTTCAGGAGCTGCTCTTCGAATCGGTCGAGCGCGTACTCGACGGCTTCTTTTCGAAGGACTTTTTCTTGAAGCCCGGCGAGCAATTCCCTTTCAAGCACGTCGCGCCTCACGCGGACGCGGTTCGAACAAACTGAGTCTCCGCGATGGAAGTTCAGTGGACAGCCGTAAGTCTGATTCGGGTGATTCCGGCCGCGCCCGGCGACGATTTGCAGATTCGCGCCGCACTGCGAGCACTTCAAAAGTCCCGAGAACAAATACGGGACGTTCATCGCTTTCGATCGGAGCAGCCCCGGTCGTTTTCCGGCGTCCTCGTAGATGCGCTTTACCAGCTCTCGGCGATCTTCGACCGCGCACCAGAGGGCGTCGGTGACGATTTGCAATTCCGGCTGGTCCGCACCGCGAATCGGTGTCTCGCCCTCTTTCTTTCGAAAAACACGTCTTCCGGTTTTCGGATCGCGGACCTTGTGCTTGCGCGACCAGACGATTTTGCCGAGATAGCGTTCGTTGCGGAGAATGTTGCGAATCGAAGTCGGACACCACGATCGCGAAATCCGACCCTGTTGTGGCTGTGGCGACGTGACGCCCTCGGCATTTAGCTTCTTCGCGATCGCCTTCAAGCTCAAACCGTCAGCGTAGAGATGGAAAATTCGGCGCACGATGATTGCTTCCGGCTCATAGATTTCGAGCCGTGTTCCGTCAGAGTCCTTCCGGCTGCGATAGCCGTGGCATCGGCCGCCCGTATGAAGGCCGCGCCGGATCAGTCCTTCGAGACCGCGACGAACGCGCTTCGCGGTATCGGCAAGAAAAAGCTGATCGATCATTCCGCGAGCGAGCAAAAGAAGTTGGAACTTCTCGTCGCCGGAGTCGATTCCCTGCGAGATGAAATGGATCGAGACGCCCGCAAAGCTCAGACGCTCGCACAGGTTCAAAACGTCCGCCTGCTTGCGGGAAAGACGACTCGCGTCTTCGAGCAGGAGCGCGTCGAACGGTCGCGGCTTCAACTCTACGGCTTCGAGCAATAGGCGAAGCCCCGGCCGGTCGAGCGTAGCTCCGCTAATCTCTTCGTCGGTGTAAACGTGTCGTTCGAGGAAGGTCCATCCACGCTCGGCGGCGTACTGGCGGCACTTTTCGAGTTGGTCTTCGGTAGAAAGGGGATTTTGCCGGTCGGTCGAATACCGGGCGTAGGCGGCACAGCGAAGTGCGGGGGTCACTCGTTACCGCTCCGAGCCGATTTTGCTACGGCGAGATTAGGTCGCGCAAGGTTTTCTTCGGCGAGATCACGCAGTGCCGCGCGGACAAGGGTCGGAACGAGAACTTCGTCGATGAATTCCTTCACGTCCGGCTCGATCACCGATGAAGGTGTCTTGCTGGCGAGTTTGGCTTGTCTGATCGTGTTGTCTGTCACTGCGCTTGACCGAACTGCGCGATTGGCGTGAAAATCTCTGGGTTCGTCTTGTTGCTTTGCCGATAGGAAATGCCTTACGTTTCTCACCCGCTCTCGGAATACAAGGGACCGACAAAGAGAACATGCGTGGACTGCATTTACTCGCAGAACCGTGGAGAGGTTCGAGACCAATCGAAACCGGTTGGCGTTATGCACGCGCTCGCGTACGAGTTCCTCTGCCGCCATCCCGACGACCTGTTTAGGGCTGAGATGAATCGACCTGGGAGGTTCGGGGGCTTTTTCCCTTGCGACAACTGGGAGTCTTCAACTTTAGG
The DNA here is from genome assembly GCA_035622875.1 of Candidatus Acidiferrales bacterium. Taxonomy (GTDB): domain Bacteria; phylum Acidobacteriota; class Terriglobia; order Acidiferrales; family UBA7541; genus Palsa-295. The sequence goes on from DASPUN010000044.1 coordinate 40,497, forward strand.
GGAGGATGAGACAGAACCATAGTTCGTCCTGCTAAACGCGCATTCTGATAGCCGATGTTTGCGTCCAGAGAGGTGTAGAACTCTAGGCGTGCTTTCAGTAGCGGGGTATTGCGTCCCGAAGGCACTTCCACTTTCAACGCGACCAGGTGTTCGACCGTCCGGCCATTCAACTCGACGGACAGGTAGGACGGCGTCTCATCGGGACACGAAATCCTTAGACTGTTTCTCTTCATTTGGTTTCTCCTACTCGTGGCGAAATCACTTCTTTTCGCTACGCTAATTGGGCTCGGATCGGGCGTTGAGAACTCAAGCTTTTGCCGATCCCTTCGGAACAGGTTTTTGCCACGTGCCGTAATTCCATGAGTCTTGCGCTCCGCTCCCTTATTCGTTCGTCTTCGGCTGCCAGCTTCGCCGCGAATTCACGGCACTCCGCGATGCTGCGGCGCTTCCTGAGCTGAGCAACACAGCGCTTACACCAAAATCTCGTTTCGGAGGTCGCGCACCCAAATGAAGACTTTGATATCGCGGTTTCGGAAGCTTTACTGCTTTTGGCGCTCGGTCTGGCGCTGCAAAGCATCGGCGGCCAATTCGAGCGCGCGCTCGTCGGCGGCATCTTGGGCGAACTGAAAGAGCGTTTGAGCGATTTCAACGACGTTGGGCGAGCGGCTGATACAGACGAGCGCATCGCGGACGGCGTGCCGGAACCGCTGTTCGGCGCGGTCAAACGGTCCAGTTTCGCGCAGTAAATCGCAGACGTACTTCGATTCCGGGAGGATATCGGCCCGGTGCCGCGCGATGGTATTTGAGAGCGCGCGCCAAAGACCATGTCGAGCGCTGTTGCTTCGCTCGCACATTTTCGTGCGGAGTAGGGCGCTTCCAAAACGCGCAAGGTATCGAGCTGCGTTTGATCTATCGAAAGTCATTGAGTTTCTCCAAAAGAAAGAAAAAGGCAGCCGGAGCCGCCCAAATCGAAGATTTTGTGTTGTTATTTAGCTTCGAAGCCGATTCCGTAAGCTGCGGAACCTGTTTGAATTACTGCCAGTTTCAGCGGTTATAATCGAAACGACCCCTTACGGCTCCTCTACGCGCAGCCCGAGCGGTTCCAAAACCACTCGCGCGGCGTCTAGGGCGTAGCGCTGTATCCTGGACAGATGACGCCTATGCAGCCGATGAATTACGCCGCTTTCGAGCTTGCTTATGGTCGATTGACTGATCTGAAGCCGCTTCGCCGCGGCCGCCTGCGTGTCGCCGTTCAACTTGCGAAGGACTCGAAATAGGTTGCCGTTCATCGGTTGTCTCCGTAAAGGTTCAACGGGACCTGCAAGAATTAACAGCGAAAACCGTCAAACTTTGAGCTACTCAGTTGATTCCCTAACATTTAGCTCAAAAGGTGAATGTCAAATCCCTCGAAACTCGGAAGCATTGTTTTCGGCTCGCGTATGTCCGTGCGGGTCAGGCGCGTTCTACTTCAATCTGTCGCGCCAACAAAGCCTTCGGATACTGCACGCGGGCTTTCTTGCACGCTTCGCGGACTTGACCAAGGAACTCGTCTACAAAACAATAACAATCACCGTCCTCGTGGCTCTGCTCCTTGAATCGCTGAAACTCTTTCTCAAACAGAGTCCCAAACCGACCCGTCCGAAAATGTTCCGGGACTCTTTCGATATCCACCCCGGAAAACATCCAAGGGTTTTCTTCCTTCAAAGAACAAACCTGTCTGCCAGTTACGTCACGATCCGTTACGTCGTTAGCTCTGGACTCTGAAGTTTGGACTTTGACCTCTGACTTCTGACCTCTGACCTCTGTATCCGGAGAGTCTCCGGAGTGACTCCGGAGTGACTCAGGAGTTTCGACGGAGCTGGGCTTCTGCGCCTTCCGGCTCCACTCATCGCGGCGGCGTTCGATCTCTGCCGATCCGAGGATTTCGACGCCGTCCTTTTGGACGATGTCTATCAGGCCGCATTCCGCCATGTATCTAAGGCGCGCAAGGGCCTCCGCTGGCTTAACACGGAATTTCCTGGCGAGCACTCTGACCAGGTCATCGGAAAGTGGGATCTGGCGAACGCCCGGTCCGTTCTCAACGCATAGGAACGACCATACGCCCAGAACATCGTAGACGAAGTCGAGGCCGAACTTTTCGGCACCGATCGAGAATGCCGGTCGATCTAGATCGTCGCGAAATATTTTGAACCAGCGCAAGTGTCACCGCCCGGCCGTCCGCCTTATTTTGAGATTCTCAAAATGTGCCTCGCGCGATGTTGCCGCACGCTTGACGGCCAATATGTACGCCACCCGGATTCTGGCGCTCACGTCAACGGAGTTCTCGATCTGCGAGATACGAGCGCGCGATACGCCTTTCACGCCGTACCACCGGCCGATCTCGGAGGCTTTCAGACACTTCGAGACACGAAGTAGCCGCAGAGACGCGTCCGTGCGATTAAGCGGCACAGCGCGTCTGCCGTATGAAAGCCTGCGCGTGCGTTGAACCATTTCACTAGCTCCTGAAAATATGGTCGCCCTATTCTGGGGATCAGAGCGTCAAAGACCTTGGCAAAATCACGCTGGACTGTAGCCTTGGCCTGAGTCGAGTAGCTCTCGTGCTTCGCGCTCCGTTATTAGCGTCCAACCGCTGGCGTCTTTGACCTGCCATCCCTCGGCAGTTTCTACGACGATTTTGACCTTCGGCCCAGCGTTCAATCCTCGGCTCGTTAGTTGCCCTTCTTTAGGGAAAAATAGGATCGCACGTTCCGGTGTTTGCATGAACACCTCGCGAGAAACACCGCTTCGCCATCTATAACTCTTCCGCTCGTTGAAGAGCTTCCTCGTTCGATCGACGCCGTCGGCGAAATTCTCGATCAGCTTGTCGCCAGGCGACATTCGGCTGGACAATCCGCCAAAGAGTTCCGGCGGAGCCGACTTCCTTCGCGCGACTCTTACTGTGACCCGGTCGTACTCTGTGAATGCTTTTCCGTCGCGACCAATGACCTTACGGGGATTCGTCCGAACTTGTTGAGATGGCAATTGCTCGCAGAAGATTTCACGACCGCCATCGGGCTTAAACATGATGCAGTCTTTTTCAACAAACCTTTTCGATTTTCCCTCGATCAAGAGCACCGGATTTTTGATCGCCGAAGTCAAAATCGGATCACGACTAGACAAGGTTCTCCCTCCGATATTGCGGCTTATTAGATATTCGCCGTCCGACTCCGTTACACGTCGAGTCCAACGTAGTTGCTAGCGCGAGCAACGGTCGAGAACATCAATGAACTGCCCGACGTAGTCAGACTAACCAAAAGTGTGTTAGAGTGAAATACGCTAATGGCAAATAGGCGTAATTACGGAACGGCGCGATTTCGGCAATCAAGCGTAGTTTCCCCTCCGACGTCACCAAGGTACTTCTGGGATTTGCTCGTTGCCTATGCGAACACCGATTTGCGAACACCATCCTCGTGGCAAGAGTGGGAGAAGGCGGTTTGGCAATCGGCGGTGCCCTCGTCTTCGTACAAGTCTCCCTTCGAAAGGATCGCGCACTTGCTATTAAGCTCGGATATTGTCTACGGACTTCCCTACATCGACGCCAAGGCCGATCTAAAGGAATGGCGAGAACATCCGTTTTCCGAAGACCGCGAGGACAAAATTTTGGCCACGGCGGCCAAGGAACTTCGGAAGCATCACAGAATTTTCCGAAATGTGCTGAAGTGGATTTGCGCCCGAAAGGTGCCGTGCGACATTAGAACCATGAAGGGTTCGGCGAAAAGCGCAGCGAGAGGAAAGCCGACACAATGGGGAAGATATCCGACCATTAGCGCCGCGGACGAGCGCTTCGTCGCTTACTTGGAGAGGCACGGAGTTCTCAGTTCTACGCGTCGCCTTTTTCTGATCAGTGGTCGGCTGGTTTCCTATCCAAAACGTTGGGCGAGTGCGATCGATCCGTTCTGTGCCTTTCTCGTTGAACAATGCGCGGGAAGAACGCACCGCGACATTCCAGTTAGGGTTTGCGCCCGGCCAATGTGCCGTCGATTCTTCGTATTTACGAGAAATACGGGAAAGTTTTGCAAAGCCAGCTGTCGAGCGAGCAATTACTGGACGCGAGGCAAAAGGAAAGAATACATGCGAGAATACCGCCTCAAAAAGTTGCCGCCGGGAGTGCGGAGAAACAAGGCCGCGAGCGGAACTGCAACGAGTCGAAGGGCCGGGCCGGATGGTTCTGAAAATCGATAATTGGATGGTCCGGCTTTGGAGTGAACACGATATTGAGAGTCGTAAGCGGGACGTGCAGGTGTTGGAAGCACCGACACGGCCCTAACCAAATCGACCTGCTAAGGAGGCCGACATGGCTGATGGAAAGTCTACACCGCTCCGCGCGGCGATCTACGCGCGGGTTTCAACAACGAACCACGGACAAGACGTCACGATACAAACCCGTGAGCTGCACGAATACTGTGAACGACGCGGCTGGACTGTCGGGGCCGAATACGTCGATGTCGGAGTATCTGGCACGAAAGACAGGCGTCCTGAGTTGGATCTACTGATGGCAGATGCTCATCGTCGCCGGTTCGACGCCGTCGTAGTCTGGAAGTTCGACCGGTTCGCCAGGTCGGTTTCCCACCTGCTACGGGGGCTTGAGACGTTTCAAGCTCTAGGAGTTGAGTTCGTAAGCCTAACCGAGGGCGTCGACACGTCTACGCCTGCCGGAAAGCTAGTATTCACTGTTCTAGGCGCCGTGGCTGAACTTGAGCGGTCAGTTATTGCCGAGCGCGTGCGCGCCGGACTGCGAAACGCCCGCGCGAAGGGAAAGAAGCTCGGACGGCCGGGAAAGACCGTGAACGTCGGTGAGATCGCGGCGCTACGCGCAGCGGGAAAATCTTGGCGAGCGATCTCCAACCAGACCGGGATTTCGACGCGATCGGCGCGGCGAGCGCTTATTCAGCGTGGCAAAACTGCGGAAAAGGATTTTTGCCGCGCCGCTATCCAATCGGCGTAGTCTTCTAACCTACGACTACGAAGTAATGATGTTCCGTGGAACCAAAGGGTGAAGGGGGGCGTAGTAATTGACCGATTATAGCGTCAGAGATTAACCTTCCATTTACTCGATGAAAAGACAGACTTCAGAAGCAAGTTTTCGTATCCGACCTATCCGGCTGTGCTTCCTTGTGAACCCGGACGACCACGAATCGGTTCGACTAGCTTTTCAGATCAGCACGTCTCTTTGGGGCGGAAAATACAACAGCATTATCCCTGTCTATCGGAGAGCGCCGGCGCGATACAGAGGTCAGTATGTGCGCGGCCCAAGCGCTCGTGAATTTTTGAAGGGAATGATTGATGCGTTCGAACCTGATTTCTTGGTTCCAATGACTAATGACCTGACCTCGACGGCGACTTCAGAATACGGTCAGAGCAGGGTCATCTTGCCGAAGCAAATTTTCTCCGAGGACGATGAAGAGGAGCCGGTGGCGTGTGGGGTTTCTGCGTGGGAGGTTTACTCGCATCTGTACGATAGAGAATTTCAATTTACGCGCCGTCATCCTCCAAAGGTAACAATACCTAAAGCATCGGACCCAAAGTTTGAAGCGCTCATTGCGTGTTCATTCGGGGACTTCCCCACGACTAAGCGGCAAGCGTTTTTGGGACAAGCGTACCGGGAACTCCTCGGCGGAACGGATTGCGAAATCTCGGGTTCGAATTTCTTAGAGTTCTTCCGGCGCGACACGATATCCCCGTTGAGAATCGGTAGCCATTTGCTTCGCATTCAGCGACGCGGGCTGCACCAGGCGCCAAAGCTTTTCTATATGGACGAGGGTTTTCTTGCTGATCTGATTGACTATTGGAATCTCCGGGCGATGGGCTGGCCAATACTGCCGCTGCCAAGGACATGGGCGGACGAGATGATTCCTCAATGCGAGGAATTCATCCGCGAGGCGCGCGTTCCATTAGGCGGTAACGGGACCGTCATGCAGCACGCGACTTTTGTCTGTTCGCGCTCTGTCGGTTTCGAGGAAATG